>JBOHCT010000332.1:0-1530 GCA_050699055.1 Streptosporangiaceae bacterium | reverse complement strand
ACCGGCTCGCCTGTCGGTACGAGCTGCTGTTCCTCCTCACCCGCTCGTCCCAATACTGGTTCGACCGCGCGCCCATCGATGCCGACCGGCGTTGCGACGGGGACTTGTGGACCTTCCCCACCAGACCCTCGGGGACTGGGCATCACGCGGTGTTTCCCGTCGACCTGCCGCTGCGGTGCATCCTCGCCGGCTGCCGGCCCGGCGGGCTGGTGCTCGACCCGTTCTCCGGTACCGGCACCACCGGCGTGGCCGCTCGGCTGGCTGGCCGCCGTTACCTCGGCGTCGACATCAACCCCGCCTACCACCAGGTGGCCGCCGCCCGGTTCGCGCAACAGGTCCTCCCCGAGGCAGGTGATCGCTCGTGAGCCTGCCCACGATCGTCATCGCCTGCTGGGCCGGCCAGCGGTTCGAGACCCCCGCCGACGGTCCGTGTCCTGTCTGCGGGGCCGTGTCAACCCCCCAAGTGGCCCCACTGTTCTCCTGTGTTTTGGCTCCACCTGGGGGCACGCGGTCCGGTGAGTTCTCCTGTGTTTTGGCCCCGCCCCGTGGGTGACCGCTGTGGGGTGGGCCTGCGGGGAGGACCGCGGCGTGCGTGAGGTGGGTGAGTTGGCGGATGAGGGCGTCGAGGGCGCCGATCATGGTGGGGAGGGTGTGGCGGCTGCCGGCGGCGTGCAGGTAGGCGTCGGCGGCGGTGCGGGTGTGGTCGGCGTCGTGGAGGTCCAGGTGGTCGAGGACGCCGTGGACGTCGATGAGGAAGATGATGAGGTCTCGGGCACCGTCGGGGGTCAGGGCGATGTCGACGGTCTGCTGCTGGGGCACGGCGGCACCTCCTCGGTGCGCGTGGTGTTACGGTTCGCCGGGTTTGCGGCGCTGGTGGGTGGCGCGGAGCCGGTAGGAGTCGGTGCCGGTCTCGATGATGTGGGCTTCGAAGGTGATTCGGTCGACGATGGCGGCGCAGAGCCTGGGGTCGGTGAAGGTGCGGGCCCATTCGGAGAACGCGGCGTTGGAGGCGACGGCGACGCTGGCGCGTTCCTCGCGTTCGGTGAAGACTTGGAACAGCAGTTCGGCGCCTCTGCGGTCGAGCTCGAGGTAGCCGAGTTCGTCGAGGCAGAGCAGGTCGACGCGGCCGTAGCGGGCGATGGTCCGCGACAGGTGTTTGTCGTCGGCGGCCTCGACCAGTTCGTTGACGAGCGCGGCGGCGGTGGTGTAGCGGACCTTGTAGCCGGCCTCGGCGGCGGCGATGCCCAAGCCGATGAGCAGGTGGGATTTGCCGGTGCCGGAGTCGCCGATCAGGCACAGCGGCTGCCCGGCGGCGATCCAGCCGCCGCTGGCGAGGGTGTGGACCAGCGCGGCGGGGACGTTGGGGTTGGCGGTGAAGTCGAAGTCCTCGAGGCGTTTGTGGCGGGGGAAGCCCAATACCTTCAACTTAAGGTTACATCGGTGTAAGATCGCCGTATGGCGAGAGCTGGGCAGCAGGTACTTGGTGACCAGGGCAGGTTGGAGGACCGGATCTCGGTCGGGGTGTTGGCC
>JBOHCT010000331.1:0-1544 GCA_050699055.1 Streptosporangiaceae bacterium | reverse complement strand
GCGTCAGGGTCACCGACAGAACTACACCCAGGTGAAGGTCACCGGCATCACGCAGTGACGTCGCGACAGCTCTCGTGAGACAGATTTCAAGGCAGGACTGACAATGGCATCGAAAAAGGGCGTCTCTTCGACCAAGAACGGTCGTGACTCCACATCCCAGCGACTCGGCGTCAAGCGCTTCGGGGGGCAGGCCGTCAACGCCGGCGAGATCATCGTCCGCCAGCGCGGCACCCACTTCCACCCCGGGTCGGGCGTCGGGCGCGGCGGCGACGACACCTTGTTCGCCCTGACCGAGGGCGCGGTCGAGTTCGGCACCCGTCGTGGGCGCAAGGTCGTCAACATCGTCCCGGCGGAGTAGTCACTGGACGTTCCGAGGATGGGGTGGTCCGCGTCAGCGGTCCGCCCCATTTTCATTTCCCCACCGCTGGGACTTACGTTTTTGGGGCGACCCCGCGGCGTGTCGGCCCTCAGACGTAAGTCCCAGCGGTGGGTGAGTCCCAGCGATGGGGTGAGGAGGTGAGTCGTGGCGGTTCCGACATTCGTGGACCGGGTGAAGCTGCACGTGTCCGCGGGCGCGGGCGGCAACGGAGTCGCCTCGGTCCACCGGGAGAAGTTCAAGCCGTTGGGCGGCCCGGACGGCGGTAACGGCGGCCAGGGAGGCGACGTGGTCCTGCGGGTCGCCGCGGACGTCACGACGCTCATCGACTTCCATCACGAGCCGCATCGCCGGGCGACCAGCGGTACGCACGGCAGCGGTGGCAACCGCAGTGGTGCCAACGGCGAGGACCTCATGCTGCGCGTTCCCGACGGCACGCTCCTCCGCGGGGCCGACGGCGAGGTGCTGGCCGACCTCGTCGGGCCCGGGACCGAGGTCGTGATCGCGGCGGGCGGGCGCGGTGGGCTCGGCAACGCGGCGCTCGCCTCGAGCACGCGGAAGGCCCCCGGCTTCGCCCTCAAGGGAGAACCGGGCGAGGAACAGACGATCACGCTCGAGCTCAAGGTCGTCGCGGACATCGGGCTGGTCGGCTTTCCCAGCGCCGGCAAGTCCAGCCTGATCGCCGCGCTCTCCCGCGCGCGCCCCAAGATCGCGGACTACCCGTTCACCACGCTCGTCCCGAACCTCGGCGTGGTCGTGGCGGGCGACACGACGTTCACGGTGGCCGACGTGCCGGGCCTGATCGAGGGGGCGAGCGAGGGCCGGGGCCTGGGGCACGACTTCCTGCGGCACGTCGAGCGTTGCGCCGCGCTCGTGCACGTGCTCGACTGCGCCACGATCGAACCGGGCCGGGATCCGATCACGGACCTCGACGTGATCGAGAACGAGCTGGAGCGGTACGGCGGGCTCGGGGACCGCCCGCGGATCGTGGCCCTCAACAAGGCCGACGTCCCCGACGGCGCCGAGATCGCCAGCTTCGTACGCGCCGACCTCGAGGCGCGCGGCCTCGACGTCTACGTGGTCTCTGCCGCCAGCCACGAGGGGCTGCGCGAGCTGTCCTTCGCCATGGCAGCGATCGTGACCGCGAAACGCGCGGAGGCACCCGTCG
>JBOHCT010000330.1:0-1544 GCA_050699055.1 Streptosporangiaceae bacterium | reverse complement strand
CTAGATCCATTGAGGTACACAGCGCCAATGAACACAGCAAGGCAGCTGACCAGCGTGTTCGGGCGACACCATCACGTCTGCGTCGCACACGAGCGGACTCAACCCGCCCACCGGGAATCGAGGCTAAGCGCCGGAGGGCGCGCCGGCCCCTCGTACGGATCGGGGACGTTCAGCGCGGGCAGGGCCCGCTCGAGATCCTCGCGCTGTGGCTCCAGCCACGGCGGGAGCTTGAGGCGTCGGCCGAGGTCGAGTAGCGGTTCGTCGATCGCGAAGCCTGGCGGGTCCGTGGCGATCTCGAGCAGCACGCCGCCGGGTTCGCGGAAGTAAATGGAGTGGAAGTACTGTCGGTCGATGATCGGGGTGACGTTCAGGCCGGCGTCGACCAACTCCTGGCGCCAGGCGCCTTGCGACTCGTCATCCGGGGTACGCCAGGCGACGTGGTGGATCGTGCCCGCAGACACCAGCCCCTGCGGCGCTTCGGGTCGGCAGAGCACGTCCACCAGCGCCCCGGGACCGCCGTCGCCGGTCGCGAACCGGCACCGCTTATCGCTCTCGTCGACGAGACGGAAGCCGAGAGTGTCGGTGAGCAGCCCCGCGGTGGCCTCGAACCCGCTCTCCGTCAGCGCGACGGAGTGCAGGCCACGGATCGCGTGCTCGGGGTCGATCGGTCCCCGTTCCCACGGCGGGCGGGGGTCGGCTTCCGGGTGGGCGGACAGCTCCACGACCAACCCGTCGGGGTCGTGGAAGGACAGCGCGTCCTCGCCCGGGCGGGCTCCCAGATGAGAGATGGTGACGTCCAGATCCTCGAGCCGCCGCTTCCACCAACCGAGCGACCCTTCGGGCACCGAGAACGAGACAGTGGTGGCCTGCCCGGTCCCCCGACGCCCCCTCGGCACCCCCGGCCATGGGAAGAACGTCAGGATCGTGCCGGGGCTGCCGGCCTCGTCGCCGTAGTACAGGTGATAGCTGTCGGGAACGTCGAAGTTGACTGTCCGCTTCACCAGCCGCAGCCCGAGGACCTGCAGGTAGAAATCCGCGTTGCGCTGCGGGTCAGCGGCCACGGCGGTGACGTGGTGGATGCCGGACGGCTGCCGGGTCACGGCCGCTCCTTCGTGGGATGATTTCCGTCACGCCTACCGCACAGTCGTACCCGCGGCGTGAGATCCTTACCGCGGTTTGCGGGCGAGCCGTCATAGGCTCCTCTATACCCTGGACCTGCTCCTGCCCGCCCCAGACCTCGGGCTGTACCCCGCCTTCGCGCCGACAGCGGCACCCAGTGGCTCGCCTCCGTCCTCATCGCCGTCGGATGGCTCCTCACCACTACGATCGCCGCGGGCATCGCCCGTGTCCTGACCCGCGCCTGACGTCGTCTGGGACCCTGGGTTTCCACGGCTTGTCCCGCGGCGGTATTGAGTTGGTGGGTTATCCATTTCACTGCCGGACGCGCGGCGAAGCCGAAGTTGATCTAGTCTAGGCTGGTGGTCGCGCGCCAGGGCCGGTCTTCGGGCGGCTGGGCGAGGCTGGGTCGGCGGTCATGTACCAGC
>JBOHCT010000329.1:0-1545 GCA_050699055.1 Streptosporangiaceae bacterium | reverse complement strand
GGTCGTCCGGTCGGAGCGGCTTGTAGTCAACATCGTTGACGATGCGCTCGCCGCGCTTCCAGATCGTGTGCTCGAGGCTGTCCTTCGGGAGGGGGCCGAGGTCGCGCAGCAGGATGATCGGCGGCAAGCCGAGGACCCCGAGCGCACCGAACAGGCTGCGCCGGATCAGCTTGCGCCGGCCGAGCCCGCTCTCCGAGCCGCCCTGCAGGATGATGTCGACCGCCTCAGAGCGGTCCCGCTCCGGGGAGGCGATCGGGTGCCGTTCCTCGACGATCTCGTGGTCGGCCATGAGCTTCTTGGCCCATTGGATGGCGCCGATGCCGATCAGCAGCAGGGCGAGCCCGAGGCCGGCGCCGATCACGACATTCGACGCGCCCATGTTGGCGATGATCGCGTCCTTGGGCACCGCGAAGTAGCCGACCAGCATGCCGAGCGTCGCGAGCGCGGACAGGCCGAACATCATCGCGACCTGGCGCTCCGCGCGGTCTGCCGCCTTCGGGTCGACATCGGTCAACCGGGGCTCGTGCGGGGGAAGGCCCGGATCGGGGACCGGGTCACCCGCGGGCTCGACCGTCGCGGCCCCGTGGCCGTCGGTCGTGTCGACACCGGGCTCGATGCCGTGATCGGCACCGTGATCGGCGCGGGGCTCGATGCCCCCGCCCGGCTCAGTGTGCTGCGTACCGCTCACTTGGCCTTCACTCCCTTGGCCGCGATCCAGACCGCGGCGACGACGAGCCCACCGATCCCGACCAGCCAGCCCCAGAGACCCTCCGAAACCGGGCCGAGGCGGCCGAGGCCGATCCCGCCGCGGTTGGGGGTCTCCTGGATGCTCTTGACGTATCCGATGAGGTTGCGCTTGTCGTCCGGGGTCAGGACCTGGTTGGAGAAGACCGGCATCTGCTGGGGGCCGGTGAGCATCGCCTCGTAGATGTGCTTCGGCGTGGAGCCGGTCAGCGGGGGCGCCTCCTTGCCCCAGGGTAGTGCCCCGCCCTTGCCGGCGAAGTTGTGGCAGGCCGTGCAGTTGGTCCGGAAGAGCTCGCCGCCCTCCGCGAGCTCGGCGTCGCTCAAGCCGGACGTGTCGTACTTCTCCTTGCCCGGGATGGCGGGTCCGGGTCCGAGGGAGGCCACGTACGCCGCGAGAGCTTCGGTCTCCTCGGCGTTGAACTTGGGCTTCTTCGGTTGCATCTGCGGACCCGGCTGCTTGGCCGGCATGCGGCCGGTAGAGACCTGGAAGTCGACCGCGGCCGCGCCCACCCCGATGAGCGTCGGTCCTTCGGAGCCGCCCTCGGCGTGCAGGCCGTGGCAGGACGAGCACTGCACGGCGAAGAGCTTCTTGCCCTCGGCGATCTTCGTCGAGGAAGCCGAGTCGGCCGCCGCCTCCTTCGACGGCGCGAACGCCGCATACAGCCCGCCGAACGCGACGAGTGCGAAGGCGAGGACGAGCACACCCGCGAGCGGATGGCGGCGGTGAGTGGAGAGGAATCTCACGTCGAGGCCCTTACCTATTGGATGAGGTAGATGGTGGCGAACAGGCCGATCCACACG
>JBOHCT010000328.1:0-1551 GCA_050699055.1 Streptosporangiaceae bacterium | reverse complement strand
AAGCAGAGGGCGACGGCGCAGATCAGCAGCGTTACGAGCAGCACCCCGCCGTACCGGTAACCCTGCGGGCGGTCCACGCCGAGCGCCGTCCAGTTCCACTCCTGCTGTTCCGCGCTCCGGGTGAACGCGTACACGGTGACCACCAGCGCGACCGCGGCGAGGGCGAACCGCGCACGACGCTCTACCTGCGGCGGGACCCGCCTGCCGATGCCGAGGGCGTTCCAGACCGACACGAAGACCGACCCGAGCACGGCACCGACCGCGTACCCGACGACGAGACACAGGCCGCTGAGCACCCCCTGCATGAGCCACGTCCGCGGGAGCAAGGAGGGCCACAGCGACTGCCAGAACAGGACGGTGGCGAGCACGACACCGGGCATGCTGCACCCGAGGACCAACCGAACGGCGGATCCCCGGGCCCCGTTCAGAGCTCGGACGACGATCTCTCGGCCACGGATCATCAGACCCTCGTTCTCGGACCTGCTCCGACGTGGAGTACTTGATGGTAACGCAGGTCACGCTCTCGCGGCCTGCCCGCGGAGCGGACCGGCGGTCACGGTCTCGGATTGGTAACGTCGAACCCGTATGTCCTCCAGTCCCACTCCGCGGGCACAGCTGCGTCCGGAGATCCAGGCTCTGCGCGCAGTCGCGGTCGCGGCCGTCCTGCTGTTCCACCTGTGGCCCAACCGGCTGACCGGTGGGTACGTCGGGGTCGACGTCTTCTTCGCCATCTCCGGTTTCCTGATCACCGCGCACCTGCTGCGTGAGGTCGACGCCACCGGGCGGATCAGGTTCGCGGCGTTCTGGGCGCGGCGGGCGCGACGCCTGCTACCGGCCTCGCTGCTCGTGCTCGCGGTGTCCGCCGGCGGCACGTACCTGTTCGTGCCGCAGGAGAAGTGGCAGCAGTTCTTCAGCGAGATCGGCGCCTCCGCGCTGTACGTGCAGAACTGGCTGCTCGCGCACAACGCGGTGGACTACCTCGCCTCGGAGAACGCCCCGTCGGTGGCGCAGCACTTCTGGACGCTGTCCGCCGAGGAGCAGTACTACGCGGTCTGGCCGCTGCTGATCGCGGTCGTCCTGCTGCTCGCGCGCCGCCGCTCGACCCGGGTGCGGCGCAACAGCCTGCTCGCCGTGCTCGTGCTGCTCACCGCCGCCAGCCTCGCGTACTCGGTCTGGGAGACGTCCACCAACCCCAGCGTGGCGTACTTCATCACCCCGACGCGGATCTGGGAGTTCGGCCTCGGCGCGATCGTCGCGTTCGTGTGGCCCGAGCCGGCCGGTGGGGTGCGTCTGCGCGTCCTGATGTCCTGGGTCGGGCTCGGCTGCATCGCGGTCGCCACGATCGTGTTCACCGCGGACACCGTCTTCCCCGGGTACGCCGCGGCGCTGCCCGTGGTCGGCGCGCTGCTCGTGATCGTCGCCGGGCCGGTCGCGCACCCGGCCGGCACGCTGTGGCTCGCCCGGCTCCGGCCCGTGCAGTTCCTCGGCGACGTCTCGTACTCGGTCTACCTGTGGCACTGGCCGCTGATCGTGCTCGCGCCGTACGTGCTG
>JBOHCT010000327.1:0-1574 GCA_050699055.1 Streptosporangiaceae bacterium | reverse complement strand
GGCGGGTGACTATCCGGTCGGCCTGGCCGATCAGCCGGTCGATCCCCATCGTGAAGTCGCGCTGCGAAGTCTCCACCATGCCGTCGGTGTAGAGCAGCAGTGCGTCCCCTTGGTTCAGCCGGCCGATCCGCTCCTCGTAGACCGGGTCGGCGATCAGGCCGAGGGCCGGCCCGGCCGAGTGGTGCACCAGCCACTTGCCCGCACCGGCCCGCCACTGCAGCGCCGGCGGGTGTCCGGCGGTACGGACCACGAAGTCCCCGGTGTCCAGGTCCGCCACGAGGTGGATCGCGGTGGCGAAGCCCTCGCTCCAGTCCTGGCGCAGCAGGTACGCGTTCGAGGCGGGGAGGAACTGCTCGGCCGGCAGGGCGCCCAGGAGCCCGCCGAACGCCCCGGACAGCTGCAGCGCCCGCGTACCCGCTGCCAACCCCTTGCCCGAGACGTCCACGACGACGATCTCGAGGTTCCGGAACTCGTGAGTGCGGGTGGCGACCAGGAAGTCTCCGGCGAACTGGGCGCCCTCGGCGGACCGCAGCGCCGACTCCGCGTACCAGCCCCGCGGCAGATCGGGGAGCTCGCCCTGCGACCGCAACCGGTCGCGCAGGTCGATCAGCATCGACTCACCCATCAGCGCCGGGAGGCTGCCGCGTCGCCGCGCGGCGGCCATCAAGATGGTCACCGCGAACACCGCGAGGATGACCACGACGGTGGTGCGGGCGGTCTCCATGCCCTCCACGCCGAGAATGCCGGTCACGCACGCCGCGTCGACCACGACCAGCACGAGCAGCGGCCAGAAGCGCAACAGGATGCTCCCGCCGAGCAGCGGGAGAAAGAAGGTGGAGATCGGCGCCCGCTCGTACTCGGACAGCGACCCGATCATCACCAGGACGCTGGCACAGACGAGTACGAGCAGGATGGTGACCTGGCCGTCGCGGGTGGCGATCCCGAGTCGGATGACGAGCGAACGTACCCTCGGCATCGCGAGAATCCCCCTCGGCGCGAAGCGCGGGGCACCTGCACCTACATCCACGCCTCACACCCTAGCGGGGCGGCGGGGCGCACGCCTGCGACTTCTCGGCTGACATCCCGGGCACCAGAAGAGGTTGCGGGCCGCCAGCTCACGCGTACGGACGGGGGTGTCGCAGACGTGGCACGGCATTCCGGTGCGCCGGTACACGTAGACCTCGCCGCCGTGATCGTCCTCCCGCGGGGGGCGGCCCATCGCCTCCGGCTCGTGCTCGGGGCGGACGGTGTCGATCCGGCCGTGCCGCACGCCGTACGCCATCAGCGCGACCAGATCGTCCCAGAGCCCGTCCCACTCCGCCCGGCGCAGGAACCGTCCCTCCATCAACGGGTCGACGCCGTGCCGGAAGAGCAGCTCCGCCCGGTAGACGTTCCCGACGCCGGCCAACACCCTCTGGTCCATCAGCAGGGCCGCGATCGGGACCCGACTCCGGCTGATCCGCCGCCAGGCGGTCTCCGGGTCGGCGTCGGTACGCAACGGGTCCGGACCCAGACGGGCGAGCACCGCGTCCACCTCGTCGGGGCGCAACAGCTCGCACGCGTTCGGGCCGCGC
>JBOHCT010000326.1:0-1591 GCA_050699055.1 Streptosporangiaceae bacterium | reverse complement strand
CCCCGAAGCCGTGGCCGATGGGCTCGCCGGAGTGCTCAGACACCACACCGACACGCCTGGGCAGTGTTACTTTGCGATCTGGGACGGGCACGCTGGTTTGCGGCCCCGCCAAGGCTTCGGCGCAACCTTCGCGAGCCACGATCGACGCTGGTACCTCTACACCGCACCAGTGGCTGCGGCAGACGAGCAGTTCGAGGACATCTCCGGAATCGCCCCGATCCCACCGAACCTATGGTGGCCCGAAGACAAGCGATGGTGCGTGGCCACCGAGATCGACTGTGCGTCGACCTACATAGGCTGCGACGAGGCAGCGGCCGAGGCCCTGACCCGCTCCAGCCTCGACATGATCCGCGTCAACCCGGCTGACCACATTAGCTAGAGCATTGCTTTTCGGAGCGCCTGCCCTCGCTGGTGTCGATCTTCGTCACCGTGGCCCTGCTCTTGAGAGTCGGAACCATCGGCGTGATGGTTACCAAGGCCCGCGAGCTCCTGCCCGCGGTCAAGCTCGCGCTACCGCTGTCCATGGCCACTACTTCCCGACGTACGACGGTCACCGTCACCAACCACAGGGGGCGCTAAGCGTCGATCTGCGGTACACCCCAACACGACGTCAACACCGACCCACGGATCACGTCAAAATAGAGCCCGGTACGGCAGTTATTGACGCTCGCTCGTCGGGATCACAGACTTCAGCTCGACACATCGCGGCGCTGCGGGGAGGTCAACGTGCCCGGCCGGCAACAGGTGGGCTACATCCGGGTCAGCTCGGCCGGGCAGAACCCCGGGCGCCAGCTCGAGGGCCTGCACCTGGACCGGGTCTTCACCGACACCGTCTCGGGCAAGGACGCCACCCGGCCTCGGCTGCAGGCGATGCTCGCCTTCGTCCGCGAGGGCGACACCCTCGTCGTACACTCCATGGACCGCCTGACCCGCAACCTCGACGACCTCCGCCGCCTGGTCCACGAACTCACCGACCGCGGTATCCGCGTCCAGTTCCATAAAGAGCAGCTGACCTTCACCGCCGAAGACTCGCCCATGGCCACCCCGCTGCTATCCACCCTCGGGGCCTTCGCCGAGTTCGAACGCGCCCTGCTGCGGGAACGGCAACTCGAAGGCATCGCCCTCGCCAAGGCCCGCGGCGCCTACACGGGCCGCGCCCCTTCCCTGTCCGATAAGCAGGCCGAGGATCTGCGGGCCCGCGCCGCGGCCGGCGAGTCCAAGGCAAGTCTCGCGCGCGAATTCGGGGTCAGCCGGCAAACCGTCTACGCCTACCTCCCAGCGCCGCAACCAGCATCGTGAGGTCACGCGCCGGGCTCCTCACCAGGAGCGACGAGCCTTACCGCCGGATTTCCGGCCATTGGTCCCCACGTGCCGGTATCGGAGAGGCACTCGTATCCGGGGAGGCGGGCGGGCACCGCCACGTCGTGGACAAGGCGACCGGTCGCCCCACACGCGATGACTCGCCGCTGCCCCCCGGGACACTCGACGAGCTGACGCGGCTGGGCAGCGCCGTGGAACGCGCCTTCGGTGGCCCGCAGGACATCGAGTGGACAGTAGCGGCCGGGCGGTGCGCGCTCGTGCAGGCGAGGCC
>JBOHCT010000325.1:0-1670 GCA_050699055.1 Streptosporangiaceae bacterium | reverse complement strand
CGCTGAGACACGGCATCACCGAGAACACCCTCGCCAAGCGGTTCTGCGGCTCCGGGGGGAGCGACCCCGGCCTCACCGCGGAGGGAGAGGCGCAGGCGGCGCGCGCCGGGGCGTACCTCCGGCGTGCGGGCGGCGCGGACGCCCTCGTCGCCTCCCCGTTGACGCGCACCCGGGAGACCGCCACGATCGTGGGCCGCGAGCTCGGCCTCGACGCCGAGGTCGACCCGGACCTCGCCGAGACGGCGTTCGGCGAGTGGGACGGGCAGAGCTTCGCCGAGGTCAGGCAGAAGTGGCCCGACCAGAT
Source organism: Streptosporangiaceae bacterium (assembly GCA_050699055.1). Lineage (GTDB taxonomy): Bacteria > Actinomycetota > Actinomycetes > Streptosporangiales > JBOHCT01 > JBOHCT01. Next base: position 1,366 of record JBOHCT010000325.1, on the reverse strand, counting down.
GGAGGCCTGGTTGTCCTCCACCGCGGTCGCCCCTCCCGGGGGTGAGCCCTTCGACGCCGTGTTCGAACGGGTACGCCACGCCCGCGAGCGGATCGTGAGGTCGTACCCGGGCAGGACCGTGGTCGCGGTCAGCCACGTGACTCCGATCAAGATGCTGGTACGCCTCGCGCTGGGTGCCCCGATGCCGGTGATCTACCGGATGGAGCTGGCGCCGGCGTCGATCACCACGATCCAGTGGTGGCCCGACGGGACCCCCTCGATGCGGACGTTCTCGTACGTACCCGAGTAGCCGCCGGCCGGCGGGCGTGCGGCGGCCAGACGGGGGTCGCGGGATGCGGCGATCTCGACCAATGTGCCCGGCCGGCGGATCAGGGACGACGGTCGTTGCGCTGCGTGGGTGCGGTTCGCACGTGTGCGCGTTCTCCCTGTTTGCCGACGAGGCTGAGGAACTCCACCGGCCCTGAGCTGGTGGCGCCGAACCAGTGTGGGGTGCGTGTATCGAACTCGGCGGCCTCGCCGGGTTCGAGGATCAGGTCATGCTCGCCGAGGACGAGTCGGAGTCTGCCGTTGAGGACGAAGGCCCAGTCGTACCCTTCGTGGGTGCGCAGGTCGGGTTCGGCGTCATCGCGCCCGACGGGGAGGACGAACTTGTAGGCCTGGATGCCTCCGGGTCTGCGGCTGAGGGGCAGGATGGTCCGGCCGTCGGTGGTGGGGATCGGGCGCAGGTTGACGCGTGGGTCGCCGGTCGGCGGTGCGTCGACGAGCTCGTCGAGGGTGACGCCGTACGCGCGTGCCAGCGGGAGTAGCTGTTCCAGCGTGGGACGGCGCAGTCCGGCCTCGAGCCTGGACAGTGTGCTGGTCGAGATCCCGGTCTCCTCGGCGAGGTCGTACAGGGTGATGTCCCGCCGCTGTCGCAGCTGCTTCAGCCGCGGTCCCACGGCATCGAGGGTGTCGTCCATGGGCTTCTTCATGTCCATGACTTTGCCATTTGGCAAGGAGAGTTGCAAACCGTCTTGCTGAGAGTCATTCTCAAAGAGCGCTGATGTCAGACCTGGGCGCGGCGGACGTACCGAGAGGACAGCAATGGCAGAGCAGACAGATCTTCTTCGCGACGTGGTTGTCGTCGGTGGCGGCGCGGCCGGCCTGAGCGCTGCGTTGACGCTGGCGCGGGCGCGCCGATCGGTGACGGTCGTGGACGCAGGTGAGCCGAGGAACGCTCCTGCGGAGGGGGTGCACGGGTTGTTGGCCCTGGAAGGGGCGAGCCCGGTGGAGTTGCTAGCTTGCGGCCGCGAGGAAGTCATCGGCTACGGGGGCGAGATCCTCGTGGGTGAGGTGGTCGGTGTCTCCTGCGCGTCGTACGGGTTCG
>JBOHCT010000324.1:0-1731 GCA_050699055.1 Streptosporangiaceae bacterium | reverse complement strand
TAACGTCTCGCACACCAGCGGCGGGAACTCCGGTGCCGCGGGCAACGGCGGTGCCGGTAGCTCGTCCGCCAACGGTGGCAACGACGCCGCCTCCGGCGGGGTGCACAGCAGCAGCATGAACGCGTAACTCACGTCGACGCACGTAACCGCGGGCCGCGACACACCTCGTGTCACGGCCCGCGGTCGTCGTCCCCGCGCCATCCGGCCGGCGCGAACATCTCCAGCGCGTTGTTGTCGGGGTCGCGGAGCTCGAGCAGGTAGCCCATCCCGATGTCCTTGATCGGCTCGTGTGTGACGTGTCATTCGTCGAGGTGGTCGGCCGCCGCGCCCAGACCCGCCCGGGAAGCGACCGCGAAACTCGGGTGATCCAGACCGGTACGGTCCTCATGGCAACGATCACCACTCGCTGCGACAAGCCGCAGGCCGGACAGCGCGCCATTCGGAAGCCGGTAGATCACCCCGCCGTACAGGAAGCTGAGCTGATCTCTGTTCTTCTCGTCCGCGCCGCAGGGACTTCCAATGCGACGTCGAACCCGAAAACCGAGTCCTAGAACGAACGCGACCGTCCGATATCGGTGACCGTCAGCCGCACGTGAGGGTATCCGGTAATGGGAATATGCATGGCAACACTATCGCGGTCGCGGTCGCACGGAGCAGGTTGAGCGGCGCCGCGGTGCTGGTCGTACTCGGTTCCGGCCGGCGCTGCTGGCGCTTGCCGTGCACGCGAGGCGGGCGCAGTGGAGCGGGTTTACGTGCCGCGGTGGTGGGGTACGTCGTTCCCCTCGGGGCCCGGCGTATACGGCCCGTACCGGCGCGAGATGCGGCCCACCGAGAGTGGGTTTAGGTTATACGGCGAGCGCCTGGACCCGCGCCAACTGTGACCAGCTCACGAGCATGTAGGAGGAAGCCAGTCGATGCTCGGCTACCGGCAACGCGGCGTTCGCGATGACGGCCAGGTGCCCGCGCCAGGAAGCACCGATGGTGCTGAGGTGAGTACGGCGGATCTGGCGGGTCTGCTGGGACGGGTAGCTGCCGGCGATGCCGCGGCGTTCGCAGGGATCTACGACGAACTTGCGCCGGTGGTGTTCGGGTTGTGCTTGCGGATTCTCCACGACCCCGCCCATGCCGCCGACGCCACACAGGAGGCGCTGGTCGAGGTGTGGCGCAGCGCCCCGCGTTATCGCGCGGATCGGGGCAGCGTGCGGGCGTGGATGTTGGCTATCGCATACCACCGCGCCATCGACCGGGTCCGCACCCCGGGTGGCACGTGAACCGGTGCGGCCGCCAGTTGGGGCCGTCACTGTTTCACGACCAATTTCCGGCGCATCTTGCCGTGGTAGTGACAGGAGAACGCGTAGGTACCCGGCTTGTCGGGGGCGTGAAGCTCGCGGTTTCCCCTGGGGTGATATTCACATCGAACAACGACTTGTCCTTGTCCGCGGTGACGGTGTGCGCCACGTCGTCGGTATTGCGCACGCTGATCTTCTCACCGGGTGATACCCGGTTCGGTACCTTGTATTCGAAGTCGTGAATGGTGGTCTTCGCCCGCGCCGTGGTTTGAGGGCGCGCCTTGTTCGGCGAGGGCGAGGAGGAGGCGGCGGCTTCTGCTGGGCCGGTGGCAGTTGATGCGGGCGTACTTCCTCCGGTTCCACCACCTCCGGAGCAGGATGCCGGGCCCAGGCTTATCGCCGCCACCGCGGCCAATCGTGCGCTATCCGGCCTGGCAGGTTC
>JBOHCT010000323.1:0-1768 GCA_050699055.1 Streptosporangiaceae bacterium | reverse complement strand
CTGCACGACGGCGGCGAGCCGGCTCAGCCGGGAGTGCTGGTAGTTGGAGTTGGCGAACGCCACGATCCGCTCGCGCTCCGCGCCGACGTTGTCGCGGGCACCCGCCAGCTCCTTCTTGGCGGCGGCGACGGCCTTCTTCGCATCCGCCAGCTTCGCCGCCATCGCCTTGTCCTTCGCCCGGGCGGCCGCCAGCTTGCCGCGTACGGCGCCGAGGTGCTCCTGAGCCGCGGACAGCTTCGCCTGGGCCGCGTGCAGCCGGTGACTCGCCGCCTTCAAGGCAGCCGAGGACTCGTCGAGGTCCTGCCGGGCCGATTCGACCTGCTCGTCGGCGTGCTGGCGCTTGCCGTCGGGCCCGGCCTGGGCCGGCGAGGCCCCGGGGCCAAGTGGGGCGAGGAGAACGAGCGCCGCGAGGCCGCCGAGCAGCAGCCGCAACCGCGCGCGCGGGCGGGCGGGGCGGCGACGCGACGCCCCCGGGCGGGCCGCCGCTTCGAGGCCCGCCTGTCCGAGCCCTGGGTGTCCAGGGCTCGCGTCTTCAGAGCCCAACTGGTCGGGGCTCAGCTGTTCGGATCGGGTAGGGGTGCTGGTGTCCGACGCGCCCAAGCGGGCGCGGGGGAAGGGTCGGACCACGGTACTTCCCTTACTCTCGGATGCAGTTGTGCGGCCGAGAATAGCGGATAACGGTCAAACCCTGAGGTATTTGCGCAGTGTCACCAACGAGGCGATCACCGCCAGGAGTACGCTGATCACGAGAAGTACCGGCATGACGGTCACGACCTCGTCCCAGCCGATCCAGGGCACGGCGCGAATTCCGCTGCGTAACCGGTCGGTCACGCCCGGGGCGAACGCGAGGGTCCCGCAGGCCAGTAACGCGCCGACCAGGGACGCGACGATGCTCTCCATCATGAACGGTAACTGGATGTAGAAGTTCGGGGCGCCGACGAGCCGCATGATCCCGATCTCGCGCCGTCGACTGAAGACGGTGAGCCGGATCGTGTTGGCAATCTGGAGTACGGCGGCGACGAGCAAGCCCCCGGCGAGGCCGATCGCGATCCACTGGAGGCCGTTGAGGCCCTTGAACAGCGGCTGCAAGACCTCCCGGGAGTCCTGGACCGTCAACACGCCCGGGAGGCCCTGGACCGCCGAGACCACGCCCTCGTACTCCTGGGGGTCCTTCAGCCGGACGCGATAGGACTCCTGCAGGTCCTTGGGCTTGACGATGTCGGCCGTGGCGGAGTCGGAGTAGATCTGCTGGTAGCGCTTGTAGGCCTGATGCCGGTTCTCGAAGTAGATCTTGGAGACCTCGGGGTTCTGCTTCAACGTCTCGTGAACCTTGGCCTTCTGCCCGCCGGTCACCCCGCCGTCGGCACACTGCGGGCTGTTGGCGGTCTCGTTGCAGAGGAACACCGCGATCTGGACCTTGTCGTACCAGTAGCCCTTCACCAGGTCGACCTCGGAACGGATGAGCATGCCGACGCCGAAGAGGACGAGCGAGACCCAGACGGTGACGATGACCGCCACGGTCATGGTGACGTTGCGGCGCAGGCCGCTACCGAGCTCGGAGAAGGCATATCCGATACGCATGGGATCCTCGGTGGGTCGGGTACGAAGGGGCTGCGGGGCTCCCAGCCGGTGCGCCCGCTACTGCTGGTAGCCGTACACGCCGCGCGACTGGTCGCGTACGAGCTTGCCGGCGTCCAGCTCGATCACGCGCTTGCGCATCTGGTCCACGATCGACGCGTCGTGGGTGCCCATCACGACCGTCGTCCCG
>JBOHCT010000322.1:0-1771 GCA_050699055.1 Streptosporangiaceae bacterium | reverse complement strand
GATCTGCTCGGCCCGGTCGCACCGGTCGAGGGGCTCGGGTCGTTGTTCCGGGCGGCGCCGTGATGACCCCCGCCCGGCGTTTCATCGAGCCCGTCGTGCGCGAGTCCACCCCCAGCATCATCGCCGCGAAGCTTCGGGCGGCGATCCGCCACGGCGAGCTTCCCGCGGGCCACCAGCTGGGCGAGGCCGAGCTCGCACGCGAGCTGGGCGTGAGCCGCGGCCCGCTCCGCGAGGGCATGCAACGGCTGACCCAGGAGGGCCTGCTCGTCTCGATCCCCAACCGCGGCCTGTTCGTGGTGGAGATGACCGAGGAGGACGTCCGCGACATGTACGTCGCCCGCACAGCGGTCGAACGGGCCGCGGCGGCCCAGATATTCGTCCACGACCCGCGGGACGCCGCCGAGAGGCTCGGCGCGGTCAGCGACAAGATGGAGCGCGCGTCCGAACGCGAGCACGGCGCGGCGATCGGCGAGGCGGACGTCGAGTTCCACGGCTGCCTCGTCGCGCTGGCGCACAGCCCACGACTGTCGCGGATGCACGACACGCTGCTCACCGAGACCCGCCTGTGCATCAACGCCCTCCGGGGCACGTACCCGACGCCCGACGTCCGGGTGCCAGAGCACAGGGCGATCGCCGAGGCATTCGGCGGCGGTGACCCCGGGCTCGTCGACCGTCTGCTGGTGGCGCACATGGACGACGCCGTGGAGCGCCTGTCGTCGGTGATGCCCCGCAGCGACGCCGAAGCCGGCTGACCCGCTTCCACCGACGGGCCGGGCAAGCACGTTCGACCGCGCTGCGACGATCCGCCGTTCCGCCTCCGTCAGCCGGTTGCATCGTGCGTCCCTCGCGCCCCACGCACCCCAAGAGCCGTGGGACGTCATACGAAACGCGGCCCAGGCCCCTCGTTTCGTATGACGTTAGGAGGTTGTCCACCCGGTCGGGCGCGCTCGGACGACGAATCGCGGGATTTCTGGCCAACCTGCTCCTCGTCAGCCGGCTAGAGCGCGACGCCGACGTACTTGGTCTCGAGGAACTCCTCGATCCCGACCGCCCCGCCCTCGCGGCCGAGCCCCGAGGCCTTGACCCCGCCGAACGGCGCCGCCGGGTTGGAGACCACACCCTGGTTGAGGCCGACCATTCCGCTCTGCAGCCTCTCGGCGACCCGTAGTGCCCGGCGCAGGTCGTTGGTGTAGACGTACGAGACCAGGCCGAACTCGGTGTCGTTCGCCGCGGCCACCACCTCGGACTCCTCGGTGAACGGCGTCAGCGGGGCGACCGGACCGAAGATCTCCTCGTCCGCCATCCGGGTCGACCGTGGGACTCCGGTCAGCACGGTGGGCGGGTAGAAGTAGCCGTCACCGTCGACTGCCTCCCCGCCGGTCAGCACGGTCGCCCCCTGAGCGACCGCGTCCGCCACGAGCTCGGTGACCTTCTGCCGCCCCGCGTCGTCGATCAGCGGCCCGACCCGTACGCCGTCCTCGACGCCGCGCCCGACCCGCAACCCGGCCATCGTCTGCGCGAGCCTGTTGCCGAAGTCCTCGATGATGCTCTCGTGCACGTAGATCCTGTTCGCCGCGGTGCACGCCTCCCCCATGTTGCGCATCTTCGCCGCGATCGCGCCGTCCACCGCCTCGTCGAGGTCGGCGTCCTCGAAGACGATGAACGGCGCGTTGCCCCCCAGCTCCATCGACGTACGCAGCACCTTGTCCGCGCACTGCTCCAGCAGGATCCGGCCGACCTTCGTGGAACCGGTGAAGGACAGCTTGCGGGC
>JBOHCT010000321.1:0-1799 GCA_050699055.1 Streptosporangiaceae bacterium | reverse complement strand
CCCTCAACGTCGCGCTGATCCCCGTCATGGGGATCCTGGGCGCCGCGGTCGCGTGGGCGGCGAGCATGGTGCTCGACGCCGGCCTCGCCGCCGCGGAGGTCGCCGTGCTCGTCCGGATACGCCCACAGCCGGTCGCGGCCACCCGTGCGATTCTGCCCGCGCTGGTCTGCTTCGCGGGTACGGGAATTCCGCTCCGCCTCTTCTGGGGCGCCTCGCTACCGAGCCTGGCTGTCGCCGGCGTGCTCGGCTCGCTGCTGTTCGCGACCTGGTGCTGGGCCGACCGGCGGCGGTTGCGAGTCGACGAGTTCCTGTCCGCGCTCCGCTCGAAGGCACCCCGTGAGCGGGTCGCCGTCGCGGCCACCGATTCCGATCTGCACCAGGTGGGAGGCCGTTCATGACTGTGCGCCACGTCAGTCTTCTGCGTCGCGTTGCTGCGACTTCCTGCACTTCGCACGACGAACCCGTACTTCACACGTGCTGTGCATCGTGTGAAGTCGTGGTTGATCACGTTAACGTGATCAACCGGAGTCGCTCGATGGTCACGCGGAAGGGCTCCTCATGACCGTGCAGTCCCTTGCCCTCCCGGTCGCCAAGGCGGTGGCGAACACGACGATGCGGCGCTGGGGAGTGCTCACGGCCCGTTGGCGTCCGGTACCTGACTTCCTGATCGTCGGCACCAAGCGGGGCGGCACGACCTCGCTGTTCGACTACCTGACCCGGCTACCCGGAATCTTGCGGATGTTCCCGCAGATGCGGAAGCTGAAGAGCCCCGCGTACTTCTTCCAGCGGTACTCGCTCGGCGAGGCGTGGTACCGCTCACACTTCCACACCGAGGCGTACCGGGGGGCGCTGGCGCGGCGTCTCGGCTACCGTGCGCTCTCCGGTGAGGCCTCGCCGTACTACCTGTATGACCCGCGCGTTCCTGAACGTGCGCGGCAGCTCGCCCCAGACGCCAGGATCATCGTCTTGCTGCGCGACCCGGTGAAGCGCGCGTGGTCGCACTACCAGGAACGCGTCGGACAGGGCGTGGAGCCGCTGAACTTCGAGCAGGCGCTGGAGGCCGAGGACGACCGCACCCGCGGTGAGGTCGACCGGATGCTCGCCGACCCTTCGTACTACGGCATCGCGCACGACTACTACAGCTACCGCGACCGTGGGCTCTATCTGCCGCAGCTACACCGCTGGTACGCGCAGTACCCGCCCGAACAGATCCTGGTGCTGCGCAGCGAGGACATGTACGCCGACGTACAGGCGACGGTCGACCGGGTCTGCGCGTTTCTCGGCATCCCCGAGACGGTCCTCCCGGAGAGGCCGCGGCTGAACTACATCCCGACCCCTCCGATGCCCGAGGGGGCACGAGCCGAGCTCGCGTCCTTCTTCGGCGCGCACCAGCAGGCACTGGAGAGCTATCTGGGCCGGGCGATGCACTGGCCGTTCGGCCTGCCCGTTTCCGCTGCTTCCACCTCGCGCGAGTAGGGAAACCGCCTACCGCAGGGCGTCCTCGGTGTCCTCCTGCGCCTGCTCATGCGTGACGACGTCGAACTCGGCCCCCGGCTGGACGAGGAGTACGCCGGGGATCGAGGCACCGACCTGGTCCAGATCCGCGAGGGACCGGCGGACATCGGCCTGCCTGTCGTCATCCGCGACCGCGATCGGTACGACGAGGTCCGCCGCCCGGGCCACGAGCAGCAGCTCCGGCAGGCTCTGCCACGGCATCGCGGTGACGATGACGCCCTGCCCACGCTCTTCCAGCTCCCGCAGCGTCGACGCGCTCGGCTGCCGCGCGACGACATCGGTGT
>JBOHCT010000320.1:0-1818 GCA_050699055.1 Streptosporangiaceae bacterium | reverse complement strand
GACCGGCAACGGAGCCAGGAACGACCCCGACCCGCCGGCCTCGACCACCACGCTGTCCTGCGGGTCGGAGGTACGGGCCGCCTGCTCGGCCGCGAACGGCCCGTCGGCCACGCCGAACCGGCAGTCGGTGACGCCGAGCCCGACCAGCCTCTCGGCGATCACCGCCGCCGCCTCCCTCTCGCCCCCGTAGTAGCGGCTCGGCCCCTTGGCCCGCAGCGCGCACGTGCCGGGACGCAGCATCTGCACACCCGGACTGATCTGCTCGACCGCCGCGAGGGCCGGTTCGAAGGCGCGTACGTCCAGCGCGGCGTCGTACGCCAGTGTCACCAGGTCGGGGCAGCGCGACTGTGCGTCCCGCATTCGCAGCCCGCGGCGCACCCCCTCGGACCGCGCCGCGGCCGAGCACGCGTAGACCTTTGCGGAGTCGAACAAGGCGACCGGCGCCCCGGCCCCGATCGGCTCGGAGCCGGCGTGCAGTGCTGACTGCAGAGCGGCGTGTACGGGCCAGTCCGGGCACCAGATGACCATCGTGCGCATCAGCTGGCCATCCCCTCGCCGGCTCCGACGTCCGGGCTCGCGACGGGCTCGACCGCACGGATCTGCGCATCCGGGGCCGGCAGCCACAGCCTGCTCCGGTGGGGGCGCCCCGACCGCCCGGTCACGCCGACCGTCACCTGCCGCCCCCGCAGGTGGCCGTGCCCGTCCCCCACGCCGACCCAGGTGCTGTCGGTGACGGCCAGCCGGGCCTCCGCCCGTGGCCAGTCGCCGAGTGCGACCAGTGTCGTGCCGCGCTGCCGGAGCCGGGCCGCGAGCCGCGAGGCCTCGGCGTCGTACACCCTGGTGGCCGGCCTGACCACGATCACGCTGAGGACGTCGACCAGCGTGGAGGTCACGCCGAGCCACGCATCCCCCGGGTCGGGAACCAAGATGGTGCGGGCGAGCTCGACGCCCGTCGCGGCGGCCGCCTCCGCCCCGAACTCGGGCACTCCCACGACACCGCACCACTGCCCCGCGGCCGAGGGCCCGGCCATCAGCGCCATCGCGAGGGTCGCGGAGCCGGTCACGGAGTACGCCGCGCCGGCGCTCAGGCCCCCGGGGACGAGGCCGGCGAGGGCAGGCAGCGTCTCCAGCGGCCGGCGGCCGGCGCGCGTACCCTGCATCCGGTGCACCCGCGCCTGGAGCTCTGCGATCGCCATCCCTCAATGATCGAACACCTGTTCGATGCTGTCAATCGGAACGGCACACCCGGCCGCGGGTGCCGCCCTCGACATCGGGCAGCCCCCACCGGCGCCGGTTGCTCGTCACCGGGCCGAACGGCTCGGGCAAGTCCAGTCTGCTCGCCGTCCTCGACCGCCGGCTGCGCCCGGACCGCGGGACGGTGGGGGTGTACGCGCGGCGGGTCGGGACGCTCGTACAGGACGTGGAGTTCGAGAACCCGGTACGGTCGGTGCGGCAGCTCTACGCCGACCGGCTCGGTGTCGGCCTGGCCGAGTCACGCCCGCTGTCGAGTCTCGGCCTGCTGCACCCGCGCGAGCTGTCCCGACCGGTCCGCGAGCTCAGCGTCGGTCAGCGCCGCCGGCTGGCACTGGCGCTCCTGGTTGCCCGCTCGCCCGACCTGTTGCTGCTCGACGAGCCGACCAACCACATCTCGCTGTCGCTGGCCACCGAGCTGGAGGAGGCACTGGACGCCTCCCCCGGCACGGTGGTGGTCGCCAGTCACGACCGCTGGCTGCGCAGGCGGTGGGACCATCGGACTCTGGAGCTGGACGGCGGGCAGGAGACCCGTAGGACGCGCAACCCCGGCTCGTTACGTCCTGC
>JBOHCT010000319.1:0-1840 GCA_050699055.1 Streptosporangiaceae bacterium | reverse complement strand
GTCACTGGCCATGGACCGCGCCACGGCCGGGTGGAGCGTCGCCATGGTGGAGCGGGACAAGATCGGCGGGACGTGCATCAACGTCGCGTGCATCCCGACCAAGGCGCTCGTCGGTTCAGCGCGGGCGCTGATCACCGCCCGGCATGCGCAGGCGCTCGGGATCGAGGTCGACGGGCCGGTGTCCGCCTCGATCGACGGGTTGCGCCAACACAAGGAGGGCGTTGTGGGCGGGATGGTCAGCGCCCACCGCAAGCTGTTCACCGAATCGGGGATGGACTTCGTCATGGGGGTGGCCCGGTTCGTCGCCGAACGGACCGTCGAGATCCGACTCGATGACGGTGACACCCGCCGGATCCGCGGTCGGGACGTCGTGGTCAACACCGGCACCACACCCGCGGTCCCGGACATCGACGGGGTCGCCGAGGCCGGAGTGTGGGACTCCGAGAGCATTCTGCGGCTGGAGCGGCTGCCCGAGTCGCTGGTCGTGCTGGGCGGCGGCTATGTCGGCTGCGAGTTCGCCTCGATGTTCGCGATCTTCGGCTCCCGGGTCAGCCTGCTCCAGGGCGGCGACCAGGTGCTCCCCCGCGAGGATCCCGACGTGGCGGGCGAGGTTGGGGACCTGCTGCGGGAGCAGGGCGTCGACGTACGCCTCGGTTCCCGCGCCCAAGAAGTACGACGGGACCCGTCCGGCGAGGTGGTGGTCACGCTGACCGACGGCTCCGAGGTCCGCGCCGAGCAGCTGCTTTGTGCCACCGGCCGCACACCGGTCACCGATGGGCTCGGCCTCGACGCCGCCGGGGTGCAGCTGACCGACCGCGGCTACGTCGTCGCCGACGATCACCTGCGCACGACCGCGGACCATGTCTGGGCGGCGGGGGATGTGGCCGGCAGCCCGCAGTTCACGCACGCCTCCTGGAACGACTTCCGGATCCTCAAGGACAACCTCACCGGCGGAGACGCCGTCACGTCCGGGCGGGTGATGCCCTACACCGTGTTCGTCACACCCGAGCTCGCCCGCGTCGGCCTGACCGAGACCGAGGCCCGGGCGCGGGGACATCGCATCCGGGTGGCGAAGATCCCGGCCGTGGCGATCCCCCGATCCAAGACGCTGCACCTGGCCACCGGCACCTGGAAGGCCGTCGTCGACGAGGACTCCGCGGAGATTCTCGGGGTAGCGCTGCTGGGGCACGACGCCGGGGAGGTCGCCGCCGCCGTACAGATGGCCATGCTCGGAGGCCTTCGCTACCAACAGGTCCGCGACGCCCCGATCACCCACCCCACCATGGCCGAGGGCCTGAACCTGCTCCTCGACACCCTGTAGGGGGAGGGACACCACTGCGGTCGGGTCATGCCGCGGCGACGGCGTGCACCAAGGCAGGATGGGGCCATGACCCGAGATGTCCCTCCCACCCCCCAGGTCCGAGCAGTTCTCGTCACCGGAGGCTCACGCGGCATCGGCGCCGCCATCGCCCGCGCCTTCGCCGAGCAGGGCGACCGGGTCGCGGTGCACTACCGCGCATCGGTGGAGAAGGCGGAGGCGGTGTGCGCCTCCCTGCCCGGGCAGGGCCATGTCACCGTCCAGGCCGACATGGCCCGGCCGGACGATGTCCGCATCGCCGTCGACTGGGCCGCCGACCAGCTCGGCGGTCTCGACGTGCTGGTGAACAACGCCGGGGTGTTCCTCGCCCACCCGCCGCTGTCGACCTCGTACGAGGACTGGCAGACCACCTGGTCGCAGACCCTCGCCACCAACCTCACCGGCGCCGCCAACGCCACGTTCTGCGCCCTCGCGCACCTGCGCGCCGCAGGAGGCGGCGCGGTGGTCAACGTGTCGAGCCGG
>JBOHCT010000318.1:0-1871 GCA_050699055.1 Streptosporangiaceae bacterium | reverse complement strand
CGGGATGATGGGTGGCTCGCCGAGCCCCTTCGACCCGAGGTTGGTGAGGTTCGGGTCGGGACGGTCGATGAACTCGCAGCAGATCTCGGGTACGTCGGCGATCGTCGGCATCCGGTAGCTGTCCAGCGTCTGGGTGAGGACGGCCCCGGTAGCGGGGTCGATCAGCCGCTCCTCGCTCAGCGTGTGCCCGATGCCCTGGATGATCCCGCCCTCGATCTGGCTCGAGGCGCCCAGCGGGTTGATGATCCGCCCGACGTCGTGGATGGCATCGATCCGCTCCACCCGCACCTCGCCGGTCTCGATGTCGACGGCGACCTCGGCCACCTGGACACCAAAGGTGTGGACCCCCATGCCGGTCGGGTTGGGGCCGCGAGCGCCCTGCCCGAGGATCTGGCTGTTACCGAGCAGTCCCAACAGCTCCTCGATCGGCCAGGACTCCCCGTCCGAGGCCTGGATCCGGCCGTTACGCAGCAGCAGGTCGTCGGTCGCCCGGCCGTACCGTTCGGCCGCGATGTCGAGGATCTGCCGGGCCGCGTCCGCGGCGGCCGCGCGCACGGCGGGACCCATGGACGGGGTCGTGGACGAGCCGGCCGAGGCGACCGCGTGCGGCCCGTGCGCGGAGTCGCCGAGGGCCAGGTCGACCCGGTCGAGGGGGAGCCCCAGCTGCTCGGCGGCGATCTGGGACATCGCCGTCCGGGTGCCGGTGCCGATGTCCTGCATCGCGGTGATCACTTGGGCGCGGGCATCGGAGCCGACCCTGATCCAGGCATACGCCGGCGGGCCGCCGCCGCCGAACCAGATCTGGCTCGCCACGCCCAGGCCGCGCCGCCACGGTCCCGTGCTGGCGGCCCGCACCTGCTGCCGACGCGCCCAGCGCTTCTCGGCCCGCTGGTAGCACTCCATGAGGTTCTTGGCGGAGTACCGGGTGCCATTCGCCGGCGCAGACTCGGCATAGTTGCGGCGGCGCAGCTCGAGCGGGTCCATTTCCAGCTTGGCGGCCAGCTCGTCGACCAGCCGCTCCATCCCGAAGGTGCCCTCGACGAAACCGGGGGCCCGGAAGGCGGCCATCGGCGGGGTGTTCAGCTTCGCACCGTACTCCACGGTCGCGACGTTCGGGCAGGCGTACAGCGCCTGCATCGGTCCCGCCGTCGAGGCCAGCCAGCCGTTCCAGCCCACGCTCGCGACGTAATCGCCTTTCAGGGCGGTGATCGTGCCGTCGGCGAGCGCCCCGACGGTCAGCCGCTGGATGGTGGCGTTGCGGTTGCCCGCGGCCACGTTCTCCTCCCGGCGGGTCAGCGCGCAGCGGACCGGCCGGCCCGTGCGGCGGGCGAGCTCGGCGGCGGCGTAGGTGTAGTGCCCGGGGTCGTTCTTGGCGCCGAAGCCGCCGCCCATGTACTCGCAGATCACCCGCACGTTGTCCGGCGCTAGCCCGAGCCAGCTCGCCAGCCCGCCCCGTACCCCCCAGATGTCCTGCGTCGAGGTGTGGACGACGAGGGTGTCGCCCTCCCAGGCACAGACGGACTGGTGGGTCTCCATCGCGTTGTGCAGCACGGTCTGGGTGTGGTAAGTCGCCCGCACCACGACCGGCGCCTGTGCCAGCGCGGTCTCGACGTCCCCGCGGGCGTACCGGCGCGGCTCGGAGCTGAGCTGTCCACGGCGGACCGCCTCGTCGGGGTCGAGGACGGGTTCGAGCACCTCCCAGTCGACCTCGATGCGGTCCAGTGCGGCCCGCGCCTGCGCCTCGGTGTCGGCCGCGACCGCCGCGACCGGGGCACCCTGGTGTCCGGCGAGCTCGTCGAACTCGGGGATCTCGCCGGGACCGAGTGCGGCCCGGACTCCCGGGGCGTCGAGGGCAGGGGACAGGTCGACCC
>JBOHCT010000317.1:0-2014 GCA_050699055.1 Streptosporangiaceae bacterium | reverse complement strand
GCCAGGGGCGCGCGCTCGGCGACCGACCGCTGCCACGTCTGTGCCACCGCCGTCTGCCAGCCGTTGTAGTTCGAGACACCGATGTGCGCCGCCCTGCCGGTGCGTACGGCGTGGTCGAGCGCGGACATCGTCTCCTCGAGCGGTACCCGGTCGTCCCAGACATGCACCTGCCACAGGTCGAGGTGGTCGACCCCGAGCCGGAGCAGCGAGGTGTCGAGCTGGCGCAGCAGCATGCCGCGGGAGACGTCGCGGACACGCTCGCGCCGCCGGAACCCCAGGCCCGCCTTGGAGGCGACCACCAGGTCGTCACGGGGGACCACGTCGTCGATCATCGAGCCGAGGATCCGCTCGCTCTCCCCGTCGGCGTATGAGGCGGCGGTGTCGACCAGCGTGCCGCCGGCCTCGACGAACGAGGTCAGCTGGTCGCGCGCCTCGTGCTCGTCGGTGTCCCGGCCCCACGTCATCGTGCCCAGCCCGAGCCGGGAGACCTTCAACCCGGTACGGCCCACGAATCGCTCCTGCATGTCGGGAAGGTTAGTCGAGGACGCCCGAGTTCGGGGCGATAGGCTCGCGGAGCAGTTCACCGGAAAGTACGGCTGGGAGGCCACCGTCATGCGCTTGGGCATCAACATCGGGTACGTCGCGGGCCCGGACGTCGCCGAACGGGTGGAGACCGCGGTGTACGGCGAGTCCCTCGGGTACAGCGTCGCGTGGGCCGCCGAGGCGTACGGCTCGGACGCGCCGACCCTGCTGAGCTGGATCGGCGCCCGCACGTCCACGATGGACATCGGCAGCGCGATCATGCAGATCCCCGGCCGCACGCCCGCGATGACCGCGATGACCGCCGCGACCCTGGACAGGCTGTCCGGGGGCAGGTTCCGGCTCGGGCTCGGGGTCTCCGGCCCGCAGGTGTCCGAGGGGTGGCACGGGGTCCGGTTCGCGAGCCCGCTGGGCAGGACCCGCGAGTACGTCGAGATCGTGCAGCAGGCGCTGCGGCGCGAGACCGTCTCCTACGACGGCGAGCACTTCACCCTGCCGCTGCCGGACGGGCCCGGCAAGGCGCTGAAGATCATGCTGCACCCGTACCGCCCCGACGTCCCGGTCTACCTGGCCTCCGTCGGTCCGAAGAACCTCGAGCTGACCGGCGAGGTCGCCGACGGCTGGCTCGCGATCTTCTTCGCCCCCGAGCACGCGTCGGTCTCGCTCGACCCGCTCCGCGCCGGGCTGGAGCGCGCGGGGCGCGACCCGTCCACGTTCGACGTGGTGCCGACCGTGCCCGTGGTGGTCGGCGACGACCTCCAGGCGTGCGCGGCGCCGCTGCGCGCGTACACGGCTCTGTACGTCGGCGGCATGGGCAGCCGCAAGCAGAACTTCTACAACGCGCTGGCCCGGCGGATGGGGTTCGAGGACGCCGCCGCGCGGATCCAGGACCTGTACCTCGACAAGCGGCAACGCGACGCGGCCGAGGCCGTCCCGTTCGAGCTGGTCGACCAGACGGCCCTGATCGGCCCGAAGGAGCGCATCACCGAGCGGCTGCACGCGTACGCGGAGGCCGGAGTGACGACGTTGTCGGTCGCGACGTACGGCGAGACGCACGAGGAGCGAGCGGCCACCATGCGCACCGTCGCCGAGGCGCTGGACGCCTCCGGACTGGGGGACTGAGCCGGTGGACCTGTTCCAGGCGATCGTCCTCGGCATCGTCGAGGGCCTCACCGAGTTCCTCCCCGTCTCGAGCACCGGTCACCTCACGATCTTCGAGAAGATCCTGGGCCTGCCGATCGACGCGCGGCAGATCACCGCGTTCACCGCCGTGGTCCAGATCGGGGCGATCGCCGCGGTGATCGTCTACTTCGCTCAGGACATCTGGCGGATCGCGAGCGCCTGGGTACGCGGGCTGGTCAAGGCCGAGGTGCGCGCGGAGTTCGACTACCGCTTCGGCTGGTACGTGATCGCAGGCTCGGTGCCGATCGTGGTCGTCGGGCTCGTCGGCGAGCCGCTCGTGACCGGCGTGCTG
>JBOHCT010000316.1:0-2034 GCA_050699055.1 Streptosporangiaceae bacterium | reverse complement strand
GGAGCTGACGACTAGCCTGTACCTGCGGGACAACATCGATGAGGTCACCCGCTACGGCATGATCTTCGAGCACCTGCGGGCGACGGCGCTTCCGGAGACGAAGTCCCTGGCGCTGATCGCGGACCGCGTGAAGGAGTGGGCCTGATGGCCGAGGAGGAGACGGTGGAGGCGCCTACCGTGAAGTGGCGCAAGAGCAGTCGCAGTACCGGTGATGGCAACTGCGTCGAGGTCGCGCCCGTGTGGCGGAAGTCGGGCCGCAGCACCGGCAACGGCGCGTGCGTCGAGGTCGCGGCCGTGGGCCGCGCGATCGCGGTGCGCGACTCGAAGGACCGCACTGGCCCGGTGTTCGCGTTCGACGAGCGCGACTGGGCGGCGTTCGTCGGTGCCCTCAAGGACGGCCGCTTCGACGTGTGAGCGCCCGAGTTGAGGCGGGTACGCCCCGGTGCCCCCTGGGTGCGGCGCCACGTGTCTGAACGGGCGGGTGCCCGGTGCCGTGGATGCTCGGACACCCCAGGCCCGCGGGGCCGGGCGTCCGAGGGAGCGGGTGCCCGGTAGCGCGGATCGTCAGACCCGCGGTCGTGGAGAGGGGACCCGGGTCCCTCAACCCGTTAGGGGGCGGTCAGGAGCCCGGCTCGTCGGCGTCGGCGAAGACGAAAACCCGTACCGCGTAGCCGGTCGCGGGGTCGAGCTGGGCGAGGTAGGCCGACGGCCGTCGCCCGACGATGTCCTCGACCCCGTCGCAGAACTCCCGCCCCGTCGCCTGGTGGACGGCCTGGTGGTGGGCGATGACCTGGGGCACCATGTCGCGGTCGGCGAGCGTGCGGTCCATCGCGGTCAGCCGGTCCACGGACAGCGCGGTGATCACCTCGGGGTCGCCGTTGCTGACCGACACCCGCACCGAGGTGGGCCCACGGCCGTAGAAGTCCCGCTCCAGCTGCGTGATCACCTCGGCGACCTGGGCCCGCTGCTCCTTCGTGATGTTCATCTGTCCTACAATCGTCATGTCGGATCGAGGTGTCGGCACGGGAGAGACCTCCCGCGAGGGGATTTCGGTTCGCACAGACGTCCGTCCACGGTCGGCGGCCTCGTGTTCGCGCGCGGTGGCCGCAGGGCGTGGGCACGGCCCGAGGGGGCCGCGTCTGGCGTAATCATCTCTTGCGGTGGTGACGACGCTGCGGGGCCTCCTCCCTAGTGTCAGGAGGTTGTCCCGTGAGCGACCTTATCGCCGGCCCTCCGAGCGAGCACCCTGCCGAGGTCCCCAGTGAGGGTACTGTCGAGTACTCCACCGATGCCCGTCCCCTCGTCGCCGAGCTCGTTCGCTCGCTGGAGTTCGGCGCCTCGCGGCTGAGCCGCAGGCAACTCGCCGACCTCGTCCGGCGCGTGGCCCGCGACGAGCGGCTGTGGCGCACGATCGTACGCCACGACCCCGAGCACCGGTGGTACGCGCGCCTCTTCCACGCCCGTAACCTCGAGATCTGGCTGCTGGGATGGGAGCGGGGCCAGGACACCCGCTTCCACGACCACGGCGGCTCCTCCGGGGCGTTCTGCGTCGCCGAGGGCCGTCTGCGGGAGCTGTACGGCCGGGTCGAGAGCCGCGTCGGCGTGCGGGACAGGTTCCACGACGCCGGCACCGTCTGCCCCTTCGGTCCCGACTACCTGCACGATCTCGCCGACGACGGGCCCGGCGTGGCGACGAGCGTGCACGCCTACTCGCCGGCCCTCACGACGATGACCTACTACCGACTCGACCGTGGCCTGTTCGTCCCCTACGAGACGCTCCTCACCGAGGGTCCCGAGCCCGAGGTCGACCCGCGGTTGGCCAGCTCGCCCGCGGGCTGCCTGGGCGTGCCGACCGCGCCGGGGACGTGAGCGTAGGGTCAGGCGGCGTGGCCGCCCCCGACACCCCTCGCACCCCTGGCATTGTGCTCGACGGCGTCTCGCTGTCGTGCCGCCGCGTCGTGCGCCTTGCCCGCGGAGACGCGGCGGTGACGCTCGCTCCGTCCGCCCGCGAGCGGGTCGCGGCGGCGCGCGCCC
>JBOHCT010000315.1:0-2053 GCA_050699055.1 Streptosporangiaceae bacterium | reverse complement strand
CCGCTGTCCCTGGCCGCTGTCCCTGGCCGCTGTCCCTGGCCGCTGTCCCTGGCCTCTCGCCTCGCCCACCACCAGTTGGTCCAGAGTCGCGACAGGTGTCAGCTCTCTCTCGAGACAGACGGTACCGCCCCTGAGAGGCAACCGGCCGCGCATACCGGTCGGTCCAGGGGTTGGTCCCGTGAGAACCGGCGCGCCGTGCGAAATGTCCCTCTTTCGGGTTCGTCACCTGGGATGATGTCGCGCGGTGACGTGCGGCATCGATCACTACGCGCTCGAGCGGCTCCGCGGCGAGTTTCCGCTGTGGGCGTTCGTCCACGACCCGTTCGCCGGCCACTTCGTGGCCGTACGCGGCCACCGTGATCTCATCTTCGCCGCCGACCCCGAGGAGCTGCGGCAGCGGGTCTACCACGCGGAGTACGGCGACTGGCCGCCCGCGTCGTGGCGGGGTGGCGCCCGCTGACCCGGGCCCCGCCGCGGCGGTGTGCCTCGCCCGACCAGGTTTCCTTTCCATGTGTCAGCCAGAGCGGACATCTCGGGCATACCGGCGGCGGTTTGGCAGGGAAGCGTGATCGACTGCCGGGTGCTGGGCGATTGGTCGGAGGCGCGGCCGGCTGACCGGATCAGGTCACCGGCCTGTGGATTTCTTCCGGACCCGGTCGCGGTGTGCCCCCTTTGTCCGGGATACTCCCTAGGCGTGCCACCGCGAGAGGCACATCCGCCACACGTGGTCTAGGGGGTTCATGCGGGTTCGTGCGCGTCTGCTGGCGGCGGCGGCGTCGCTCATGGCGCTGGTGCTCGCCGCCGGCGGCTGCGCCTTCGGGGGCGGGTCCGCGGGTGACTCCGACTCCTTCTCGATCTACATCGCCGAGCCCAACACTCTTCTTCCGGGCGACTCCAACGAGACCAACAGCGCCAAGGTGCTCGACGCGTTGTTCACCGGCCTCGTCGAGTACGCCCCGAAGACCGGGGAGGCTCAGTTCGCCGTCGCCAAGTCGATCACGTCGAAGGACCAGCGGACGTGGACGATCCGGCTCAAGAAGGGCTGGACCTTTCACAACGGTGAGCCGGTGACCGCCCAGAGCTTCGCCCGCGCGTGGAGCGCCGCGGCGTACGGCCCCAACGGCTGGCACAACAACGCGTTCTTCGCCAACATCAAGGGCTACGACGCGCTGAACCCGTCCGACCCCGACGGCGACGGGCCGAAGGAGGCCCCCAAGCCCAGCACCGACAAGCTGTCGGGCCTGGATGTCGTCGGCGATCGCACGCTCGAGGTGACACTGAAGGAGCCCTTCAGCCAGTTCCCCATGACCCTCGGGTACAACGCCTTCTATCCGCTGCCCAAGGCCGCCTTCAAGGAGGGCTTCGACAAGTTCGACGACGAGCCGATCGGCGACGGGCCGTACAAGATGGCCGGGGGCTGGCGGCACGACGAGGCCATCAGGCTCACCCGCTACAACCGGTACGGCGGCGCGCACAAGGCATACATCAGGGACCTGACCTTCAAGATCTACGACAACATCAACACGGCCTACAACGACCTGCTGGCCGGCAACCTCGACATCATGCCGCTGCTGCCGACCCAGCGGATCAAGGACGCGCAGCAGACGTTCGACGACCACTACATCCAGCGTCCGAGCTCGGTGTTCCAGTTCATCGGGTTCCCGATGTTCGACGACGCGATGAAGAACCGTAAGCTGCGGTACGCGATCTCCATGGCGATCAACCGGAAGAAGATCATCAAGGCGGTCTTCTACGGCACCTATCGCCCGGCCAGGTCGCTCGTGTCGCCCGCCGTTCCCGGGTCGCGACCGGACCCGTGCGGCCAGCACTGCCGCTTCGACCCCAAGAAGGCGAAACAGCTGTTCAAGGAGGCCGGAGGCTACGACGGCACGCTTTACCTCTGGTACAACAGCGACGGCCCGTACGAAGCATGGATGGAGGCCATCGCGAACCAGCTGAAGAAGAACCTCGGCGTCGACGTCAGGTTCAAGATCTCGCCGTCGCTGTCCGACCTCGTCGACACGCTGTACAAGCACAAGGCCAACGGACCGTT
>JBOHCT010000314.1:0-2218 GCA_050699055.1 Streptosporangiaceae bacterium | reverse complement strand
GGGCAGCTTGGTCTTCGCGTCCGGGATCTTGATATGGACATCGGGGCCGGAGCTGGCCTCGCCGCCGGAGCAGCCGGCCAGGCCGAGCAGCGACGCGCCCGCGGCGAGGCCACCGCTCGCCTGGAGGAAGTGGCGCCTGGTCAGGTCCTGCTCGGTTGGCTTCGCGTTACCCACTGTCCGGTCCTCTCCGCCGACGGGGCCACTGGAAATCGATTCAGAAATCGTTTTCGAGGAGGAGAGTAGCGACAGGCTAACGCTCGGTCAACGGGGGTCCCTCAATATGTCAGTAGCTCAGCTCGCCGTGGCGAGCTGAGCTACTGACACGTTCAACCTGGGGCGGCCGGGCGGCGCCGCCTGGTGCGGTCACGCCTTGCCGAGGATGCGGTTCAGCTTCGTGCCGCAGACCGGGCAGGTGCCCTTCGCCATCCGGCGGCCGTTAGTCTCGACGACCTCTCCCTCGAAGTCGCGCTTCTCCTTGCACTTCACGCAGTACGCGTCGCCCTTGTAAGTCTCCCCCACGAGGCCTCTCCTTCGTCGGCGCCCGGTCGGTCCCGGGCGATCGGGCACACCCTACGGCAGAGGCCCGCGGGCGGCGGTGCAGCGTGCCTGTGTGGCGCGACATCGCGAGGCCCTCGGGTAGCCGAGTCGCCGTCCGCCTTCCCCTCGCGAACGGCTTCTCGAGCGCCGAGGGCCCCGTCGTGGTCGACAGTAGGGAGCGGGTGCGGGTGTCGTCAACTGGCCGTCTCCCACACCTGTGGATAACTCTGTGGAAAGCGTGGGGACGCCTCGGCGCGTCTTTGTGGACGTTCGGCGGACGGCGCTGTGCACGGTCGGGTACTGAGTGGGAGTAAGTCCTCTGACCTGCGCAAATGCTGCGCACATGCTGTGGACGGAAAAGAAATTCGCCAGTGCTGGCACCTCCGGTGCCGTGCGTGCCTGCCCGCACGCCGTCAGCTGCCCCAGACCAGGGCGGCTCGTGTGGCAGGAGTTATCCACCGGTTGGGTGGGAGGACGTGTGGTGTCGGTCCTGTGCGTTAGCGTCCCGCTCGTGTCACCCACACCGCCCGGGCAAGCGCCGGCTGTCGCATCCACCGCGACGCGTCGGCGTGTCGAGGTGCGGCGCAGTCGCCGGCGCACCCGCACTGTCCAGGCGTACGTGCAAGGCGACGCGGTGATCGTCATGATCCCGGCCCGGATGACCGCCGCGGAGGAGCGGCTCTGGGTCACCGAGATGGTCGGCCGATTGGAGCGCCAGGAGGAGCGCAAGACGCGGCGCCGGCAGCGTTCCGACACCGACCTGCTCGCCCGCGCGCGGACGCTGTCGCAGCGCTACCTCGACGGCCGGGCCAGGCCCAGCGCGGTGCGGTGGGTGACCAACCAGAACGATCGCTGGGGATCGTGCACGCCCGCGCACGGCACCATCCGGCTTTCGGCGCGGTTGCGTGACCTGCCGCCTTGGGTCGTCGATTACGTGCTCCTGCACGAGCTCGTGCACCTGCTCGAGTCGGGTCATGGGTCTGCGTTCTGGGGCCTCGTCGGGCGCTACCCGCGTACGGAACGGGCGCGCGGCTACCTGCAGGGGGTGGCCGCCGCGGCCGGGCTGTCGCTCACAGACGGTGGGGCCGAACCCGACGCTGCGGAGGACGCCGAGGAGGAGCCTCAGGTCCCGCTCTGGGAATGATCTCTCTGCCGCGATCAGGTCGCGGGCGGCGAGCTGCCGCCGTCGGACTCCTCGTTGCCCTCGGATTCGTCGTTGCCGTCGGACTTTTCGTCGCCGTCGGCCCAGCCCAGCTGCGACAGGTCGGAGAAGCCGGCCAGCTCGCCGGTGTCGGCCTGCCCGGCGGCGAACCCGTCCGGGTCGTCCAGGTCGTCCGCGCTCGGTAGCAGGTCCGGGTGACCCCACAATGCATCGCGGCCCTCGATGCCCCGGACGTCGGCGACCCGAGACCAGAGTGTCGCGGCCTCCCGCATCCGCCGCGGCCGCAGCTCGAGCCCGACGAGCGCACCCAGGGTGCGCTCGGCCGGCCCGCCGGTCGCGCGGCGCCGGCGGACCGCCTCCGCCAGCGGGGTCGCGGACGGCATCCGGTTGGCGGTCGCTCGCGTCACCACGGTGTCGACCCACCCCTCCACCAGGGCGAGCAGCGTCTCCAGCCGGCGCAGCGCGGCCTGCTGGCCGGGAGTATTGGCCATGTCCTCGCCGTCGAAGAGGCCCTCGGAC
>JBOHCT010000313.1:0-2250 GCA_050699055.1 Streptosporangiaceae bacterium | reverse complement strand
CGCCACGTATCGAAGGCTGATGGTGTCACGGTAGGTACTGCCGTGCGATCCGCTCCACGTGAGCGTGAAGCGCCAACAACCAGCCGCCGGGACCTTCACATAGGACGGCATGCCGTCGGCCCCGGCGCCCCCGACGGTCTCGGAGAAGACCGGATGGACCCCGCCGACAGGGTGCCCGTGGACGTACAGTGGCCCGGCGTCGCGTCTTACGAACCATAGGATCTTGTCCCGCTTCGACCCCATGTGCCGCACGGCCAGCGGGTACCCCCACAGGTACGCGACGACTCGGCCGTGGGTCGACACCGCGTAGGGAATCTGGTTCGCGCCGCGGAACCCGTGCCGCTTCCCGCTCGCCCACGACGCCGGGTCGCCGCGACGCACCGGGGTGCCGCCGCACCCAGTGCGCCGGGCGCCGCTGTAGGAGTCAGAAGAATGCGAGGCCCCGGCACCGCGCGCCGAATGGTGACCCGTGGGCCGATGGTGACCTGCGTCGCCCTGCGTGGTGCATGCGACGCTGGTGGCGGCGACCACCATGGCCGCCAGCAGCACCGACCAACGGCGTCGGTACCGGTACGACACGATCACCGGCCTCCTCTCCCGCCATTCACCACCCCTACTACACCGCACTCCGCCAGATGGTTCGATGGAGCCATGTCCAGTGATGATCAGGTTCAACGCGTGGTCAGCGCTAGCCGCGAGGTCGCGGCGGGCGCGGGGAGGATCTTTGAGCTCATTGCCGACCCTGCTGAACAGCCTCGCTGGGACGGCAACGACAACCTGTCCGAGGCGCCAGGCGGGCAGCGGGTCCGGGGCGTCGGTGCGGTGTTCACCATGATCCTCTCGATAGGGAGCGTCCGGGAGAACCACGTGGTGGAGTTCGAGGAGGGCCGCCGCATCGCGTGGCGACCCGCCGAGCCGGGGCAGGAGGCTCCGGGGCACCTGTGGCGGTGGGAGCTCGAGTCGATCGACGCGCTACGCACACGGGTAACGCATACCTACGACTGGACCCGGTTGATCGACGAGAAGCGCTTCCCGCGGGCTCGGGCGACCACGTCGGACAGGCTGGACGCCTCGCTGGCCCGGCTTGCTGCCCTCGCCGAGCGCGAGTAGCCGGTACAGCGGCGGCTCGCGAGGCCCGATCGGCCAAGTCCCCAGCAGCCCGGAGGCCCCTTGCCGGAACGCGCTGGAACGACCGATGAGTTCATGTTCTGGGCGTGGTCCTACCGTTCGAGGACCGTCGGAAGGAGCAGCAATGATCGACCTCGTCCCCGCGGCGCGCCGTAGCGGCGCGCTGATCGCCACCATTACCGACGAGCAACTCAGGGCGCGCACGCCGTGCCCGCAGTACACTCTCAGCGATCTCTTGGACCACGTGGATGGGCTGGCGCAGGCCTTCACGAACGCCGCTACCAAGGAGGTTCCGGAGGGCGGTGGCCCGAGCCCGTCCGGCGATGGCAGTGGGCTCGAGGGCGGCTGGCGGACCCGCATCCCCGAGCGGTTGCTCGCGATGGCGGGGGCCTGGGGCGACCCGAACGCATGGGAGGGCGCTACCGCCGCGGGCGGTGTGGAGCTGCCGGGTGAGATCGCCGGTCTCGTCGCGCTCAACGAGACGATGGTGCATGGGTGGGACATCGCCCGGGCGACGGGCCAGGCCTACGACGTCGACCCGGAGCAGGCCGAGCAGTGCATCCGGGTCATGGGCCCGCAGCCGGGGGAGGAGCGCCCCGTCGGCGACGACGTGCCGTTCGGCCGCCCCGTCGAGGTTCCTGGCGATGCCTCGGTGCTGGACCGGCTCGTCGCCACCATGGGCCGCGACCCGTCCTGGACCACCCCGTCCCATTGAGGGCCTCGGTTGAGCTGGATCCCGTCGGCTTCAGGCGACCGATCGACAACCGGACGCTTATGGCTGTGCCGTTTCGCAGACCGTGGGTCGGTTGTTACCCACGCAGGGAGGCTTCGTCGAGTTCGGCGCCGACGACCTGGGCGACTTGATCCAGGTCCACATCCCGAGACAGCAGCGTGGCACCACGCCGCCACGCAACAGCGGCGATCATGCAGTCGACCGTCCCGCGAGGGGTGATGCCAGATCGTCGGCATCGCCGGTAGATCCGGGTCGCGGCATCGAAGTCGGTGCTCGCGTCGAAGTGCAGCAATCTTCGTTCCTATTGCCGAGCTGAAGAGGCAAAGAAATCGCGTACATCCGGATTTCCGCTCTCTCGATCACCAGGCCGGAGCGGGTAAGGATTCAGA
>JBOHCT010000312.1:0-2323 GCA_050699055.1 Streptosporangiaceae bacterium | reverse complement strand
GCTCGTCACCGTGTACGGTCACGCCGTCCGCGCGGAGGGC
The DNA here is from genome assembly GCA_050699055.1 of Streptosporangiaceae bacterium. GTDB lineage: Bacteria > Actinomycetota > Actinomycetes > Streptosporangiales > JBOHCT01 > JBOHCT01. The sequence goes on along the minus strand of JBOHCT010000312.1, from coordinate 2,283 downwards.
GGCGAGAGCGCGCGGCACGAACGCGTCCGCCACCGCCTCGTGCACGAGAAGTGTTTCCGCAGCGTTGCAGACCGAAGGACGCTGGGTCTTGGCGTTGAGGAGGATGCGCTCAGCCAGGTCAAGGTCGGCGTCACGGTCAACGTAGACGTGGCAGTTACCGGCGCCGGTCTCGATGACCGGAACGGTGGACTCCTCGACGACCGCCCGGATGAGCGACGCTCCACCCCGCGGGATCAGTACATCGACGAGGCCGCGGGCACTCATGAGGTGCTTCACCGCCTCTCGGCTGTCCCCCGGCACGGCCTGGACGGCGTCGATCGGGAGGCCGGCCTCGACGAGCGCGCCGCGCAGGGCGACGACGATCGCCGCGTCGGAGTCCCTTGCCGACGAGGAGCCGCGCAGCAGGACGGCGTTCCCGCTCTTCAGGCACAGCGCCGCCGCGTCGGCGGTGACGTTCGGGCGACCTTCGTACACGATGCCGACGACCCCGAGCGGTACGCGAACCTGACGCAGCTCCAGACCGTTCGGGAGGGTTGAGCCACGTACCACCTCGCCGACCGGGTCGGGCAGGCCGGCGACGTCACGCAGACCTGCCGCCATCGCTTCGACCCGACGCTCGTCGAGCGCCAGCCGGTCGACAGTGGCCTCGCGCTGCCCGTCGGCGCGCGCCCGCTCGACGTCCCGCGTGGCCGCGGCGAGGATCTCGGTCGAGCGCTCCTCGAGCGCGTCAGCCATCGCGCGCAGAGCGGCGTCCTTGGCCGCTCGGGTGAGCGTGGCGAGCTCGGCAGCGGCGTCCTTCGCCCGCCGCGCCGCGTCCAACACTTGCCGCGCATCCGCCATGTGCCAAGCGTACGAGGTTCGGCGGTCCCCTCCCCGACGATCACTGGAAGGGACAGCTCGTATCGGGTATCTATGGGTCGCGTCATCCGTGACGTGGTGCCTCGGGGACCGCGTCAGGAGCGCTCCAGCAGGACCAGGTCGTCCCGGTGGATGATCTCGCGCTCGTACCCGGGCCCGTGAGTACGCACCAGCTCCCATGTGGACCGGCCGAGGAGGCCGGGCAGCTCGCTCCCGTCGTAGTTCACGAGCCCGCGCGCCACCACGCGCCCCTTCTCGTCACAGAGGTCCACCGGGTCGCCGGCAGCGAAGTCTCCCTCGACCGCGGTCACGCCGGCGGCGAGCAAAGAGGCCCGCCTGCCTACGACGGCCTCGACAGCGCCGGGGTCCAGGAGCAGCCGCCCCCTGGGCGTGGTCGCGTGTGCGAGCCACAGCAGCCGCGACGCGGGACGGCGGGCGGTCGCGGGAAAGTAGGTCCCCACCGCTCCCCCCGCCAGCGCCGCGGAGGCGTCCTCGGCGGCGGCGAGGACAGCCGGGACGCCGGCGCTGGTTGCGATGCGGGCGGACTCGATCTTCGTCCTCATCCCCCCCGTCCCATGCCGACCGGGACGACCCACACGTATCCCGGTGAGGTCCGCATCCCCTCGTACGAGACGGATCGGGTGCGCGCCGCCACGGCGCGGATCCCCGTCGTACAGGCCGTCGACGTCGGAGAGGAGCACGAGCGCGTCCGCTCGGACGAGGTGCGCGACGAGCGCGGCCAGCCGATCGTTGTCGCCGAAGCGGATCTCGTCGGTGGCGATGGTGTCGTTCTCGTTAACGACAGGCACGACACCCATCTCCAGCAGGCGGGAAAGCGTCCGGTGAGCGTTGCGGTAGTGGGCCCGCCGCACGATGTCGTGCGCCGTGATGAGCACCTGGCCGACCCGAAGACCGTACCGGCAGAAGGCGTCGGTGTAGCGCGCGACGAGCAGTCCCTGACCCACGCTCGCCGCGGCCTGCTGGCTGGCCAGATCCATCGGCCGACTCCGCAGGGACAGCGGCCCGAGCCCGGCGGCGATGGCGCCGGACGAGACCAGGATGACCTCCGCGCCGCCCGTACGGCGCCTCGCGAGAACGCCGGCCAATGCGTCGACGCGCGCGACGTCGATGAGGCCGGCGGGTGTGGTCAGCGACGACGAGCCCACCTTGACGACGATGCGCTTGGCCTCCGCGATGGGCGCCCGGTCAGTCATCAACCCTCCAGGCGTCGATCGGTGCCGCGCCGCCCGAGGTCATGGCGCACGCCCGCGGGAACAGAGGGGTCCCAGTCGAAGACCACGGCGTCATCGCCTTCCCCGATGACCACCTCCGAGCCCGGGGATGCCCCGGCCCGGGTGAGCTCCTCCTCCACCCCGAGCCGGGCCAGCCGGTCCGCGAGGAAGCCGACGGCTTCCTCGTTGGCGA
>JBOHCT010000311.1:0-2364 GCA_050699055.1 Streptosporangiaceae bacterium | reverse complement strand
CGCCTACGCCCGGCGGATGAACATCGAGCAGCGCCTCGCCGAAGCCATCCGCTCCTTCGGCCTGGACGCCCTCGCCGGCGCGGTCCCGCTCAACGTCGACCTCAACGTCGACCTCGGCGTCGTGCTCACTGTCCTCGCCCACACCCTCTGCGCCGCGCTGCGCCGCCGCCTACCCGGCTACAGCTCAGCCACCCCCGACACCCTCCAACGCCGATTCCTATCCACCAGCGGGACCCTCCTCAACCACGGCGACCAGATCACCGTCCGGCTCAACCGACGCACATACTCCCCCGTCCTCCGCCAAGCCAACCTGCCCGAAACGATCACCGTGCCCTGGTGGGGCGGCCGGACCCTCCGCTACGAGTACGCCTGACCCGCACTGGGGGACAATTCGCTTAGTGAAAATCGGCGTTAGCCGCCGGACACCCCTGCCCCCTTGGCGTTCGCCCGACGGAAAAGGAGAGGCGATCGGTCGATGTGTCCGCCTAGGCTGGCATTATGGCGATTCCTCAGCTCGATCGACGTCCCATCACGACCGAGCGGAGGGAGCTTCCCGCGCTAACGCTGCGTGGCGTGGTCAAACGCTTCGGTGACGTCACCGCCGTCGACGGCATCGACCTCGAGGTGCCCGCGGGCATCTGCCTCGGGCTGCTGGGGCCCAATGGCGCGGGCAAGTCCACGACGATGCGCATGCTCACCGCGCAGGCGCGGCAGACCAGCGGCTCGATCGAGGTCATGGACTTCCGGGTGCCCGAGGAGTCCAAGCAGGCACGCGCCCTCATGGGCGTCGTACCACAGATGGACAACCTCGACGAGGAGATCACGGCCAGGCAGAACCTCGAGGTGTTCGCGCGGCTCTACCGCATCCCGGCCCCCGACCGTCCCGCCGCCGTCGCGGGTGCGCTGCGCCTGGCGGAGCTGGCCGATCGCGCCGACGTCAAGGTCGACGACCTGTCCGGCGGGATGCGCCGGCGGCTGCTGATCGCGCGCGGGCTCGTCCACTCCCCCCGCCTCCTCCTGCTCGACGAGCCGACGGTCGGCCTCGACCCGCAGGTCCGGCAAGATCTCTGGTCCCTCATCGACGCCCTGCGCGGGCAGGGCGTGACGATCCTGATGTCCACCCACTACATCGAGGAGGCCGAGCGGCTCGCCGACGATGCCGCCCTCATGTCCCACGGTCGCGTCGTCGCCCGCGGCGCGCCACGCGACCTGATCGCGGAGCACGCGGGCAGCGAGGTCGTCGAGGTCTACGGGCCGCCGGACAAGCTTGCCGAGGTCGAGCGGACAGTGCACGCCGACGGGTTCACTACGAGGCGCAACGGGCCGACGGTCTCGGTGCTGCGCGCCGAGGGCATGTCCGCCTCGCGGGAGAGCGACCTCGGCACGATCACGCGCCGCGCGGCCAGCCTCGAAGACGTCTTCGTCCTGCTCACCGGGGAGGCCGTCGCATGACCACTCTTGACAGGCCCGCCGCGCGGCTGCGCGCGTTCGAGCCGTCGGCGTTCGTGGGCGTGCTCTACCACGAGTACACGCTGTACAAGCGGTACTGGTACTCCACGACCTTCGCGGCGATCGTCGAGCCGGCCATCTACCTGTTCGCGTTCGGCTTCGGGTTCGGGTCGTTCATCAAGTTCGTCGCCGGCTACCGATACATGGACTTCATCGCCACCGGCGTCGTCGCCACGGCGGTGCTGTTCACCGCGGCCTTCGCCGGGATGTTCAACACGTTCGTACGCCGCACGTACCAACACAGCTACGACGCCATCCTCGCCGCGCCCGTCGACATCCACGAGCTGGTCACGGCCGAGGCGACCTGGATCGCGTGCAAGGCCGGCGTCTACGGGACGGCACCGGTGCTCGTGGGGATGGCGTTCGGGCTGCCGCCGAGCTGGGGGATGCTCACGGTTCCGCTGATCGGCTTCGTGACCGGCTTCGGCTTCGGGCTCTTCGGAATGTGGGTGTCCGCGGTCGCGGCGTCGTTCGATCATTTCAACTACATCATCTCCGCCGTCCTCACCCCGCTGTTCCTCGTCGCCGGCACGTTCTTCCCCGTGGCGAGGCTGGGCGACTGGGCGCACGTCGCCGCCCAGATCAACCCGCTGTACCACTGCGTGCAGCTCGTACGCACGGCGGTGTTCGGGGGCCCGCCGCTGTACTCCCTGGCCCACGTCGTGGCGCTGCTGGTCTTCTGCGCACTGATGTGGGGTCTCGCGGTCCACCGGCTGAGCGGCCGCCTCATCGACTAGGGCGTGTCTCGTGGATCTCGTCCGTCGCGAGCGGCGATCCAGGCGGCGCGTCGCGAGGCGGAGGAAGGAGTCGCAGTGGGCCTGCGTCGACTGACGACAACGACGCGAAGCGTCGCAT
>JBOHCT010000310.1:0-2364 GCA_050699055.1 Streptosporangiaceae bacterium | reverse complement strand
GCGGACGAGTGTGCCTAAGGAGACTCGTGTCGGCGGCTGCTCGGCCACCAGAGGGCGGGTCCGATGTCCCGGGCGAGTGCGGGGACCAGGAGCGAGCGTACGACCAGGGTGTCGAGCAGCACGCCGAAGGCGACGATGAAGGCGATCTGGGCGAGGAAGAGCAGCGGGATGACGGCGAGGGCGGAAAAGGTGGCCGCCAGCACGATCCCGGCGGATGTGATCACACTGCCGGTGACGGCCAACCCGCGCAGGACGCCGTTGCGGGTGCCGGACAGCCGACTCTCCTCCCGTACGCGGGTCATGAGGAAGATGTTGTAGTCGACTCCGAGGGCAACCAGGAAGACGAACCCGTAGAGCGGGACGGACGGATCGGCCCCCGGAAAGCCGAGCAGGTGGTTGAACACCAGAGCCGAGACCCCGAGCGTGGCGGCGAAACTGAGCATCACCGACAGCAGCAGGAGGAGCGGCGCGAGCAGGGCACGCAGCAGCAGCGCCAGCAGCACGAAGATCACGACCAGGACGACCGGGATGATAAGCCGCCGGTCACGTTCGGCGGTAGTCCGGGTGTCGAGCTGGATTGCGGTGGTGCCGCCGACCTTGGCCCGGGGAACGGCGGCGTGTTCGGCGGCTCGCAGATCCCCCACGGTCGCGATCGCCACATCGCTGTCGGGGGCCGCCCGAAGCGTGGCCTGGATCTGGACGAGCCCTCCCTTGACCGCGGGATCCTCGCCGGACCCGACGGGGCGACCGTCCGGCCCGAGGGGCGCGGCGCCGTTTATGCCCTCGACCTCGCGGGCGACTGCGGTCATCCGGCGTCCCGCGTCGGCCGGTCCGATGATCACCGCCGGGCTCCCGGACCCGCCCGCGAAGTGTTCCGCGAGCACCTCCTGTCCGTACACGGACTCCGTCTGGTTGAGGAACAGGTCACTGCGGGAAGTGCCGTCGGCCCGCAGCGTGGGCAGGAAGGCCGCAAGCACCAGCAACACCACGGTCGAGCCGATCCATGCCGGCCGCGCTCGACTGCCGACTAGACCGGCGACGCGCCCCCATAGGCCGGATCGTTCCGGATGCTGCGAGCCGTACGTGGGTCGGGCCGGCCAGAACGCGACCCGGCCGAGCAGGACGAGTACGGCGGGCAGGAACGTCAGTTCGGCCAGCAGCGCCGCGATGATACCGAACGCGGCCACCGGTCCCAGGCTGCTCGTCGAGTTCAGGTCGCTGAGCAGGAGACAGACCAGCGCGAGGATCACCGTCAGACCGGAGGCGGCGATCGGCGCCAAGGACCCCCGCCAGGCCATCCGCACGGCGGCGAAGCGGGAACGGCGCTCGCGCAGCTCCTCCCGGAAGCGCGCGGTGAGCAGCAGGGCGTAGTCGGTGGACGCGCCGACGACCAGGATGAACAGGATCCCCTGGCTCTGCCCGTTCAGGGTCAGTGTGCCGTCCTTCGCGAGCGCGTAGACGACGCCGCTCGCGAGAGCCAAGGCGAAGAGGGCCGAGAGCAGAACCACGATCGGCAGAATTGGGCTGCGGTAGACAGCGATCAGGATGACCAGCACCGCCAGGACGGCGACGAGCAGTAAGACGCCGTCGATCCCTGCGAACGCCGCACCGAGATCGGCGGAGTATCCGGCGGGACCGGTGACATAAACCTTCGGCCCGCCCTGCCCGTCCGACTCCACCTGCTGCCGGACCTGATCGACCACGCCGTCCAGCGCCGACCCCAGATTCGCGTCCAGCGGCACCAGCAACTCCAGTGCCGCACCGTCCCGCGAGGCGATCGGCCCGGCGATGTCTCCGACGAGGGCGCGCAGGTCCTTCAGGGCCCGCACGTCACGCGCGGCCGCGGCGCGATCCGCCGGAGTGATCCCGCCGGATCGCTCGTAGACCACCACCGCCGGTGTGGCCTCCCGGTCGGTGAAGCGCTGCCGTAGCTGCGTCACTTCGGTGGACTCGGCGCTGCTGGGCAGGAACGCCGCATCGTCGTTGGTCGCCACCTCGGCGAGCTTTCCGGCGTACGGTCCGGCGACCCCGCCCACCGCCAACCACCCGATCACAAGGAGCACCGGGAGCGCCCACCGCCAGGACTGGCCTCGCCTGCTGTGACGGGATGCCGTGGACTGTTGCGCCAGCTGCTCGCGACCCATGGCGGCGAAGTCTACCGCGGTTAGCTAGATAATCTAGTGACATGACTGTCTATCCTTCTTCCATGGCACCGCAATCCGCATCCGCGTTCCCGTACTCCCCCGATGTCCGCTACCAGATTGGGCAGGCGGTGCGGGAAATGTTGCGCCTGGCGCCAACCGTGCATGCCGAGTTGGCGGACCTGCTTCGGATCGGGACCAGGGACCTCCTCGCGCTCGACCA
>JBOHCT010000309.1:0-2401 GCA_050699055.1 Streptosporangiaceae bacterium | reverse complement strand
GATCCAGCTCGGCCAGCACATCAAGGGTCGGTGGCCAGAGCATGATGGCCCGCGAACCCGAGGCCCGCCGGTCTCCGGCATCCACGATCCTGACCCGCGCCCCGCGGGCGGCCAGCTCCCGCACGCCGGTGACGAAGTCCGCGTGCACGTGGGTCTCGACCGCGAACGCCACCCGCAGCCCGCACCGCCGGGCCCGCTGCAGGTACGGGCGCGGGTCCCGTCCCGGGTCGATCACCGCCATCCTGCCGTCGCCCAGGTCCAGCAGGTAGCTGGCGTTGCCTAGCCCCTCGTCCACGATCATCGCCGGCTCAACCATGGCCACCTTTCCGTCCCTAGGGCTATTCAATGGAATAGTAGGACTATACACTCGCAGTGTGGCGATGGACGAGGGCAAGGACGCGCTGTACGAGCAGTTCGCCCGGGTGGGCAAGGCGCTGGGCAACCCGCTGCGGCTGATGCTGCTTGATCTGTTGGCGCAGGCGGAGCGCAGCGTCGAGGAGCTGGTGGCCGCCTCCGGCGCGACGCTGGGCAACACCTCGGCGCAGCTGAAGGCCCTACGGGAGGCCGGACTTGTGACCACACGGCGCGCCGGCAACCGGGTCTACTACCGGGTGGCCGGCGACGGCGTCGTCACGCTGCTGACGACCCTGACCACGGTCGCCGAACGCCAGACCGCCGAGGTCGAGCGCGCCGCCCGCGCCTACCTCGGTGACATCGACGCGCTGGAACCCATCGACCGCGAGGAGCTGTGGCGCCGCATCGACGCCGGCGAGGTGCTGGTGCTCGACGTGCGGCCGGCCGCCGAGTACGCCGCCGGGCACATCCCCGCCGCCCGGTCCGTCCCCGTCGACGAGCTCGCCGCCCGGCTGCACGAGCTCCCGGCCGACACCGAGATCGTCGCGTACTGCCGCGGCCCCTACTGCGTCTACGCCCCCCACGCCGTGCGACTGCTCACCGCCCACGGCTACACCGCCCGTCCGCTGCGCGGCGGGTTCCCGCACTGGCGGCTCGCCGGACTACCGGTCGACCACACACCCGCGCCGGCCACACGCCGGCGTACTCGCCGCGGACGAACAAGACGCGAGGAAAGGACGATCTTGTAATGAACGGAATGATGCCTGGGATGATGGGCGGCGTGGGGCTGTGGATGCTCCTGTGGGCCCTGGTCGGCGTCGCCCTCGTTGTCCTCGCCGTCGTCGGCGCCGTCTCGGCCGTCCGGGCTCTCCGCCGGGGCGACCGCACCCCCGACCGCCGGGCGCTCCCCGACAATGAGCCGCGGGAGATCCTGCGTCGCCGCTACGCCGCCGGCGACATCGACGAAGACGAGTACCTCCAGAAGCTCTCCGGGCTATCCCAGATCTGACCGTGGGGTTGGACAGTTCCGAGCCTGCACCGAGCCGGGGACCGTATCGTGACGGGTCCGTTCACCCGCCCTTCTCCCTGTGGGCAGCGGAGGCCCGTGTGACCGCGTGAAAGTCTTCGGCGTCGGGGTAGTCCAGGCCCTTGTCGTCGGCGGCGTCGGCGATCGCCCTCGCCAGGGGATGCTCGGAGGCGGCCTCCACCGCGGCCGCCGTGGTCAGCAGCTCCTCCTCACCGGCCCCGCCGGCGGGCACGAGGTCGACGACGGTGGGTGTGCCGGCGGTCAGCGTGCCGGTCTTGTCCAGCACAGCGGTGTCGATGTCGCCGAAGATCTGGCACGGTTCGCCGGGGCGCATGAGGATGCCTTGCTCGGCGGCCGCGCCGCCGCCGTGCATCATCGCCAGCGGGGTGGCCATGCCCAGCGCGCACGGGTAGCCGAGCACCAGCACGGCGAGGGCGGCGAAGATCGCCCGCGCCCAGTCGACCTCCCCGGACCACGCCCACGACCCGAGGGTCCAGATCAATACGGCCAGGGCGGCTGCGGCGAGCACCGCGGGCACGTAGACCTTGAGGACGCGGTCGACGAGCTGGATGATGCCGGGTTTCAGCGCCCGGGCCTCCTCGATGCTACGGGCGACCTGGGCGAGGAAGGTGGTCTCGCCGACCTTGGTCACCTCCATGGTGAGGGTGCCGGTCTGGTTGACAGCTACGCGGGGCCGCCCTGCGGGCGGCCGTCGTGACCAGACAAAATGTGACCCGGGCTGGGCCAGGCGACGCCGATGGGTCTTGGTGCCGTAGAGCCCGTTTGACAGCTTGGTGCGGGGGCCGTGGGGTTGTGAGCCCGTGAAATGTTGCCGGTGAGCACGTGGAACAGATTGCCGAAGGTGTATTCCGGTCCCTCCTGGTTCGGCTCGTCTGTTGGCGACATCCCCGACGTTGGGAGTGGGTATGGGTGAGGTTGTCACCGTCGATGACGGCATGGAGATCGTGTTCGACCGGGTCGCGGGGCTGGACATCGGTAAGAGGGAGCTGGCCGCGTGTG
>JBOHCT010000308.1:0-2450 GCA_050699055.1 Streptosporangiaceae bacterium | reverse complement strand
CTCCGACGATCGCGCCGAGCAGTGCGACGGCTGTGCAGACCAGCATCGCGGAGTTGACCGCGTCGGCCGCGCCTCGGGGAACCGAGCTTTGCCAGACAGCGGACACGACCGCCAGCCCGGCCCCGATCCCGAGCAGGTAGGTCACGTAGGAGACCTGCGCCGCCGCCTCGGCATCCTCTGGCGGCACGTCGCGGCGTGTCGCCTTCCCCGACGGCCCCTCCAGGGCGCCGATCCCTACTCCGGCCACGACCAGCGGGGCGAGGAGGAACGTCCATCCGGTGTCCGGTGTGACGTGCGCGAGCCAGTACGTGCCGGCCGCGACGAGCCCGAACCCGGGAAGGACCAGCCACCGCACGTCCACTCGGTCCGCGAGGGGCTCGGCAATCGGCGCCCCGACGAGTGCGCCGACGATGATCGCGGTCAGGACCGACCCGGCGACGAGTGCGGAGTAGCCGAGGTCGACCTGAAGGAAATGTGACAGCGGAAGGAAGATCCCCAAGCTGGTGAACTCTGTCGCCGCTCGGACGGTGTTACCGACCGCGAAACGCCGGACGCCGAACAACGAGAGATCGACCAGAGGGTCGGACGCGTGGTACTCGACCACGCCGAACCCCGCCAGCGCGACGCCGGCGGTCGCCAGAACCGCCACGATCGGCGCTGACCCCCAGCCGTACGGGTGCCCCTCCACCAGAGCGAACGAGAGCAGACCCACGAAGGCCGCACCCGTGAGCATGCCGGGCACATCCCAGGTTCGCCGCGGCTGTGATCGCGGCCTTGCGTCGCGGCTCGGGCGCAGGTAGACGGCGCCACCCGTCGCGACAGCGAGGCCGAGGAGGGCGTCGAGCCCGAAGAAGAACTCCCACGACAGACCGCTCACGATCGCACCGGGCAGCACCGGACCCAGCGCTGCGCCGAGGAAGAACGCGGCTTGCTGCTTCGTGCGCGTCTGAGACCGGCTCTCGGAGGGCTTGATCGAGTCGATCAGCGCGAACACAGCCGCCTCCGACGCCGCGGCACCCGCCCCCTGGAGCGTTCGCATCCCGATCAGGAACCCGATGGAGGGGGCGAGCGCCGCCGCTGCACCGGCGAGGGCGAACACCAAGGCGCCGGTGACCAGGACCGGCTTGGAGCCGACCCGCTCGGCGAGCCGGCCAGATGGCAACAGGAGCACCGCGAACGCCAGAATGAACGCGGCCAACACCCAGGTGACGGCGTCCAGTCCGCCCCCCAGGTCGCCGAGGATCGCCGGCAACAGGATGACTACGCCGGCGTAGTCGAGAACCACCATGAACGAGCTCGTCACCAGGAGCGCGACGACCGCAGTGCGGGGGTGTTCGAGCGACCGGGCTGCGGGAACCCCTCGGTCAGGTCCCCGGCTCATGGTGCGGACTCCGAACCTTGGCGGACGATCAGGTCCATCAGCGCCTCTACCCCCGAGGCCATGTCCAGACCGGGATCCAACAGGCTGTGCAGCCACAGTCCATCGCCTGCGGCGAGCACCAACGTGGCCAACAGCTCGGGCGTCGCCCGGCTCGAGATGCGGCCTTGGCGTTGATCGGACTCGACGAGCCGCGCCACCAACCGCCGATAGTCCAGCAGGATCGTGGCCAGCCCCTCGCGCAGCGCCGGATCCCGCGTCCCCTCGCGCATCGCCTCCATCAGCACCGCGGCGGCACCCCCCTCGCCGATGCTGCGGGCACTGTCGCGTCCCGCGGCCGCCGCAGTGATCAGGTCCTCCAGCGAGGTGGCCTCCCGCAGCGTCTCCATCGGGAACATCTGGCGCACCGTGCGCTGGGCCGCCTCGACCAGCAACTCCTGCTTTCCTCGAAAGTGGTAGCTCACCGTTCCGTGCGGAAGACCTGCCCGCTCGGCAATCGCTCGAGTGGTCACCCGGCCCCAGCCGGACTCGCCGATCAGCTCCGACGCCGCGGCCAGCAACCGGAACCGCGTCTCCCCCGCGCCGGACCGTCCCGTGACGATTGCCTGTCCATCCGTACTGTCCATCTGGACAATATACCCACGTCGGCCGAACCCGCCCCAGGACTGTTCCGTTGGCCTACTTTGGGTGGGTGGCAGCCCGCAAAGCCGGCCGATCAGCGCCCCCCGTCGACCTCCTCGCGCAGGGACGAGAGTCGTACGCGCATTCTGCGTGGCGCGATGCCTTCGACGAGCTGTCGGCGTCGGATCAGCAGGCTGAACTCGACGCCACCGATCTCGAGCTGCTCGGGACGGCCGCCTACCTGATCGGCCGGGACGGCGAGGCGGGGGAAGGCTTCGAACGAGCCCACCGTGCCTTTCTGGATCAGGACGAGGTCGTACGTGCGGTGCGGTGTGCGTTCTGGCGCGGGCTGATGCTGTTCCTGGGCGGCAGGCATGCCGAGGGAGGCGGGTGGCTGGCCAGGGCGCAGCGCCTGTTGGAGGAGGACGCACCGGACTGCCCGGAACGGGGG
>JBOHCT010000307.1:0-2472 GCA_050699055.1 Streptosporangiaceae bacterium | reverse complement strand
GGCTTGCAGCGCTTCGCCGGTCGTCTTACGCATCTCCGGCGGCAAAGGGCTCTTCACAGTCATGAAGGACTCCGTCCGTTTGAGCTTCCGGGAACAAGTTTCCCGGCAGCCAAGATCGAGTAACGCCCAGGTCAAGCCCTTCGGAGCGGGTCTCAGGCCGCCACCACGGGGGCCAGGCCACTCCCTGTGGTGTGCAACACGATCGGGGCAAGGCCGATCCCGCCCACGAAGGTCTGGGGCACCCCGACATGTTCCGTGGGAGTGCCCATGTCCGCCCGGACCAGACGGGGCGAGACGCGCTCGACCTGGCTGTAGACGGACCCGGAACCGGTCGGCACCGGCTCCCGCGGAGCGGAGAGCCCGGACGACACGCCGACGGGCTCGCGCGGCGGCTGTGCCGGCTCCGGCCGCTCGACCTCGACGGGCGGCAACAGACCGCCAGCCCGCTCGAACTGCGCGAGCTGATCGGCGACATCGTGCAGAATGTCGGACAGCCGGATCCCCAACGCCTCACATATCGCGGCGAGCAGCTCAGAGGAAGGCTCCTTCTGTCCGCGCTCGACCTCCGACAGGTACCCGAGGGAGATGCGCGCCCCGGCGGCGACCTGGCGCAGGGTGCGTCGCTGCTTCTGGCGGTGTCGCCGTAGCACGTCACCAACCAGGTGGCGGAGCAAGATCATCGGCTCTCCCTTGGTGAGGCGCTCCACGGACGTCCAGCTTCCACGGTACCTGGGCCACAGAAGTATGTCGCATACCGAAGCGGCCCTTCTCTTGTGGCGTAACGCCACCGTCAGCGGTCTGCTTCCCGGCTAAGTGGCCGCACAAGTAGGGCGGTGGGTTAGGGAGCGGGGTCAGCTGAGCGAGCATGGCAAGGCGGAGGAGGGAGGCGCACTGGAGGTGCGTCGACCGACGACCCCCGGGGCCCCCGCGGAAACGCGGCAGCGGTTTCGTGGGGATGGGGCGAAGCCAGGCGACGCTCAGGGGCCCGCGAGCCCAGCGGCCCTACTTGCGCGGCCACTTGAGGTGGCCGCACAGGAGATCGAGCGCGTGGACGACAGCGAGATGCCGGACGCGAAGCCGGTCGCCGGTGAGCCGCGGCGACGCAGTAGCCCGCGCGACAGGGCCGCTCGCCGCGGGGTCCGCCTCCCCTCGGCTCTCGACGAGCGCGACGTACACCGTCCCCGGAGGCCGGCCGTCCTGCGGCTCTGGCCCCGCGACGCCGGTGAGCGCCAACCCGTATGTCGCGCCGAGGCGTTCGCTCGCGCCCGCCGCCATCGCGCTCGCGACGTCGGCGTCGACCGCCCCGCGTTCGGCGAGCAGCGCTCGCGACACCCCGAGCAGCGATGCCTTGAGGTCGGTCGCGTACGCCGTCACCCCGCCGCGGAACGTCGTCGAGGAGCCAGGGACCTGGGTCAGCACCGCCCCCAGCAACCCGCCGGTCAGCGACTCGGCGACCGCGACCGTCGCGCCGCGGTCCCGCAACAGGCGGTGCGCCTCCCCGGCCAAGTCCCGCTCCGAACGCCCGGCCCCATCATCCGTGCCCACGCGGCCCCTCCCCTTTCGGCAGGGGCCGCTCGCCGCCCTGTGATGTGCCCTGTGCGGCGCGGCGCAGCCGCCATGCGCGGAAGAGGTAGTCGATCCCGCTGGCGAGGGTAATGACGACCGCGAGCCCCATCACCCAATGCGCGGCGACCGCGATCGCACCGCCGAAGGGAACGACGTAGAGAACGATCGCGACGATCTGGGTGAGTGTTTTCGCCTTGCCGCCGCGACTGGCGGGCATGACACCGTGCTGGCGGACGACGAAGCGCAGGGCGGTGATGAGGAGCTCGCGGAACAGGATGACACCCGTCACCCACCATGCGAGCTGCTCAAGCGCCGACAGGCCGACGAGAGCGGTACCGATCAGCGCCTTGTCGGCCAGCGGGTCGGCGATCTTCCCGAAATCGGTGACACACCCGCGCCGGCGGGCGAGCTCGCCATCGACCCGGTCGGTCAGGGCCGCGACCACGAACGTCCCGACCGCGGCGAGGCGCCAGGGCGGTGCGTTCCAGGCGAGGAAGACGGCGAAGAGCGGAACGAGGAGCAGCCGGACGAACGTGAGGATGTTGGCGACGTTGAGCGTACTCACGTCGCGGGGCGGGGCGGTCGCCGGGTCCGTGGTCACGAGGCGCCCTCCGAAGCGAGCATCGCAGCGCGCGGCAGCGAGCGAGGAGCGGAACGGAGAAGGGCACCGGGGTACATGGTCACGCGCTGCTCACGATCTCGACGGCGTCCGCGACGAGGTCGACGCCGATCGTATCGGTGACCTTGGCGCGTACCAGGTCGCCCACGGCAAGGTCATCACCTCTTACCGTGGTCGATCCGTCGACCTCGGGCGCCTGATGAGCGGCCCGGCCTTCGTAGCGACCCTCACCCAGGTCCTCCTCGACCAGCACCTCGACGCACGACCCCAGGCGCTCTTCGGCGCGC
>JBOHCT010000306.1:0-2519 GCA_050699055.1 Streptosporangiaceae bacterium | reverse complement strand
GCGCGGTGAGGCTCTCCGCGGGTCGCTGCGGCATGGTGGGGGTCCCGTGGGGGAGGATAGGACCGTGACTGCCTACCTGACGCTGAAGGCCGGTGCGGATCTCACCATTTCCGACATCGAGGCCTGGATCGAACGTGCCCGCACCCTCGGCGCCGACGACTCGACCCCTGTCCAGCTCGGCGCTCCGCCGTCGCCCGTGCCCGCCGGGTCATCAGGGTCACCCGATACGGCGGGGCTATCCGAGCCGTCGGGCGAGCTCGACACCGATCCAGCCCGCGGAACGTACGCGTCGCCGGCACCGGGTGGGCCATCGGGCCGTCCGGACACGAGTGATACCGAGGCGGAGGTGCCCGCCCTCACCGTGCAGGTCACCGTCCGTCGCACCGTCTTGCCGCCCACGTCGACTAGGGCACGGGTCGAGGCCACGCCCTAGTCAGACACGCCTCGTGCCGTACGCCGGGGGCTCGTTGTTCTTGCATGTCGCTGGGCCGGCCGGAAGCCCTCACATGGCCAGTGATGCCCGCACATGGTGCCGACGCCATGCAACGGACCCACTAGCCTTGTAAGGGTCCCCGCCATCTCACATGCGTACAGAACGATCTTACGACGCAGGACACTAGCGGGCCCCGGAGTCAGGGGAAATCGGGGAAGTACAGCGCGATCTCCCGCTGAGCCGATGTCGCCGAGTCCGAGCCGTGCACGAGGTTCTCCCGGGTCGACAACGCGAGGTCGCCCCGGATCGTCCCGGGCTCGGCGACCCGCGCGTCGGTCGCCCCGTTGAGCCTGCGTACCACCTCGACCGCCTGGCCGCCCTCGACGATGGCGGCCACCAGCGGACCACCGATCATGAACTCCCGCAGCGGCGGGTAGAACGCCTTCTCCCGATGCTCGTCGTAGTGCTCGTCTGCCAGCGCCCCCTCGATCCGGCGCAGGTCCATCGCCACGATCGACAGGCCCTTGCGCTCGTACCGGCTCAGGATCTCCCCGACGAGCCCGCGTCGTACGGCGTCGGGCTTGACGAGGACCAGGGTGCGCTCGGACACGGGTACTCCTTCGTGACGTGCGGCAACGAGACGTTCCGCCTACGCAGCGTAGTAGACCTCGCCACCGACCTACCCGAGACACCCCGTTCCATGATCTATGAAGGAGCCTCGTCGCTCGTCGCGGACGCGCTCCCTCCGGCCGCCAGGTGGGCCTGCTGGATCTGCTCGACCCGCCGGTCGAGGACGAGGAGGGCGACCCAGAGCCCGCCGAAGATCACCCCGAGCACGAACATCGCGGTCACGACGAATCCGAGGAGGAAGGTCACCACCTGGAGCACCGAACCCGCGACCCGACCGGCCGGCTTGCCGACGAAGGCGCAGACGGCGATGCAGGCGGCCGCGATGCCCAGGCCGACCCCGGCCGCGGACCCGACGTCGACACCGGACAGGCGTACGGCCACGGGGATGGACAGTGCGACGATGATGGCCTCGAAGACCAGCAAGGCGGACAGCGGACCGCGCATCCCGGTCACCCGGCCCCGAGCAGCTTACGCGCCTCGCCCGCCGTGACGACCGAGCCGCTGACCAGCACGCCTCCCGAGCCGAGAGCGGAGGACTCCGACTCGGCGAGCCGGCAGGCCAGGTCAATCGCGTCGTCGAGCCGGAGCGCGGTCTCGACCCGATCCTCGCCGAAGACCTCGCGGGCTATCTCCGCGAGCTCCTCGACCGCCATCGCCCGCGGAGTGGCGTTCCGGGTGATCACCACCCGGTCGAGAACCGGTTCGAACGCCTCGAGCAGGCCCAGCGCGTCCTTGTCCTCCATCACAGCGAGGACGCCGATCAGCGGGCTGAACGCGAACGCCTCCCCCACTGCCTGCGCGGTGGCTTCGGCCCCGTGCGGGTTGTGCGCGGCGTCCACGACCACCGCCGGGCTGCGTCGTACGAGCTCCAGCCGGCCCGGCGAAGTCACCTGGGCAAAGCCTTCCCGGACCAGCTCCGGGTCCAGCGTCTCCTCCTGCGCGCCGAGCCCGGCGACGAACGCCTCGACCGCGGCGAGCGCGCAGGCCGCGTTGTGGGCCTGATGGGCCCCGTGCAACGGGAGGAACACCTGGTCGTAGTCGCCGCGCAGACCGTGCAGACCGAGCATCTGACCGCCGACGGCGACCTCGCGCTCGGTCACGCCGAACTCGAATCCCTCCCGCGCAACGGTGACCCCGAGCTCGACGGAGCGGCGTAGCAGAACCTCGGCGACGTCGGGATCCTGCTGGGCGAGAACCGCGATCGAGGACGGCTTCATGATCCCGGCCTTCTCGGCGGCGATCTCCACCGGCGTGGAGCCGAGGTAACGTGCGTGGTCGACGGCGACCGGGGTGATCACGGCCACCTTGGCGTCCGCGACGTTCGTGGAGTCCCAGCGCCCGCCCAGCCCCACTTCAAGGACCTGGGCGTCGACCGGCGCGTCGGCGAAGGCCGCGAACGCCATCCCGGTCATGATCTCGAAGAACGACAGCGGGTTCTCGTGGTCCCGGTCGACCA
>JBOHCT010000305.1:0-2521 GCA_050699055.1 Streptosporangiaceae bacterium | reverse complement strand
GGGTAGCGGGGCCCGGAGCGGAAGGATGCCCCGCGTCCCCGTCCCCGTCGGTCTCCGGGGAAGGGGTGGGGGCGGGCGCGCTCTGATCGGGCTCGGCTCGCCCTGCCGGCTTCTTGGCGGCCGGGCGCTCACGCGCTGGGGGGCGCCCTGACGCCGCGGCCTGGTCGGCTGCCTTCGTCGTCTCCTCGCGAGGAGTGAACTCCTCCTTGAGCCTGCGGACGACGGGCGCCTCGATGGTCGAGGACGCCGACCGAACGAACTCGCCCATGTCACGGAGCTGGGCCATCACGGCCTTGCTCTCTACACCGAACTCCTTAGCGAGTTCGTAAACCCGGACCTTCGCCACTGCACTCCCTTTCGGCCCGGGGTTACGTCCTCCGGACCGTCGCTTAGGTTTCCGCTGTCATGGCTGTGTGCTCATCGAGGTGCTCATCGAGCGCTCGCCATTTCGACCCACCTTCGGCTTCGCGGACGCGCCCGCGTCCTGTATGTGTGCCTCGACATACTCCCGCAGCGCTGTCACGTCGAACGGCCCAGGGCACCGGAACGCCCTCGGGAACGCCCGCCGACGCTCCGCGAGATCAAGACACTGGCGATCGAGGTGCACCCACGCACCCCGACCCGATAGCCGTCCGCGGGAGTCGGGGACGAGGGCGCCCTCGACCACCACGATACGCAGCAACTCAAACGCAGCGGCCCGGACACGGCACCCTACACCGGTGCGCACCGGACCGATCCGGCCACCGGGAGTCAGTCTATCGCGCCGACGCGTCCGCAGGGCCTGACACCTGCTCCCTGTCTGTGGCCTGTCGCTCGGTCCCGACATGTGCATGTCCCCCAACCCCGGGGGGCCCGCTGTCGGCCTCGGTATCGGAATGGATGTCGATCCGCCACCCCGTCAGCCGCGCGGCGAGACGAGCGTTCTGACCCTCTCTGCCGATCGCGAGCGACAGCTGGTAGTCGGGTACGGCGACCCGCGCGACCTTCGCCACGGAGTCAATGATCTCCACTCGCGCGACGCGTGCCGGCGATAGGGCATTCCCCACGAGCGTCGCCGGCTCCTCGGACCAGTCGATGATGTCGATCTTCTCGCCGTGCAGCTCGCCCATGACGTTGCGGACCCGCGAACCGAGCGGGCCGATGCACGCGCCCTTCGCGTTGACACCCGCTCGGTGCGACCGCACGGCGATCTTCGTCCGGTGGCCGGCCTCGCGCGCGACCGCCGCGATCTCGACCGAGCCGTCGGCGATCTCGGGGACCTCTAGCATGAAAAGCTTCTTCACCAAGCCGGGGTGAGTCCGCGACAGCGTGATCGACGGGCCGTGCGCCCCCTTGCGTACCTGGACCACGTAGCAGCGGATGCGCGAGCCGTGCTGGTAACGCTCGCCAGGCACCTGCTCCTGGGGAGGAAGGACGCCCTCGACCCTACCGAGGTCGACGAGGACACTACGAGGGTCGTGGCCCTGCTGGATGAGGCCTGCCACGACATCGCCCTCGCGGCCGACGTACTCCCCGAACGTCACCTCGTCCTCGGCGTCGCGCAGGCGTTGCAGGATCACCTGTCTGGCCGTCGTCGCGGCGATGCGCCCGAAACCCGACGGCGTGTCGTCGAACTCGCGGAGCACGTTTCCCTCGGAATCGACCTCCTGGGCCCATACCATGACATGTCCGGACTCGCGGTCGAGCTTGACACGGGCGCGCGGTCTGGCGCCTTCGGTGCGGTGATAGGCGATGAGCAACGCCGACTCGATGGCCTCGACGACGAGGTCGAAGGAGATGTCCTTTTCGCGTACCAGGCCCTTGAGGGCGTTCATGTCGATATCCACGGCTCGCCCTCCTCAACCGCCCGACTTGCCACGATCATGGAACTCCACCTGCACCTTGCCCTGGCCCAGCTCGTCATAGGACAACGGCTGTCGCGCGCCGTCCACCTCGAGCAGAACCTTGGCGTCGTCCGCCTCCGCCACGCGTCCTGTCACATACCCGCCCTCCAGAAGGGTCACGCGGACCAGTCGCCCGACGGCCCGCCGCCAGTGGCGCGGCCGGGTGAGCGGCCGGCCGACGCCAGGCGAGGTGACCTCGAGAACGTACGGGACCTGACCCATGACGTCCGACGCGTCGAGGATGCCGGACAGCGTCCTGCTGAGCGACGCCGTGTCGTCGAGGCCGACCCCGCTGTCGTGGTCGACGACCACCCGCAGGACCCGTCGCCTGCCCGCGGGCCGTAGAGTGACGTCCTCCAGGTCGAAGCCCGCCTCGGTCAGCGCGGGCTCCAGCAGGCGCACGAGGCGGTCGCGCCGCGGGCTTACGCTCATCGGACCTCCTCGTCACCTGCTGTTTCGTTTTTCAAACGGGTCGCCGCGCACCCGGGGGTTCCAGACTAACCGCTGGGTAAAGATGGCTCTCCCGGCATGAGTGTGGGTCATCGTGGGGCTCGTTCGTGGGGTAGGTGTAGTTCGATGGGGCCGCGGGAGAGCATGATCAGGGCGAGGGCGGCCTTGGGTGAGTGGAAGCCGTAGGC
>JBOHCT010000304.1:0-2534 GCA_050699055.1 Streptosporangiaceae bacterium | reverse complement strand
ACAGAGGGCCGAGGAGTACCATGCCGTCGAAGGCGGCCGATGCCCGCAGGGTCACCGGGGGTGGCGGGGCGCAGCCATGGGGGGCGAGAGACTGCGAAGTCTCGGGAGCACGTGAACCGAAGCCAGGAGGCCCGAAGGGCTGACGCCCGCGAGGTTCACAGATCAACGTAGAGTTGGCCCGTGGCTGGATCCATCCTTGGCAACGCGGTACGCCGAATCGAAGACCCCGACCTGCTGCTCGGTCGCGGTACCTACGTCGACAACCTGAGGTTCGAGGGCACCCAGGGAGTGCTGCACCTCGCCTTCGTGCGCTCGCCGATCGCGCACGGGCACGTGCATGCGATCGATACCCGCGGGGCGGCCGCCGCGCCGGGCGTCGTAGCGGTCTATACCGGTGCTGACCTGGGTATACCTGCTTACCACCCGTTCGTCGTCCTGAACGAACGATGCCCGCGCCCGCCGCTCGCCGACGGCAAGGTCCGCTTCGTGGGGGAAGCTGTCGCGGTCGTCGTCGCGGAGACCCAGACCGCGGCGGTCGACGCGACGGAGCTGGTCGACGTCGACTACGAGCCCCTTCCCGAGGCGATCGACCCGGAGGCGGCGCTCGCACCCGACGCGCCTCTGCAGTTCGAGGAGCTCGGGTCGAACCTCGCCGCGGGCGCCAGAGAGGCCGACGGCGCCGATCCGCTCGCCGGCGCGGACGTGATCGTACGCGCGCGTCTGGAGAACCAACGCGTCGCGGTCGTCCCGATGGAGGGCAACGCGATCGCCGTGGTTCCCGGCGACGGGGAAAACGATGACCATGACCTGACGGTGTACGTCTCGACGCAGATGCCGCACCTCTTCCACCGCCGCGCGGCCGAGCTGTTCGGCGTGGCCGCCGAGCGGATCCGGGTGGTCAGCCCCCACGTCGGCGGCGCGTTCGGCAGCAAGGCCGGCGTCTCGGCCGAGCACGGCGTGGCGATCGCGACGGCCCGCAAGCTCGGACGTCCGGTCAAGTGGGTCGAAACGCGCTCCGAGAACATGATCGCCATGCCGCACGGCCGCGGCCAGGTGCAGTACGTCGAGCTGGGGACGCAGACCGATGGCACCATCGTCGGGCTGCGCTGTCGGGTGATCGCGGACGCCGGCGCGTACGCCGGGTTCGGCGGCGCGCTGGCGATCGGGCCG
This sequence comes from Streptosporangiaceae bacterium, assembly GCA_050699055.1. Taxonomy (GTDB): domain Bacteria; phylum Actinomycetota; class Actinomycetes; order Streptosporangiales; family JBOHCT01; genus JBOHCT01. The sequence continues at coordinate 1,364 of JBOHCT010000304.1, read as the reverse complement.
ACGTACATGATGGCGCAGGGTGTCTACCGCATCCCGTCGATCGGGTTCGACGTCGCGGTCGCGCTCACCAACACCACGCCGATGGGGGCGTTTCGCGGGGCCGGGCGACCCGAGGCCGCCGCGCTCCTCGAGCGAATCATCGACATGGCCGCCGACCAGCTCGACATCGATCCCGCGGAGATCCGCAGGCGCAACTTCCCGCGCCCCGAGGAGTTCCCGTTCACGACTGCGGTCGGCACGACCTACGACACAGGTGACTACGACAAGGCACTCACCGAAGCGCTGCGGCTGGCCGACTACGACAAGCTGCGCGACGAGCAGGCGGAGCGCCGAACCCGTGGGGACCGGCGTGCGCTCGGCATCGGGCTCAGCACGTACGTGGAGGTCACCGCGGGGGGCGGTGGGGAGGAGTACGGCTCGGTGGAGGTGCACGACGACGGCACCGCCACCGTCAAGGCCGGAACATCTGCCCACGGTCAGGGCCATGCGACGTCATTCGCGATGCTCGTCGCGGACCGGCTGGGCATACCCATGGGTTCCATCCGGTTCGTACAGTCCGACACAGCGGCGGTGCCGAGAGGTGGCGGCACCGGCGGCTCGCGGTCGCTGCAGATGGGCGGCAACGCCGTGTATCAGGCCGCAGGGGCCGTCCTGGAGCGCGCCAGGGAGCTCGCGGCCTCGCTGCTCGAGGCGAACGTCGACGACATCGTCGTCACCGACGACGGTCGCCTCGGCGTCGCGGGCGTCCCTTCTGAGGCGCTGACCTGGGGAGAGCTCGTGCGTGCGGCCACAGAGGACGGCGGACCGCTCGCGGCCGCGCTCGACTTCGAGCAGGCGGCGGCGACCTTCCCCTTCGGTGCCCACGTCTCGGTGGTCGAGGTCGACCTGGACACCGGTCGGGTCCAGCCGCTCCGTCATATCGCGGTCGACGACTGCGGGCGGGTCCTCAACCCGCTCATCGTGGCGGGACAGCAGCAGGGCGGCGTCGCGCAGGGCATGGCGCAGGCGCTCTGGGAGAGCTTCACTTACGACGCCGAGGGCAACCCGCTCACCTCCACCCTCGCCGACTACACGATCCCGAGCGCGGCCGAGCTGCCCTCACTCGAGGTCTCGAGCACAGAGACGCCGACGCCGCTGAACCCGCTCGGCGCCAAGGGCATCGGCGAGGCGGCGACGATCGGCGCGACCCCGGCCGTACAGAACGCCGTCATAGACGCGCTCAGCCACCTCGGCGTCCGCCACCTCGACATGCCCTGCACGCCCGAGCGGGTGTGGCAGGCGGTCCGCGACGCCGAGGCCGGGGACGCCGATCCGTGGCGGGAGCCGCCCGACGTGTTCGGCACAGTCCCTGTACGGGGTGGGTC
>JBOHCT010000303.1:0-2542 GCA_050699055.1 Streptosporangiaceae bacterium | reverse complement strand
ACTATAGCGCTATGGCAACCATTCAGATCCGCGAGATTCCCGAGGACGCCTACGAGGTCGTCCGAAAGCGGGCTCGGGCTTCGGGCCGCTCGATCCAGTCCTACATGCGTGACGTGGTCGTGGATTTCGCCAGTCGTCCCACCACCGAGGAGGTCCTGGCCATGATGGAGTCAGCACGGGCGAACAGTGAGACCCCTGGCGCCACGCGCGAGTCCATCTTGGCCGACCTGGCCGCGGACCGACGGTGAGTGACTACGTACTCGACGCCTCGGCGTTGGTGCTGGCGCTTACCGGGAAGACCGACATCGCAGACCGGCTCCGGCAACGACTGCGGACAATCCGCCGCCACGCTCCACACCTGATCGACGCCGAGGTCGGCAACGTGCTGCGCCGACACGAGCAGGGCGGTCGCATCAGCCCCGAGGAAGCGCGATCCGCCCTGGATGCTTGTCGCGTGCTCATCGAGTATCGCTACCCGCATGCGGGGCCGCTGGCTGAGCTGGCGTGGACTCAGCGAGCCAACGTCAGTTTCTACGACGCGCTCTATGTGGCCCTGGCCGTCCGGCTTGGGGTACCCCTGATGACTGCGGACGCCAAGCTCAGGAGGGCTCCCAACCTCGGCTGCCAGGTGGAGGTCGTGTGATCGAAGCTTCCAGGGGGCGGATCGCTATCCGGGACATCTTCGTCGGCGTGCTGCCGAGGGTCACCTCCAGCGCGCCTACACCAAGCTCGACCTGCATCGGCGCTCGGATCTGCTGTCCTCCTGAACGGCTTCAGCCCTCGGCGCGAGCGTACGTGAGCGTCTCCCCCCGCGCGCCGCCCATCCAGATGTCCTGGCAGGCGGCGGCGAAGTCGTCCAGGCCGTCGACGACCGTGGCGAACACGTTGCCGGGGACCCACCCCTGGTCCCCGTTGAGCAGCAGGTTGTTGCGCCCGTAGAAGAACGCGAGGTCGATGATCTGGGCCATCGCGCCGGCCTCCGACCCCGCCTCGTACCCGTGCGACGGGGTGGCGAGGTCGTTGGTGTCGAACGCGAAGTAGCACAGGTCGCCCGGGATCGGCGTCACCGTGGTGTTCTCCTTGCCCGGCTCGACCGCGGCGAACGCGGGCACCAGGTTGTAGATCTCGTTGCGCGCGTACTTGCCGTGGTAGACCTGGCCCGACAGCGGGAGTGCCTGCCAGAACGCCTCGGCGGTGCGCGGGGCCTCGTCGTCGAGGAGGCGGGCGCGGCACGCCACGTCCCGGGACTCCAGCCTCACGGTGATGTATCGGGCCATGCTCGTCTCCTCGGTCGATGTGTCGTCGGTGGGGTCGGGGGTTCTGGAACGGGTTCAGCCGCCGGCGCGGCTCGAGGCCAGTGCCGGCACTGCCTCGGTCCAGGTCGTCGCCTGCTCATAGGCCCGGCCCGCCCGCAGGACGACGGAGTCGCCGTGCCGCGGGCCGACGATCTGCAGACCGACCGGCAGCCCGGCGGCCGTGAAGCCGCACGGGACGCTCAATGCCGGCTGCTGGGTCATGTTGAACGGGTACGTGTACGGGGTCCAGCTGGTCCACCGCTCGGACGGCCACCCCTGTGGCACCTCCTGTCCCGCCGCGAACGCGGGAATCGGCACCGTGGGCGTCAGCAGCACGTCGTAGGTCTGGTGGAACCTGCCCATCCGCAGCCCGAGGTCCATACGTACCGCGGTCGCGTCCAGGAACTGCGACGCCGTGAGCGAGCGGCCCCGCGCGACGCACGCCGCCAGGCCCGGGTCCACCCGGTCGAGCGCCTCGTCGCCGTAGTGCTCGAGAACCTTCGCCGCCCCCGCGGACCAGAGCACGTCGAACGCGTCCACGGGGTCGGCGAACCCCGGGTCGACCTCCTCGACCTGCGCACCGGCACCGGCGAGGACCGAGACGGCGGCACGTACGGCCATCTCGACCTCGGGGTCGTTCCGCCCGAAGCCCAGGGTGGGCGAGAACGCGACCCGCAGCCCCTCGACACCGTCGTCGAGCCCGTCCAGGAACGAACCGGCCGGGGTCGGCATCGCGGACCAGTCGCGGGGGTCGAACCCGGTCAGGACGTCCAGCAGCGTGGCGGCATCGGCCACCGAGCGGGTCATCGGCCCCGCGTGCGCGAGCGTGCCGAACGGGCTCGCGGGGTACAGCGGGACGAGCCCGTAGGTAGGCTTGTGCGCCACGGTTCCGGTGAACGACGCCGGGATCCGGACCGATCCCCCGCCGTCGGTGCCGACCGACCACGCCGCCATCCCGAGGCCCACGGCCGTCGCGCTCCCTCCGCTCGACCCTCCGGCGGTGAGTCCGGCCCCCCACGGGTTGCCGGTCGCGCCGTGCCGGAGCGAGTCGGTCACGCCCTTCCACGCGAACTCCGGGGTGGTGGTCTTGCCCAGGAACACCGCGCCCCCCTCGCGCAGCCGAGCGACACAGGGCGCGTCCTCCGGCCACGGGCCCGCCTCGTCGATCAGGCGGGTGCCGCGCAGCGTGGGCCAGCCCTCGGTGAGGAAGATGTCCTTGATCGCGGTCGGGACGCCGTCGGCCGGTC
>JBOHCT010000302.1:0-2543 GCA_050699055.1 Streptosporangiaceae bacterium | reverse complement strand
CCCCAGGCGACCAGGTCGGCGATCCGCTCGGGGTCAACGAGGACCTCCGTCGAGTGCTGCTGGAGTTCACGCGCACCAAGACACTGGCCGGTCGGCTCAAGCTGCTCGGCCGCCTGCGCCCGGGGCAGGTCGTCCCTGAGATCCCGCGCAACGCGGAGCCGCGTACCGGCCTGTCGATGGGGGAGCACTGCGCGATCACCACCCGCGAGTGGGACATCGGGCGCGAGGAACAGGACGAGTTCGCGGCCGCCAGCCACCACAACCTGGCCGCGGCGTACGAGCGGGGGTTCTTCGACGACCTGCTCACCCCGTTCCTCCGGCTCCAGCGTGACCAGAACCTCCGGCCCGACACGGGTGTCGAGAAGCTCGCCCGGCTGAAGCCGGTCTTCGGGGACGGCGCGGGGGCCACGATGACCGCGGGTAACTCCACACCGCTCTCCGACGGCGCGTCCACCGTACTGCTGGCGGGTGAGGACTGGGCGCGCGCGCGCAACCTGCCCGTGCTCGCCTACCTCACCCACGCCGAGACGGGCGCCGTCGACTACGTCCACGGCGGCGAGGGGCTGCTCATGGCGCCGACGTACGCCGTGCCGCGCCTGCTCGAGCGTGCCGGGCTCACCCTCCGGGACTTCGATTTCTACGAGATGCACGAGGCGTTCGCCGCCCAGGTCCTCACCACCCTGAAGGCCTGGGAGGACCCGGACTTCTGCGCCAAGCGGCTCGAGCTCGACGCGCCGCTCGGGTCCATCGACCGGGCGCGCCTCAACGTGAACGGTTCGTCGATCGCCGCCGGCCACCCCTTCGCGGCCACGGGAGGGCGTATCGTCGCCACCCTCGCCAAACTGCTCGGGCAGAAGGGAGGCGGGCGCGGGCTCGTCTCCGTGTGCGCGGCCGGCGGACAGGGCGTGACCGCCGTCCTCGAACGCTGAGTCGCGACATGATCGTCGGCGCACGGGCCTGTCGTACCGCCTTTACACGCTGTACAGTTGTGTAAACCGCAGCCGAAAGGCCCTCGGGAGGCGCGATGACAGGCAGTACCACGATGTCGACGGCTCACCGGCGCGAAGGCTTCGGCACCCTCGCCAAGGGCGGGCTCAGCTGGGACTCCTTCCCGCTCAAGCTCTTCGTCAAGGGCAACGCGAAGTTCTGGAACCCCGCCGACCTCGATTTCAGCCGCGAGGCCGAGCACTTCCAGGGGCTGGGCCCGCTCCAGCGGGAGGGTGTCCTCAGCCTGTGCGCGGAGTTCATCGCCGGCGAGGAGGCCGTGACCGAGGACATCCAGCCGTTCATGAGTGCCATGCGCGCCGAGGGGCGCCTCGGCGACGAGATGTACCTCACGCAGTTCTGCTTCGAGGAGGCCAAGCACACCCAGGCGTTCCGGCGCTGGCTGGACGCCATCGGAGTCAAGGACGACCTGCACGAGTTCGTCGCCGACAACCCGGGGTACCGTACCCTCTTCTACGAGGAGCTGCCCGCGTCACTGCACGCGCTCCTCGACGACCCGAGCCCCGCCAACCAGATCCGCGCCTCGGTGACCTACAACCACGTCATCGAGGGCACGCTCGCGCTCACCGGGTACTGGATCTGGCACCGCATCTGCGCGGAGAATGGCATCTTCCCCGGTATGCAAGCCCTGATCAAGGGGATCGGCGACGACGAGCGCCGGCACATGGCCTGGGGGACGTTCACCTGCCGCCGGCACGTCGCGGCCGACGACCACAACTGGCAGGTGGTCCAGGACCGGATGGGTGAGCTGATCCCGCACGCCATGACGCTGATCACCGCCGGCCAGGAGCGGTACGGCGAGGAGCAGCCGTTCGCCATGGAGACGCAGGAGTACATCGACTACGCCACGAACCGAGCGACCCGCAGGCTCGGCGCGATCGAGTCCGCGCGCGGGAAGGCCGTCGAGCAGATCGACGTCGACGCGACCCCCGAGGTGCTCGAGGAGCGCTTCGGGGAGGAAGACGCAGAGGAGTTGGCCCGCGTGGCCCGCTGAGGTCCCGGGCTCCCCCTTCCTCCTCTGGCGTTGGGACGGCCGTTAGGGCGGGCGCCGCACCTGGGCTCGCCCCACGGTCGCCTACTTGTGCCCGCCGGCAGTTCCCCAGCCGGGAGGTTCGGTCAGCTTGTCACCCTCAGGTGCAGCAGATGGGGACGCCCGCTCGCCGCCGCGGCGCGGGTCGCCTCGCGCACGTCACCGGGGCGTTCGACGTACGTCGCCGCCACTCCCATGGACCGGGCCAGTGCGCGGAAGTCGAGTGTGGGCACGTCGAGGTCCATGCCGACGAAGGTCTCCTCGCGCTCGCCCGGTGGGCCCGGCCGGTCGCACTCGTCATGACGGCCGCGGAGCGCGTTCTTCAGGATGCGGTACTCCGTGTTGTCGACGACCGCGAAGATGACGGGCAGCTCCTCGCGTGCGGCCGTCCACAGGGCTTGCGGGGAGGTAACTGGTCAGGTTGCCGGCGTGGCTGCTTGATCTCGGCGTGGCGTTGGTGATGCTGGTGGTGTGTCTGGGGCTGGCGAGGTTGAAGAGCTGCGGGAGC
>JBOHCT010000301.1:0-2584 GCA_050699055.1 Streptosporangiaceae bacterium | reverse complement strand
GTCGTGGGCCGCGCCGCCGAACGGGTCGCGCACGCGGTCGTGGGGATCGTCAGCCTGCTGGACCTGGACGCCGTCGTGCTCGGCGGGGGGATCGGCGCGGGCATTCCCGCGTTCACGGAGACCGCGCGCCGGGCCGTCGCCGCCCTGGCGCAGCCGACGATCCGGGCGGATGTACGGGTCGTCCCGGCCGAGCTGGGCGACGACGCGTTCGTCGTCGGCGCCGCGCGATGGGCGAGCCAGCTAACGTACTACCCATGATCCGCGTCTCTTGCACGAAATCGGCCGCAAACGGCAGTTTCGCAGCGCATGAAACGGATCTTGGCTGAGCGAGAGACGCCACGACCGCCCGCTCAGCGCAGCCCGAGCCGTACGCGGTAGCGGTCGCCACGCATGGCCGTGATGACGAACTCCGCGGGGCGCCCGCTCGCGTCGAAGGTGCGCCGCCGCACGAAGAACGCGCACGCCCCCTCCCGTACGTCGAGCAGGGCGGCGTCGTGCTTGCGGATGGGCCCCACCTCGAACGTCTCCTCGGCCTCCGCGGGGACGAAGCCGTAACGGCGCTCGAGGTACTCGTACAGCGACACGTCGCGGAGGTCGGCGCCCTCCAGGCCGGGGAACAGACGCGCCGGCAGGTGGGCCGCCTGCACGCCGATCGGCTTGCCGTCCCCGGTCCGGATCCGGGTGACGACCACGACCCGCTCGTCCTCGTCGAGCCCCAGCTGCTCGGCGACCTCGCCGGAGGCTTCCCTGAGCTCGACGCCGACCACCCGCGCGCCGGCACGCAGTCCGAGGCCGGCCATTTCCTCGGTGAACGAGGTCAGCCCGCGCGACCCCGCGGTCAGCGTCGGCTCCCTGACGAACGTGCCGCGCCCAGATACCCGGACCAGCACGCCCTCGCTCACCAGGTCGCCGAGCGCCCTGCGGATCGTGATGCGGCTCGCGCCGTACCTCTCGCACAGCTCGGCCTCGCTCGCGATCTGATCGCCCGGCCGCCAGTCGCCCCGCTGGATCCGCGCCCGCAGGTCGGTCTTGACCTGATGGTAGAGGGGTACGGGGCTCGCCCGCGAAACGGCACGGAAGCCCGTCCGCTCCGGGTCCGCCGCCGACAGCGCCGCGGACCCCGCAGCATCACTGCCTCTTCCGGTGGGCTCGATCCGCACACCGCCCCCATCGCATGCACCCATTGGTCTTGTCCGGGCAAGTAATGCTGTCATAATAGCATGACGTCATGCCCCGCTCGCGGTGGTGGTTGGACGAGGTCAGTGAACGCGAGATCGGGCTCCCCACGACGTACCGGGGCGACTTCGAGCGCGGGCGGCGTGCTGCGCTACGGCGTCGCCCCTGAGCTCGTGCCGCTGCGCGCGCTCGGCTTCCGCCAGCTCAGCCGGGCCCGCGCTCGTCACCTGTACGACCAGGGTGTCCGCACGGTCGCCGACCTCGCCGGACTTCGCCCGGAGGACGTGGCGGACCCGCGCCTGGCGCCGCTGGCCTACGTCAGGGAGTGGGTGGAGCGGGCCCGGCAGGTCCACGACGCCCAGGCGGTCGCCGCGGCCGACCGCGGCGAGGACCCGGCGGAGCTCGACGAGCTGACGGCCAGGTTCCGCATCGACCCCGCGGCGTTGGGCTGACGTCGTGGCCTGGACCCAGCGGCTCACCGACGAGCAGCGACACGCGATCGAGGGGGGCGCGCATCGGACCAAGATCGTCGCCTGCGCCGGGTCAGGCAAGACCGAGGTCCTCGCCCGCAGGGTCGTACGCCTGCTCCGCGAGGGCGCCGATCCGGCGGGAATCGTGGCGTTCACCTTCACCGAGAAGGCCGCCGCCGAGCTGAAGCAGCGCATCGATGAACGCGCACGGGAGCTGCCCGCCTACGCCGACCTTCCGCCCGGCAGCCGGGGGATGTTCGTCGGCACGATCCACGGCTACGCGCTGGAGCGGCTGCACGACCTGGGCGGCAGGTACGAGCTCGTCGACGCGCTCGACGAGCGGCAGGAGTGGGCGCTCGTCTACCGGGTGGCCCGCCGCCTCGGCGTCGTGGCGCTGTACGAGACCGTCGCGCCCAAGGTCGCGACCGCGCCTGCGGTGAGCACGTTCCTGCGCAGCGCGGAGGTCGTGCGGAGCGAGCGGATCGACCGCGATGTGCTGCGGATGAGAGCGTCGACGTTCGCCGAGGTCCTGGACAGGTACGAGTGGCTGCTCGGCGAGATGCGGCTGCTGCCGTTCCGCCTGATGATCGCCCGCGCGGTCGATGAGCTTGCCGGCGGCGGGCGGCTGCGCGAGCGCCTCGCCGGGCGGGTCAGACACGTCTTGGTGGACGAGTTCCAGGACCTGAACCACGCTCAGGAGGCCCTGGTCCGCGGGCTGGTCGAGGCGGGCGCCGACCTGACCCTCGTGGGCGACGACGACCAGGCGATCTACCAGTGGCGCGGCGGGGACGTCGCGCTGCTCGCGTCCACTCGGGCAGACCACGAGGTCGTCTTGTCCGCCAACCACCGCTGCCGGCCGGAGGTCGTCGACCTCGCCAGGACGCTCGCGGAGACCCTGCCGGACCGTGCGGCGAAGCCGCTCGCCGCCGCCCGCGCGC
>JBOHCT010000300.1:0-2768 GCA_050699055.1 Streptosporangiaceae bacterium | reverse complement strand
GTACCGACACTTCCAGTCCTCATCGAACCAGGCCCGCAGCTCCGCATACGAGCGCGGGTAGTCCCGCCCAGCTGTCAGCCCCGAAGCCACACCTCTAGGGTATCTAAGTGGAAACCCCCATAGCCAGGAAATGGCTGACGGACGGCATCAGCTCACGCTATGTCGCCTGCGGCGGAACGCGCCAGCGGTTTTGTCGTGCCCTCCCAAGGTTGCCCAGCGGCCCGCGCGGGCGAGCTGACACGGCCCGCGCCAGCGTGGGCCGTCACCCGGACGGAAGCTTCTTGAACTGCGTCTTCGCCCAGTCCGTAGGAGCGAAGTCGCCGTCCTTCACGACCACCATCGTCGTTTCGTCGACGCGCAGGCCGCTGTGGTCGGTGGGGGAGTACTCGTAGCGCCCGTTGGGCGTGAGCAGGCTGAGTCCCTCGAACGCCCGCTGGATGTCGGCCGCGTCCGTGCTGCCCGCTTTCTTGATCGCCGCGGCGAGCAGCATGACCCCCGAGTAGCCGTCGAAGGCGAACTGCGGCGGGTAGCCGCCGTACTTCTTCCGGTACGGCTCGACCAGCTTCATGATCTCGGTCTTGAGCGCGCCCTTGGGCAGGGCGGGACCGACGACCCCGATCGACGCGGAGAGGACCACGCCCTCGGCCGCCTTGCCCGCGGGCTTGGTGTAGAGGGTGCTGCCCTGGGCACCCGTCCCCACCAGCGGGATGTCCAGGCCTGAGCTCGCGAACTGCTTGGTGAGGATGACCGGCGCGGGGCCTGAGCCCCACACCATCAGCGCCTGCGCGTCGGACTTACGCACGTGCGCCAGGGTCGTGCTGAAGTCGGTCGTATTGGTCTCGTACGGTTCTGTGTCGACCACGCTCAGCCCGTACTTCTCTCCCTCTCGTTTCATGGTCTTGAAGCCGGTGGTGCCGTACGCCGCCTTGCTGTCGTAGGCGATCGCGATCCTCGAGATGCCTTCGGCCTGGAACCACCGCATGTTCTCCTCGGCGTACGTCGAGGCGGCCGCCGGGACCATGAAGGTGTAGTCGTGGATCGGGTTGACTTGCTCGTCGGCGGGCGCGAGAGAGACGAAGGGGACCTTCTTGCGGTCCGACTGCGGGATCATGGCCAGCGCGGAGTTCGAGAAGGCAGGGCCGACGACGGCGACCGCGCCGTCGCCGACGACGTCGTTGAAGTCCAGGACCGCTTGGTTGGGCTCTGTCTTGCCGTCCTTGACCATGAGCTTGATCGTGCGGCCGTTGATGCCGCCAGCGTCGTTGATCCGCTGGACGGCGATCTCCGCCCCTTGCCGGTCACCCTTGCCCAGAGCGGTGTAGGCGCCGGTGAGCGGGACGACGAGGCCGACTTTGATCGGCTCCTCGCTTTGTGGGTTGGCGCCGCCTCCGCCGCCCGAGCCGCAGGCGGCGGCGAGCAGAGCGAGGCCAACCAGGACGGGCACGGTCTTGCGCATGGCGGACTCCTCCGCGGGATGGCTAGGTGAGGGCGTACATGTCGTAGACGACGGCATCCGCGAGACGCGCCGCCGACGCGACGAACACGCGGCGGTTCACCCAGGAGTACCTGTCGGATCCAGTCTCCAAGAGGACCGAGACGCGGAAGTAGTAGGCGCTGGGGTCGACCGCCTCGCCTCGAGCCAGGCGGGCCAACGTCTCGGGCTCGCCACACCGCACCCCACGGGTCGCGATGAAGATGGTGGCGCCGTCGTGGGTGCGCAGGGTGTAGCGGGTGTCGATGCTCGCCGCGCCGTCAGCGTGGATGACCTGCCAGTCCGCGCCGCCGGGCAGCACGGCGCCGGTCAGGACGGGACCGTCGAAGCGCCCGCCCGCGATGGGGATGACCCGGCGCTCTCCCCACGGTCCGGGCCCGACGGACAACGGGGATCCGAGGTCGACCACGACCCGGGTGACTCGTTCGAGACGGAGCTGGGGAACGTCGACGTCTGCGGCGCTTACCACTGGGCACTCCTGGGATTCTGTCCATTTCGCGAGCCAGGTCGGGACGAGCCCGTACGGGTGGACAAAAGATAGACACATTCTTGACCGTCGTCAACAAATCGTCAAGCATCCAGACACTACTCGGCCGAGGCCGACTCACCGCCACGGTCCACCGCGCCGAGGTCCCATATCCGTCGCCTTCCGCTCACCTCGTCATGACGTGACGGCGGCGGTCAGCTCCCGCGCCTCGGATTCGATGCCGTCGGCCATGCCCTGCACGTCGTCGACGATCGCGGGATCGGCGCAGATGCCGAAGGAGAGCCTGCCGGCAAGAGAGATCACAGCGACGCGCAGCGCGTGGCGCTCCCCGATCTCGGCGAGCCCGTACAGCGTCTCGACCGGAGCCTGCAGCACGGTGACGGGGGTACGCGGGCCGGGAACGTTCGACACGTTGACCGTGAAACTCCGTGGGCTTCGCTCGATGCGTACGCACAGCCCCTCCAGCGACGGGGAAACGCGAGCCAGGTGTCGGAGCAGGTCATCCATGGTCTCGGCGTCGTGGCCGGCCTTGCGCACGGCTGTCGCGGCATGGGTGGCACGCAGCCTGGCGACGGGATCGGGCTCGCTCAGCGGCAGGCTCACCGTGAAGAAAGAGTCCCGGTTGGCCGCGTCCTCGCCCTCGTGGTGCAGGCTCACGGGCACCTTGACGCGGACGGCGCCCCGGCGGTACCGAGGTCTCCGGGGCGCGCGCCTGCGGCGCTGACCGGGATCCGGCTGCCACTCTCGGAATCGGGAGGGGGCCGTTTCCAAGCGTGGCGTGCCCGGCGC
>JBOHCT010000299.1:0-2812 GCA_050699055.1 Streptosporangiaceae bacterium | reverse complement strand
GCTCACCGCCGCCCTGCGCCGGCCCGCGTACGAGGTCATCCCGCTCGACGGAGTGGAGGAGGCGGTCGCCGGGCTACCGAGGGGGGTCCGGCTCACGGTGACCGCCTCGCCGTCGCGGGGCGTCGAGCGCACGATCGACGTGGCGGTCACGCTCGCCGGGCTCGGCTACCGGGTGACCCCCCACCTGTCGGCCAGGCTCGTCGCCGACCATAACCACCTCGCCGAGCTGACCGAGCGGCTCACCGGTGCCGGCCTACGCGACGTCTTCGTCGTAGGGGGTGACGCGCGGGAGCCGGTCGGGAAGTTCGACGGCGCCCTCGACCTGCTCGTCGCCCTCGACCAGCTCGGCATGCCGTTCGACGAGGTCGGGATCGCCGGCTACCCGGAGGCCCATCCGCTCATCGCCGACGACGTGATCGTGCAGGCCATGTGGGACAAGCGGGTCTACGCGTCGTACATCGTCAGCCAGATGTGCTTCGACCCCGACGCGGTCCGCGCGTGGGTCCGCCGGGTACGTCGCCGCGGCGTCAGGCTGCCGATCGAGATCGGCGTTCCCGGGTCCGCCGCGCTGCCGAGGCTGCTGCGGGTCTCCGCGAAGATCGGGGTGGGGGAGTCGGCGCGGTTCCTGCGCGGCCATCGCGGCCTGCTCCGGTCGTTCGCCGGGCCGCGTACGTTCCGCCCCGAGCGGCTGCTCGCCGGGCTCGGTTCGCTGCTCGCCGACCCAGTGGCGGACGTACGAGGCCTGCACTTCTACACCTTCAACGAGGTCGCGCGCACGCAGGAGTGGCGGCGCGGCATGCTCGCCGGCGTCGCCGCCGCGTGAGAGGAGGAGGCGCGATGACCCACCCTCGGGTCGTGATCATCGGTGCGGGGATCGTCGGCTGCGCGGTCGCCGACGAGCTGACCGCCCGCGGCTGGAGCGAGGTGACCCTCGTCGACCAGGGGCCGGTGTACGAGACCGGGGGGTCGACCACGCACGCCCCGGGGCTGGTGTTCCAGACGAACGGCTCGAAGACGATGACCGAGTTCGCGAGGTACACGGTCGCGAAGTACTCCGCCCTGCGCTACCGGGGCCGTCCGTGCTTCGCCCAGCTCGGCGGCATCGAGGTGGCCGGCTCCCCGGAACGGTGGGCGGACCTGAAGCGCAAGCACGGCTGGGCGACGTCGTGGGGCGTGGAGGGCTACCTGCGCAGCCCAGGGGAGTGCGTGGCGCTGGACCCGCTGCTCGACCCGGATCAGATCTACGGCGGCTTCCACGTGCCGAGCGACGGGCTGGCGAAGGCCGTGTGGGCGGCGGAGATCCAGGCCGGTCGTGCGGTGGATCGCGGGGGCCGTGTCCTCGCCCACCATCATGTCACCGGCGTCGAGACCGCGCACGGACACGTCACGGGCGTCGTCACCGACCGCGGCGTGATCCCCTGCGACGCCGTCGTCAGCTGCGCCGGCATGTGGGGACCGCGGGTCGGCGCGATGGTCGGCATGACCGCCCCGCTCGTCCCGATGGCGCACCAGTACGCGACGACCGGCGCCGTGCCCGCCCTCGCCGGCCAAACCGCGGAGGCCAGCAGGCCGATCCTGCGCCACCAGGACAGGGACATGTACCTCCGCGAGCATGGCGACAGGATCGGCATCGGCGCGTACGGCCACCGGCCGATGCCGCTCGCCGTCGACGACATCCTCGCCTACGACGATGCGCTGGTGATGCCGTCGGTGACGCCGTTCACCGAGGACGACTTCGAGCCGTGGTGGCAGGAGGCGCGGGCGTTGCTGCCGGCGCTCCAGGACGCGAAGGTCGAGGAGGGCATAAACGGGCTGTTCTCGTTCACGCCCGACGGCGCGCCGCTGCTCGGCGAGCACCGCGACCTCGCCGGGTTCTGGGTCGCCGAGGCGGTGTGGATCACGCACTCCGCGGGCGTCGCCAAGGCCGTGGCCGAGTGGCTGATCGACGGCCAGCCCCGCGTGGACGTGCACGAGTGCGACGTCAACCGCTTCGACGAGCTGCGGCTCGCCCCATCGTACGTGCACAAGCGTAGCGTTCAGAGCTTCGTCGAGGTCTACGACATCATCCACCCGCTGCAGCCGATGGACGACCCGCGCCCGCTGCGTACCAGCCCGTTCTACGGCCGAGAGCGGGACCTCGGCGCGTTCTTCCTCGAGGCGAACGGCTGGGAGCGCCCGCACTGGTACGAGGCCAACGCGTCGCTGCTCGACCGCTACGCCGTGCCGGGCCGGGCCGCGTGGGCCGCGCGGTACTGGTCGCCGATCGCGGGGGCCGAGGCGCGGGCGACGCGGGACGGCGTCGCTTTGTACGACATGACGTCGCTGAAGCGGTTGGAGGTCACCGGCCCGGGCGCGGAGGGCTTTCTGCAGCGGCTCACGACGAACAACGTCGCCAAGCCACCGGGCCGGGTCACCTACACGCTGCTGTTGGGCGAGGACGGCGGGGTCCGCAGCGACCTCACCGTCGCGCGGGTGGCCGACGAGCTGTTCCAGGTCGGCTGCAACGGCGAGCTGGACCTCGACTGGTTCGTCCGCCACCTGCCGGGCGACGGCTCGGTCGGCGTGCGCGACATCACGTACGGCACCTGCTGCGTCGGCGTGTGGGGGCCGTTGGCCCGCGACCTGGTGCAGCCGCTCACCGCCGCCGACCTCTCCCGTGAGGGGCTGCGGTACTTCCGGTGCACGCGGGCGTACATCGGCGAGGTGCCGGTGCTGGCGCTGCGCCTGTCGTACGTGGGGGAGCTGGGGTGGGAGCTGTACACCTCCGCCGACCTCGGCCCGAAGCTGTGGGACACGCTGTGGCGGGCCGGCG
>JBOHCT010000298.1:0-2823 GCA_050699055.1 Streptosporangiaceae bacterium | reverse complement strand
GCCCGCCGCGGCCGACAACACCCCGCCGGCTCGCCCGCGCAGGTCGACGATCGGGTGCTCGGGCGGATCCGCGCGCTGCTGGCGAAGGCGGAGGCGACGGAGTTTCCGGAGGAGGCCGAGGCGCTGAGCGGCCGGGCGCAGCAGCTGATGGCTCGGCACAGCATCGACCGCGCGCTGCTCGAGGCCGGGTCGGGCGGGTCCGGGGAGCCGGAGGGCCGCCGCCTCGCCGTCGACAACCCGTACGAGGGACCGAAGGCGATGCTGTTGGACGTGGTGGCGGGGGCGAACCGGTGCCGGGCGGTCTGGCACCGGCGGCTGGGCTTCTGCACCGTCCTCGGCTTTCCCGCCGACCTGGAGGCGGTGGAGCTGCTGTTCACCTCGCTGCTGGTGCAGGCGACCTCCGCGATGGTGCGGGCCGGCTCCCGCCGCGACGGCTACGGCCGGTCGCGTACCCGGTCGTTTCGCCAGTCGTTCCTCACCGCCTACGCCGGGCGCGTCGGTGAGCGGCTGCGGGAGGCTGCCGACGAGGCGACCTCGCAGGCGACCGCCGAGCCCGGCGGGGCGGATCTGCTTCCGGTGCTGGCCGCCCGCGACCACGCCGTGGACCGGGCCGTCGACGCGATGTTTCCCGAGCTGGAGCAGCGCGCGGTCTCCCGTGCCTACGACCGGGAGGGGTGGCTGTCCGGGCGCGCCGCCGCCGACCTCGCCAGCCTGAACGCGCGCTCGGAGGTCACCGCGGACGTGCTCCTCTGATCTATGCAACGGGCTCTTCGGCCAGGACGGCTGGCTTGAGTACTTCCTCGCACCACGCGTGGAAGGTGGTGGGAGCGGCGGACAGCGGGGTGCGCGGCTCGAGGTCGTAGATGCCCTGATCGACCGCGGCCGTCATGTCGACGAGTCCCTGCGCCCATGGCTCGGTCATCCCGTGGCTCATCAGGGTGGCCTTGTGGGCCTCAGCAGGGACCTGTTGGTAGCGGATGGGTCGGTCGAGCACCTCGCTCATGATCTGCGCCATGTCGGTGTGGGACAGATACTCGGGTCCGAGTACCGGGACGGTTTCCTGGCCGCCCCAGGCTTCGTCGAGCAGCAACGTGGCGGCGACGGCGGCGATGTCGCGAGTGGCGCAGGTCGGGACCCTGCGATCCCCGGAAATCGTCGAAAAGAACATCCCCTGGCTCTTGATCGGCTCCACCTGCCGGAGCATGTTGTCCATGAACCCGGGCATGGCGAGCGAGCGGTAGCTCACGCCCGTGCTCTCGATCAGGTCGTCCATAGCGAATATCGCTGATATCTGCCCGGCGTTCTTGGCTGTCCCGCGGCCAAGACTCGAGACACTGATCACGCGCTTGACGCCCTGGGCGTTGATCGCCTCGCAGGCTGGCCGGATGAAGTCGAGGATGTGGTTCTGGATGCTCTCGGCGTGCGGATCCGGGGGTACGAGCCAAAACACGGTGTCGGCGCCCGCGAACGCCTGGTTGAGGACATCGATGTTGCCGTGCGACCCCTGCACGACCTCGACCCGCTCGCGCACGTGCGAGGGTACGCGAGAGGGGTCGCGCGCGATCACGCGGATCGGCTCGCGGCCGTCGATGACGTTCGCGAGGACCTGGTGGCCGATGTTGCCGGTGGGCGTGGTGATGACGATCACGTGACTCTCCCTGTTGATGGGACCAGAAGTAGACTGAGCCGTACCATTACTGAAGTAAACGGTACCGTACCGTCTACTCTGTCGCAAGGGAGTGCGTGTGGCGCGACGCGGTGGTGAGCTGCGGGAGCACATCCTGCGGACGGCGAAGGACGTCTTCCTCGAGATGGGCTTCGAACGCGCGTCGATGGACGTGATGGCCGCGCGTGCCGCGACGTCGAAGCGAAGCCTCTACGCGCACTTCGAGAGCAAGGACAAGCTCTTTCTCGCCGTCGTCGATCTCGTCCGCGAGCTGTACCTCGGGAAGCTCAAGACACCCGACGCCTACGGCGAGGACACCGCGAAGGCGGTCGTCGTGTTCTGCGGTCGGTTCCTGCAGCTGCTCCTCTGGGAGCCCGCGCTACGGACCTGCCGTCTGGGCATCACCGAGGCCGGCAGGCTCCCAGAGGCATCGGCCCAGTACTACGACGCGATCTTCGACACGACGCATGAGCGTCTTGCGGCGTTCCTGAGCGAGCGATGCCAGCTCGCACCGTCAACCAGCACCGAGATCACCCACGACCTCCTCGGCCGCACGGTGTACCCGCGGCTGTTCCGCGCCCTCCTCGGCGTCGAAAAGCCCCTGAACGGCCAGCCCGACGAAGCATCGATCGCTGCCGATATCGACCTCGCGCCAATTCGAACGGCCGTCGCGGCGCTCCTGCCCTCCGAGGGGGCCGGCACGCCCCGGCCCTAGCTGAACCCCGGCTCGTCGGTCGAGCCGACGCCCTTCGCGACCTTGGAGAGGTCGCCGTTGGCGACGTCGTGCACGAGGCGACCTGGCCCCTGCCGACCTCGTCTGTCCCGGCGTCGGCGTCATCGGGACTCAGGACCTGTGGCGTTGGTGGAGTCGTTGGACGGCGGCGTGCAGAGTGGGCAGGTCATTGTCGATAGTGCCGCGAACGATGGCGTGGGCGGTGTCGAAGTAGCGGTGGGCGAGATGGTCCCGCATGCCGGCCACGTCCTGCCAGGGGATGTCGGGTTCGGCGGCGAGGATGTCGGGGTCGATGTGCTTGACGGCTTCCCCGAGCTCGATCAGCCGGGCGCGGACCGCGTCGAAGACCAGTCCATCGTCGAGGCTTCCACGGCCCAGGTGGGCATGGATGGCGGCGATGGCGTCGAGGACATCGGCAAGGCGG
>JBOHCT010000297.1:0-2909 GCA_050699055.1 Streptosporangiaceae bacterium | reverse complement strand
ACGCGGTCGAGTAGTAGTGGGCGGCCTGCTTGGCGTTGCCGACCGCGAAGACGATCGCGTCCATGCCCTCCACGGGGAAGGCCTCGTCGCCGGTTGAGTCGCTCGCTGGGCGGGTCGTCGGGCCGGTCGTTGGGCCGGTCGCTGTCGTGGGCTCTGCCATCGCGCGCTCCTTGCCTGGCGGGGACAGCTCGTTGGACGTAGCATCCGTCTGCGGGTCAGGATGCGCAACAGTCGCGCCGGACGCTGGTCAGTCTGTACAGTCGTAGGGCCGACCTGCTCGACGTTCTGTACACCCTGGCCAGGGAGGAGACGCGCATGGCCATCGACGACCTCGACGCACGGCTCGTGCGGTTGCTGTCCGCCGAGCCGCGCATCGGCGTCCTCGAGTGCTCGCGTCGGCTTGGCGTCGCCCGGGGGACGGTCCAGGCGCGGCTCGACCGCCTTCTGGCGCGCGGCGTGGTGCGTGGCTTCGGGCCCGACGTCGACCCCGCGGCCCTAGGCTACGGGCTCACCGCGTTCGTGACGCTCGAGATCCGCCAGGCAGGCGGGCACGACCCCGTCACGGAGCGCCTCGCCGCCATCCCCGAGGTGCTCGAGGCCCACACGATCACTGGCCAGGGGGACATGCTGTGCCGTGTCGCCGCCGGGTCGAACGAGGACCTCCAACGCGTCATCGACGCGATCGTCGGCGTCGGGGGCGTGCTACGCACCTCAACGGTGATCGCACTGGCCACGCCGGTCGCGTACCGTACGCTGCCGCTGGTCGACGCCGCCGCGGCCCATGGTCCGGGCCCTCACGTGCACTGAGTGTGCCGCCGTAGCCGCTGTCGCGCGCACGACGCCACAGGCGGCGGGAGGCGTCGTTCAGCCGGCGTACGGAATGGCCTCGGTGATCTCGACAGCCTGCTCGCGGCCGTTCGGGAGGTCGTAGGCCGCGGTGTCCCCGACCTTCTTCCCGTTGATGGCGGTGCCGAGCGGCGACTGAGCGGAGTAGACGTCGATGTCGAGGCCGGTGTCCTCGCGGGAGCCGAGAAGGAACGTCAGGCTGTCGCCGTCGTCCTGGAAGCGGATCGTCACCTTCATCCCGGGCTCGACCACGCCGTCGGCCGGCGGCGGCTTGCCTACCTTGGCGTTCTCCAGAAGCTGTTGGAGGTGCCGGATGCGTGCCTCCTGCAGGCCCTGCTCCTCCTTGGCGGCGTGATAGCCGCCGTTCTCTTTCAGGTCGCCCTCGTCGCGCGCCGCCTCGATGCGCTTGGCGATCTCGGTGCGGCCTTGGCCGGAGAGGTAGTCCAGCTCAGTCTTGAGCCGGTCGTACGCCTCCTGAGTCAACCAGGTGACGTTGCCCTGTGTCTCGGTCACGTCGCTCCCTTGTACGCGGCGAACTGCTTGTCGGTGCCTGAACCAGATAGGCTACTGCCTGACGAAGGGTGCTGCGTCCGGCAGTGCTGCGTGCTGGGCCCGCGTGCGGTGTGGCTTCCGGCTGGCTCTGCCCTCCGCATGTGATCCTCCTTACGCTCCGCGGGGCTCGATCGCAGGCGGCCGGGCGTCCGTGTCCGCGGACCCTCCTGCTACCGGGGATCTACATGCGGCTGGAAGCACCCGTCAGAGACAATTGTTGTCGGTGACGGCCCCCCTTTGACAATGGTCCTTCGTGCTTCATGGTGAGGAGCGCTGCCGAGTGAGCGAGCAGCTGCGTTTGATGGCCGTTCATGCCCACCCCGACGACGAGTCGAGCAAGGGCGCCGCGACGATGGCCCGTTACGTCTCCGAGGACGTCGACGTCGTCGTCGCGACCCTGACCGGCGGCGAGCGGGGATCGATCCTCAACCCCGCGATGGACCGGCCCGAGGTGCGGGCAGACCTGTCCCGCATCCGGCGCGAGGAGATGGAGCGGGCGCGGGAGATCCTGGGGGTCCGCCAGGCGTGGCTGGGGTTCGTCGACTCGGGGCTCCCCGAGGGCGACCCGCCGCCGCCCCTGCCCGAGGGGTGTTTCGCGCTGCAGCCGCCGGAAGTCGCCGCCGCCCCGCTCGTGCGCCTCGTACGGGAGTGCCGGCCGCACGTCATCCTCACCTACGACCACACCGGCGGTTACCCCCACCCCGACCACGTGATGTGCAACCGGGTGTCTGTCGAGGCATTCGAGGCGGCGGGCGACCCCGACCGCTACCCGCATACGGGTGAGCCCTGGCAGCCGCTCAAGCTCTACTACCAGTGCTCGTTCAACAAGCCGCGTTTCCGTGCCCTGTACGAGGCCATGGCCCACGCCGGCCTGGAGTCGCCGTACGGCGAGCGGCTCGAGAAGTGGGTCGACCGGCGGGGCATCGAGGCGACGACGCGGGTGCCGTGCGGCGAGTGGTTCGAGACCCGTGACCGCGCGCTGCTCGCGCACGCCACCCAGGTCGACCCGAGCGGGCACTGGTTCGCCTGCCCGCTGGAGATCCAGCGCGCCGTGTGGCCGACCGAGGACTACCACCTCGCGCGCTCGCTCTTCGACCCCACCCTGCCCGAGGACGACCTCTTCGCGGGGATCCGGGAGAAGGTGATGACATGACGCTGTTGGCGCTCGTCGCGGGGCACGTGCTCACCGCGGGGCCCGCCGAGCCGGGGCTGCTCGCCTTCGGCATCGTGGCGTGCTTGGGCGTGATCCTGTACTTCCTGATCCGCTCCATGAACAAGCAGTTCAAGAAGGTCAACTTCGAGGAGAAGCCGCAAGGCTCCCGAGCGGAGCGTCCGAGAGCCGAGGAGCCAGAGGCGCCGAAGGCGTCCGAGGGCCCGCAGGGTCGCAGCGGAGTCTCGGGAGTAAGTGAACCGAAGCCAGGAGGCCCGCGGGGCCGACGTCCGCGAGGTTCACAAGCAAGCTCCGAGCGCCGCGATCCCACGCGGCCGGACGACCTGGGCCACCCCCCGGG
>JBOHCT010000296.1:0-2948 GCA_050699055.1 Streptosporangiaceae bacterium | reverse complement strand
CCCCTGAGCCAACCCCTGAGCCAACCCCGGAAGCAACTCTGTCTGGCAGCGTCACGAAGCGAAGTATCCCGCTTCCCCGCTCCCCGCGCCGTCGTTTTCCGCGAGATCCTCACGCCGGTACGGATCGGGCTCGCCCGCCGGTCGCGCGTGCTCCGCGACCTGCGCCACCTCGGCGTCGACTGTTCGCGCCCGCTGGATGAGGTCGTCGATGTGCCGGGCGCCCGCGGGCACCTCATCGACAACGAAGGTGAGGCTAGGCGTGTGACGCACGCGGGTCTGCCGGCCGACCTCCGAACGAAGCACCCCCTTGGCGCTGTCGAGGGCGGCGGCCGTCTCCGCACGCTCCTCCTCGGAGCCGTACACGGTGTAGTAGACCGTCGCGTCGCGCAGGTCCGCGGTCACCCGCACGTCGGTGACCGTCACGAAACCGAGACGAGGGTCCTTGACCCGACCCTCCAGCATGGACGCCACGATCTCGCGGATGCGGTCGGCCAGTCTTCGCGCCCGGTCGGGCTTCATGGGCCCTCCCTCCTCGGGGGTACGTCACCCGTCCTCGTTGTTGAACAGTCGATGACAGGCGGAGAGCAGCTCGATCTCGGGGCGCCCGGCGACCAGCCGCTCGCACGCCTCGAGAACTTCTCTGCAGTGGGCGGGGGTCGACGACACGACGGCGACACCGATCTCGGCACGACGGTACAGGTCGACATGGCCCGTCTCGGCGACCGCCGTCGAAGGAAAGCGGCGCTGCAGCTCCGCCACCACGGGACGGACGGCGGACCGCTTCTGCTTGAGTGACCGCACGTCACCGAGCAGCAGGTCGAGGGTCAACGCACCGATGTACATGACGCCCCCGGTTCACCGGTGTGTGCCGACCGCGGACCGGCACAGCCTGCGGGAAGGTCTGGCTAGAGCGTTCTCACCCCCGTGGCTTCTCCCGCATCTCGAAGGTCTCGATGACGTCGTCGACCTTGACGTCGTTGTATCCCACGCCGATACCGCACTCGAAGCCGTCGCGCACCTCGGTGACGTCGTCCTTGTACCGCTTGAGCGAGCTCACCGACAGGTTGTCGGCGACCACCCTGCCGGCGCGGATGAGGCGCGCTTTGCTGCCGCGGTTGATCGTCCCGGAGCGGACCATGGAGCCCGCGACGTTGCCGATCCGCGGCACCTTGAAGACCTCGCGCACCTCGGCTGTGCCGAGCTGGACCTCTTCGTACTCGGGCTTCAGCATGCCCTTGAGCGCGGCCTCGACCTCGTCGATGGCCTGGTAGATGACGGAGTAGAAGCGGACGTCGACGCCTTCGCGCGCGGCCAGCTCGCGGGCTTTGCTCTCCGGCCGCACGTTGAACCCGATGATGATCGCGTCGGAGGCGACGGCGAGGTTGACGTCGTCCTCGGTGATCGCGCCGACTCCCCGGCGCTGCACCCGCAGGCTGACCTCCTCGCCGACGTCGAGCTTGGTGAGCGCGTCCTCCAGCGCCTCGACAGAACCGGACACGTCGCCCTTGACGATCAGTCGCAGCTCCTCGACCTCGCCCTTCTCGAAGTCCTTGAAGATCTCCTCGAGGGTGCGCCGGCCGCGGCTCTGCGCGAGCTGGGCGTTACGCTCCCGTGCCTCGCGACGCTCCGCGATCTGGCGGGCGACCCGGTCCTCCCGAGTGACGAGGAAGTTGTCACCGGCCCGCGGCACGGCGGTGAAGCCGACCACCAAGACCGGCCGTGACGGCCCCGCGTCCTCCAGGCTGACCCCGTTCTCGTCGAGCATGGCGCGCACGCGACCATAGGCATCGCCGGCGACGACCGCGTCGCCCACACGGAGCGTGCCACGCTGGACGAGCACGGTCGCGACCGCCCCTCTACCGCGGTCGAGGTGGGCCTCAATCGCGACACCCTGGGCATCCTGCTTGGGGTTGGCCTTGAGGTCGAGTGCCGCGTCGGCCGTGAGGACGATCGCCTCGAGAAGACTGTCGAGGCCGTCCCCCTCCTTCGCCGACACGTCAACGAAGAGCGTCTCGCCGCCGTACTCCTCGGGCATGAGGTTGTACTCGGAGAGCTGGCCGCGGACCTTGGCCGGGTCGGCCCCCTCCTTGTCGACCTTGTTGACCGCGACGACGATGGGGACGCCGGCCGCGCGGGCGTGGTCGAGTGCCTCCGTCGTTTGCGGCTTCACCCCGTCGTCGGCCGCGACGACGAGTACGACGATGTCGGTGGTCTCGGCGCCGCGGGCACGCATCGCGGTGAACGCCTGGTGGCCCGGAGTGTCGATGAACGTGATCCTGCGTTCCTCGCCTTCGACCTCCGTGGAGACCTGGTAGGCACCGATGTGCTGGGTGATGCCGCCGGCCTCCCCGCCCGCGACGTTGGTGTTGCGGACCGCGTCGAGGAGCTTGGTCTTGCCGTGGTCGACATGGCCCATGACCGTGACCACCGGCGGTCGCGCCTCGAGCTGCGACGCGTCACCCTCGTCCCGACCGAACTCGATGTCGAAGGCCTGGAGCAACTCCCGGTCCTCGTCCTCGGGGCTCACGATCTGGACGTTGTAGTTGAGCTCCTGGCCGAGGAGCCGCAGCGTCTCGTCGCTCACCGACTGGGTGGCCGTCACCATCTCGCCGAGGTGCAGGGCGGCCTGTACGAGGGAGGCGGGGTTGCCGGCGATGCGGTCGGCGAAGTCGGCGAGCGAGGAGCCGCGCGGAAGGCGAACGACCTGACCGTTGCCCCGCGGGAGCTTGACGCCGCCGATGGTCGGAGCCTGCATGTTGTCGAACTCCTGACGGCGCTGCTTCTTCGACTTGCGCCGCGAGGGCCGCCCGCCGGGGCGGCCGAACGCTCCCTGCGTGCCGCCGCGGCCACGTCGCCCCCCGCGGGGAGGTGCGCCGCGGGTGACGGGGCCAACGCCAGGACCGCCACCGCCCCCGCCACGGCCGGGCGCGCCCGACGTGGGCCTGCCG
>JBOHCT010000295.1:0-2957 GCA_050699055.1 Streptosporangiaceae bacterium | reverse complement strand
TGCTCAAGGAGCGCGCACGCAAGGAGCAGGAGCGCCGCGAACGCCGCGAACGGGAACGGCAGCAGGACCACTCCGACGATGGCGGGTCGTCGGACGGCGGTGACTCCTCCGGCGATGGTGACTCGTCCGACGACGGCGGCTCCTCCGGCGCCAGCCCGATGATCTATCCCGTCCAGGGGCCGATCACGTCCCCGTACGGCAGGCGCTTTCACCCGATCCTGCACGTGTGGAAGCTGCACGACGGCACCGACTTCGGCGTCGGGTGCGGCACGGCCATCCATGCGGCCGCGTCCGGCCGGGTCATCTCGCGGTACTACAACGAGGGATACGGCAACCGGTTGCTGGTCTCCGACGGCCAGATGCGCGGAGTGTCGGTTGTCACGGCGTACAACCACATGTCGGGGTACGCGGTCTCGACGGGGGAGTACGTGAGCCAGGGCGAGGTCGTCGGGTACGTCGGCGAGACCGGGTACGCCACCGGCTGTCACCTACATTTCATGGTCTACGAGAACGGGTCGACCGTGGACCCGATGGGCTGGCTCTGACCCGACCGGCGCCGCAAATGATCACGTTTACGTGGTCAGTGGCACCCTCGCGTGGTGCCGACACCACGTGAGGGTGCCCCGCGCCACGTTTACGTGATCATCCGTACGGGCCAGGCGCGGCCAGGCGCCAGGGCGGCGCGGTACGGGCGGTGGGGTGCGTGTGACATGGCGGTGTGCGGGACAATGGCCAGATGCCCAAGGAACGTGGACGCACGATGGTGGCACGGAACCGCCGTGCTCGTTACGACTACCATATCGACGAGACCTTCGAGGCCGGCATCGTCTTGTCCGGGACCGAGGTGAAGTCCCTGCGGGCGGGTCGGGCCAGTCTCGCCGACGCGTACGCGGTCGTCCTCGACGGCGAGGTCTGGCTGCAGGGCGCTCACATTCCGGAGTACACCCAGGGCACCTGGACCAACCACGAGCCGCGCCGCTCGCGGAAGCTGCTCCTGCACCGGCTGGAGATCCGGCGGCTCGCCGCCAAGACGCAGGACAGCGGGGTCACCCTCGTACCCCTGTCGTTGTACTTCTCCGACGGCAAGGCGAAGATCGAGATCGCGCTGGCACGGGGGAAGCGGGCGTACGACAAGCGGCAGGCGATCGCCGAGCGGCAGTCCAAGCGGGACGCCGATCGGGCGGTCGCCCAGCGCCAGCGCGGCGAGTCGTGAGCGGCGAGCCGCCGGCCGGACGAGCCACCGGCCGGGCAGGCTCGGGCCGAAGACCCGCTCAGGCCGATCCGGCTAGGACAATAGCCGGACCCGGATCGTCTCGGACATCTTGTTCACGGCGTCCATGACCGTCGAATCCATCTCCCCGCCGGTGTCGGTGATCGCGTAACCCACCTCGCCCCGGGTGCCGAGGGTCTGCCCCTCGACGTTGACGCCATGGTCGGCGAGGACGCCGTTGAGCGCCGCGAGGACGCCGGGGGTGTTGCGGTGGATGTGGAGCAACCGGTGGGCCCCGTTGCGCTCGGGCAGGTTCAGGGCCGGAAGGTTGACGCTCAGCGAAGTGTCGCCCTCGCTGATGAAGTTCGCCAGCTTGGCGGACACGAACCCGCCGATGTCCTGCTGTGCCTCCTCGGTCGAGCCGCCGATGTGCGGGGTGAGAATGACATTCGGCAGGCCCCGCAGCTCCGAGACGAACTCCTCGCCGCGGCTCTTCGGCTCCTGCGGGAAGACGTCGATGGAGGCTCCGGTCAGGTGACCGGACTCGAGATGGCTGCGCAGGGCCGCGTGGTCGACGACGAAGCCCCGCGACAGGTTGAGGAAGATCGCGCCGTCCCGCATCTGGGCGAACTCGGTTTCGCCGAACAGGCCGCTGTTCCCCGGCCGGCCGTCCACGTGCAGCGTGACGATGTCGACGGACTGCAGGAGTTCCTCGAGGGAGTCGCAGCGACGAGCGTTCCCGAGCGCCAGCTTGTCGGCGGTGTCGTAGAAGTACACCGACAGGCCCAGGGCCTCGGCGAGGACGGACAGCTGGCTGCCGATGTTGCCGTACCCCACGATGCCGAGCCGTCGTCCGCGGACCTCGTGGCTGCCGGTCGCCGACTTGTCCCAGACCCCGGCGTGCATCGCGCTGCTCTTGTCGGTGAGCCGACGGGTCAGGGAGATGATCTGGGACAGCACCAGTTCGACGACGCTACGCGTGTTCGAAAACGGCGCGTTGAACGCCGCGATGCCACGGCGGGTCGTGGCCGGTAGGTCGATCTGGTTGATGCCGATGCAGAACGCGCCTACGGCGAGCAGGTCCGGTGCGTGTTCGAGCACGTCATCGGTGATCTGCGTACGCGACCGGATCCCGAGGACGTTGACCCCCGGGAGCCGTTCGAGGAGGGCGGCGTCGTCGAGCGCTCCGCTCTCGGTCTCGACGTGGTGCCCCTCGGCGCGCAGGTGGGCGGAGGCGTCGCTGTGGATGTTCTCGAGGAGGAGCACCCGCAACCCGCTGTCCAGGACAGGCGGGTCGGACGCACCGTGCGGGGCGGGGGAGGGGGCAGTTCCGGACGGAGTGGGCGTTTGAGGTGGCGTGGACACGCGGCCTTCCTTCCCTGGTCGAGGAACTCGTGGTGGCCTTCGGGTGCCCTCTCCGTTGAGGCGAACCGTTCCGAGCATACGTGGTTCGACCGGTCGCGTGCAGGTCCAGGTGCGGGTGCGCGGCCCCGCCCGGCCGGCTTCCCGGTTCGCGGCGGGGCCACCCTGATGCCGACCTTTCGCGGCGGGGCCACCCTGACGCGATCCGGATCGGCGCGATCGGGTCAGCTGCCGCGTAGCGCGCGCAGCGACTCCTTGAGCGAGGAGGTCGTGGCCATGACCGCGGTCGGCTCGTACCCGCAGTGCGCCATGCAGTTGCTGCACCGCTCGTCGCGCCCGCGCCCGTACTTCGACCAGTCCGTCTCCTCGATGAGCTCCTTGTAGG
>JBOHCT010000294.1:0-3005 GCA_050699055.1 Streptosporangiaceae bacterium | reverse complement strand
GTCCGAAGAAGGCGGCCGCTACCGCTGCCCCATCCACAAATATCACCAGCTGCTCCACGCCGTCACCGGACTATTCTTCTACCGCGAAGGATTCACCCCTTCTGAATAGGCGCCCCGCTTCTTCGGCCGCCTGGCGGATGTGGCGCTCCTCGTCGAAGCTCGACCGCACACCGATCCTCGCAGCCCGGGGCGGGATGTACTCCACCTCTTCACCCACCATGTCCGGGTCGTTGCGGTGCTCGTAGTAGTAGTCGGCCAGTTCGGCTTCCGTCATCTCTTCCGGTGGTTTGTCGCTCATCGCCTCTCCCATGCTGTGATCGGACGAAAGCGCTGTCGGTCTGCCCACCAAGCGACCACCACGACAACCCTCCGCCCGCCGTCCGTAACCCCGAACGCGTGGTAATCGCCGGAGCGTCCCTTGCGGTTACGCCGCATCACCCGGGCTGTTCTGCAGAACTGGCTCCTGGCCATCGCGCCGCTACGCTCTGACGGGAACCAGCAGAGCGAGTCGACCGAACGGTCGTCCGTGGGTGATCGAGGTCGGTCAGGTGGGTCGGTCGTACGCGCCTGACTTGACGCCTGCCACGAATGTGCACCAGCTCTCGCGGCTCACCGCGAGCACCGAACCGGAGCGGTCCTTGCTGTCGCGTACGCCCGCCGCCCTGGCGTCGGCCGCGACCTCGACGCAACCGCCGTTCGCGTTGCTGCGGCTGCTCTTGCGCCACGTCCCGAACGCGACCTCCACGCAGCTGCCGTTCGCGTTGCTCCGCGTGCTCTTACGCCAGGGCGTCGCTGGGTTGAAGCAGGGGGACATCGCGCGCCTCCTTCGAGACTGCTCACGACCGATCCGCGAGCGCGGCGAGGAAGGCGATGGACTCGTCAGGAGGCAGCGCCGCCGCCCGCAGCCAGTCGAAGACCAGTCTATAGCGGGCGATGTCGTCCTCGTCGGCGAGCTGGACGTCGCTCGTCAGCGTCTCCAGCAGAACGACCTCCGGGTCGTCCGGGTCCGCGAACCGGAAGAACAGGAACGACGTGTGCGGCACGTAGTAGTCCGCAACCCGCGCGTCGAACGGCAGCACCCGGAGCGTGACGTTCGGCAGCCCGGCGGCCTCGACCAGGCGCCGGAGCTGGCCGCGCATCACCTCGGCCGGTGCGACCCGGCGGCGCAGGGCGGCCTCATCGATGACGGCCTCGTAGCGCGGCGGGTCGTCGTCCGCAAGCAACGCCTGGCGACTCTGCCGAGCGTCGACCTCAGCCCCCACGTCGAGGTTTCCGTAAACGTCGAGAGCGGAAGTGACGCGGGTCCGCGTGTACTCCGGCGTCTGTACAAGGCCGGGCACCACGAGCTGGTGGTACTCGCGGATCTCGACCGCGCCGGCCTCTAGCTCGGCACACTGGCGCTGCCGCTCCCCCAGGTCTGCCACAGAGCGCCACCAGCCGCGAGTGCTGGCCGCGTCGCGGGCGATGGCGGTGATCGTCTCCCGCTGCGCGCCGGTCGTGCCGTAGAGGTCGAGCAGGTCGAGGATGTCGGCGAGGTTGGGGCGGCTGCGGCCGTTCTCGATCCTGCTGAGCTTTGACGCGGATCCCCAGCCCACGCTCGCGACGACCTGGTCCCCTGTCAGACCCGCCGCCTCGCGGAGCTGGCGCAGCTCGGCGCCGAGCCGGTGGCGACGTACGGTCGGACTGCTCACCGCGACAACCGTTCGTAGAACTTGCGAGATCACCTCAACTCTAGCTCAGTGCGCCCAGTTTCGCCGGAAGGCTTGCGCGAACACTCCCACTCGCTAATATGAAAGTTCTATACAGAGTAGTTCCGCGACAGAGTGAGGGGCTACCGATGCACGAGGACACCCGTGACACCCTCCCGCCCGAGGCCAGCGACGCCGTTCCGCACCTGTTCGCGCTCTGCCGCTACGACCCGTCCGATCGGCTGCCCATCGTGACCGCGTGGGGCATGGAGCTGCCCGACGGCACGGCGGTCGCCGTTCCGGCACGCGGGTCCGGGGCGACGTGGATCTGCGACAGCGCCGAGGACCTGGCCCGGAGACGCGGCCGGCCCACGGACTGCGAGCTGGTCTGGCTGGACGATGTCCCCGACGATGTCCCCGACGATGTCCCCGACGACCTCGCGGCGGGCAACCCCGACGACCCTGACGGCCCCGACTGGCCGACGGGCGACAAAGGACGCGCGGCCGGACAGTAGCGCATGAGCAGGACATTCGTGACTGTCCACAGATCTCGCACCAACGCTTGCCATCCCATCGCGGGACCGCAACGATGATCTCTGCACACAACCGGTATCGCGCCCATCTCGGGAGGGGTCCGTATGCACGGCCCGGGCGCAGGCGAACCGGGGAACGCGCCATCCGCGCATCCGCGCGGGCAGCCGCAGCCTGGCGGGCGACGGCGCGCGCCTCAAGGTATCGCCGCGCAGATCCGCGCGCTCGTCCATGCCGGCCGGCTCCGGCCAGGAGACCGACTGCCGCCGGAACGCGAGCTGTGCGAGAGATACAGCGTCAGCCGCGTCACCGTACGCGAGGCGCTCCGTGTCCTCGAGGCGAGCGGTCTAGTCGCCATCAAGGTCGGCTCGCGCGGAGGCACCTTCGTCACCGCTCCGTCGGAGGCACACGTCGTGATGGCGATCCAGGACTATCTCGCGCTGACGGAACCGGCTCCGGACGCCGTCGACCTGCGCCAAAGCCTCGAAGCCGCCCTGACCCTCCTTCGGCGCCCCGGCCCCGAACCCCAAAATCGACGACCACGGGATCCGAGGACACCGCCACGTTTAAGCGTGGGGTGGGACGCCAGGCACGAACCCATGTGGCGTGCGACGGCTCCGCTCTCTCGCCCACCGCGTCGTGAACCGGGTGCGGCCGTACAAGGCGGGAGACAGGGACTTCGATTCTGATCGGCACGCCGAGCCGTGGACGGCGAGTCGAACCCCCGTCCTGGTGACAGGGTGCGGAAGGACGTGGCGGCGCCGGTCGGCGTGTCCAGCGCAGACC
>JBOHCT010000293.1:0-3009 GCA_050699055.1 Streptosporangiaceae bacterium | reverse complement strand
TTCCCGACTCCGAGGATGGCGTCGTCACGCTGATGACGCTGCACACCGCGAAGGGTTTGGAGTTCCCCGTGGTGTTCTGCGTCGGCTGGGAGGACGGCGTCTTCCCGCATTCCCGGGCCCTCGGCGACCCGAAGGAGCTCGCGGAGGAACGCAGGCTCGCGTACGTCGGGATCACGCGTGCCCGGCGGCGGCTGTACCTCTCGCGCGCGCTCGTGCGTTCCGCGTGGGGCCAGCCGGTGATGAACCCGGCGTCCCGGTTCTTCGACGAGATCCCGGCCGACCTGATCGACTGGCAGCGCACCGAACCGGAGGAGGTCGCGCCGAGCGCGCCGCGCGGGTTCTCCCGCTTCGGCGGCGAGCAGTGGCGGTCGCGCTCGACCGGGCGGGACACCCGATCCCCGGCGGGCCAGGACTGGAAGAACACCGTGGCGCTGAAGCTCGACGCGGGTGACCGGGTCAACCACGACAAGTACGGCATCGGCACCGTGGTCTCGACCGAGGGCTCCGGCCCGCGAACGACCGCGACCATCGACTTCGGCTCGGCGGGCACCGTCCGCCTCATGCTCATCGGAAGCGTCCCCCTCCAGAAGCTGTAGCTCCGGCCGGGAAGTGTCGTGCCCCTGGTGTGTACTTGATTTCGAACAGAGGTTCGATAACGGCCGTGCTGGAGGAGATGTGTGGTGTGGACGAGGTGCTGTTCGGAGTGTTGGCAGACGCCGTCGCGGAGTACCTGGACGCGATCGAGCGCGAGCCGAGTGCGCAGGAGACGCACCGGATGGTGGCGGCGTGGCGGGCGTTGCTGCGGTTGCACCGGGCGACGGGGCGTGGTTGCGCGGGTTGCCGTGGTCGGCGTGGCGCGTTCTGCGGCGTGTGGCGGGTCGCCGTCGGGTATTTCGTGCACCGGCGCCCCGGCGAGCGCGAGTCCTAGAGGCTGACGCCGTGCTCGTGCAGCCAGGGCAGCGGGTTGATCTTCTTTCCGCTGGGGTTCCACACCCCGAAGTGCAGGTGGTAACCGGTGGACTCGCCACGTTCTCCCATACGCGCGATCTGGTCGCCCGCCTGGACGTGGTCCCCGATGTGCACCGAGTAGTCGTGCATATGGCCGTACACGAGGATCGTGCCGTCGGAGAGTTTCTCGCGTACCCAGAGCCCGAATCCCTGCGCGGGTCCGGCGTCGATGATGACGCCGTCCGCGGCGGCGACGATGGGTGTGTAGGCGGCGTTGGCGATGTCGATGCCGTAGTGGAACGCGCCCCAGCGCCCGCCGAAACCGGAGGAAAGCCTGCCCTGGGCCGGCACGACGAACTTCGGGCGCCGCGCTTCCGCCTCGGCTGCCTCACGTTGGGCTATCGCCTTCTTGCTCTCCGTGAGCTTAGACACCTCGGCGGAGGGATTCGAGGCCTTCGCCATCAGCAGGACCTCGGGCGACGCCGGTGCGGTCCCGCCCATGCCCATCGCCGCCCTGGCGTCGGGTCCGCCGTCCGAACCGCCGTCGCCCGCTCCGCCCTTCGCCGTGGCGTGAGCGTCCTGACTCGCGAGACCGGCACCGGCCGCTGCCAGCGCTCCCATCGCGACGGCGGCGACGACCACTCTGCCGCGGGCCGCGGGGGAGGGGGCCGGCATGCGGTGCAGGCCGCGTACTCGGCGGCCGCTCACGGCGTTGAGCTGGTCGTCGGGTCGATCGGGTGCGTGGGCTTCGAACGGGTCGGCATCCATCGCGGAGACACGTCGGTACGCCGGACCTGGGCGCTCGGGCAAAGCCTTTCCTTCCGCAGCTCGGGGAGCCCGGCCGCCGCCGCTCGTTGGGGGACGAGCAGCGGGCGCGGAAGCGGGCGGCGCGTTCCACACCTGGGTTTGTCGCACCTGGTGTGGCTCGGGGACGCTGCAAAGCCGAAAAGGTTCGGCTCCGTTCCGCGTTCGTGACCGGACCGTGACAACGGACCGGGCGACTTTAACGGAGAGCAGAGGCCGACGGCAATACCATCGGCCGAGGAACTCTCTCGGTGTATGTCGACATCGACGCAGAGTATCGAAAAGGACGGTTGGTCACGCTCGGTCTCCGCCGAGACGACAGGTTCCGGGCCGCTTGCTACCGTCGCTGAAGTGACGGCGCGGACCCGAGCGTCGCGTACCGGCCCGGCCACTCGCCCGCGGCCCGGTGGTGCGCGATCAGCAGTGATGTCGGAGGGCATCGGCACGAGGCGGTTGACCTGGGCTGTCGCTGTCGCGGTGCTGGCGGCGCTGCTGCAGATCCTCGGCCCGCTGTTCCCCCTGGTGCGCCCCGACCACCCCGCGGGCTTCGCGGCCGGCCCGCTGTTCGTGGTGCTTGCCCTGCTTCCCCCGGTGGGCGCGCTGTTCGCGACGTGGCGCCGCCGGCCGGCGGCGGGGCTGGGACTGCTGATGGCGGTCGCGCTGTTCGCCCCGGGGCGGCTGGTGTCGGACCTGCAACTCGCGACGGACGTCAGCTACTCGGCGCGACCGGAGCTGGTGCTGCCGACCTCGCTGGCCCCGTTGCATCCGGGCGTCGGTCTGTGGCTGCTCGTGGCGGGCCACGCCTGCGCGATGCTCGCCGGTGGTGTCGCGGCGTGGTCGCTGCGCGCGGCGCGCGGCGATGACGCCGGTACGGCCGCCGGCGGGGCACCTCGCCGCCAGGGCCGGGTGACCTTCGCACTGAGCGCGGGTCTCGTCGCGGCCGTCGCCCTGCTCGTGGTGGCGCCGCTGGCCTCGGACGACCCGTTCCTGCTCTCGCGGACGCTGCTGGAACAGCAGGCACCGACGCTCGTCGGCGGGTTGCTGCTGATGATCGCCGCGGTGGTGGCGTCGGTGAGCGGGGCCGCCTACCCGGATCGCTGGCGCGCCGTCGGCGGCACCGCGGGTGCCGCTCTCGGTCTCCTCACCGTCGCGGTGCCGGACGTCGTGTCGGGGTTGGCCGTGCCGCGGTTGCACCCGACATGGGGGCCGTGCGTCGTACTCGCCGTGGCCGCCGCCCTCGCGGTACTCGCGTCGTTC
>JBOHCT010000292.1:0-3012 GCA_050699055.1 Streptosporangiaceae bacterium | reverse complement strand
CCCCCGTGGCCACCGCCGCCCCCGACCCGGCGGACGAACCACCGGAGGTGCGGTCGAGGGCCCACGGGTTCGCGGTCGGCGGGCCGAGCGGCGTCTGCCCGGTGCCCGAGTACCCGAACTCCGGCACGGCGGCCACCAGGGCAGGGATCGCGTACAGCTCGCTGCGCAGCACCGACGGGATCCGCCGGACGAGGGTGTCCCGAATCGTGCCCCCGCCCACCCCGGTGACCACCCCCAGCAGGAGCGCGGGCCCGATCCCGAGCCCGAAGGACAGTGCCTTGCTCGCCCCGATGACCGCGAACACGCTCAACCCAACCGCGTCGAGCACCGTGATCGGCATCTCCAGCCGATCCAGCCGCCGGCTGAGGGCGAACGCGATCAGTCCGCCGCCCGCGGCGAGGACGAAGTAGCGCCAGTCCCGAAACGTGGCAGGCGGTATCGAACCGATGAGGACATCCCGGATGACCCCACCGCCCAACGCCGTGATCATGCCGAGCGCCACCACGCCGACCACGTCGAGCCGCGCGACGCGCACCGCCGTCAGCGCCCCGTTCAGCCCGAAAGCGAAGGTGCCGGTCAAATCCAGCGCAAGCAACAACGGCGGTTCGGTGCCCACCCCCTGTGCCTACCACGAGACCAGAACCGGGATACCGCCGTTCGCGCTAGATCAGATGGCCTGCCAGGGCCGTCGCTGATACGCCCGCCGTAATCCCCAAGGCGGCCCCGACGAATACCAGCTTCCCGACCACGCGGGTCGACTGCAGCAACAGGATCACGCCGATAGAGACCACCAGCGCGGCCACGGCGAGGGTGTGGAGGCTGACGGTCATCCCGGCAACGTCCGCCGCGGCGAGTCGAGGGAGAAACGCTTGGAAGGTCGCGTGCATGTCCTCGCCCTCCTTCCCCCCGAGTCATCTGACTCACATGGTTGTATTGTCCCTTATGTTCGGTAGGCAGGCAATCGGATTGTCGGACAACAAATGGTCGCCTGTGGTACTGGCGTACAGCGGCATGTTGGTAGATCATGGTGCCCATGACGACGACGGGTCGCCTCACCGCTCGCCCCATCCGACGCTCATCGACGGTGGAGGAGGTGATGGCGTACCTGCGGGAGGACATCTTCGACGGCAACATCCCGCCCGAAGGGGTGCTCACCGAGGGCGACGTCGCCGCCGCGTTCTCGGTCTCGCGATCAACCGTGCGAGCCGCGATCGCGGCGCTCGTGACCGAGGGGATACTGCGGCAGACACCGAACAAGCCGGCCCAGGTGGTCCGGCTGACCAAGAAGGATGTGCGCGACCTGTACCGGGTCAGGATCCCGATCGAGCTCGAGGCGGTGCGGATCACCGTCCTGAAGAGGTTCCGGTACCCCTTGCCGACAGAGGCCCTCGAGGCCGCGATCGACCTGGAGCGCTCACCCGGCCGGCGCCCCAGCGACGCCATCCACGCGAACATGCGCTTCCACGAGGTGTTGATCGGCGACGTCGACAACGAGCCGTTGGCGCGTTGTTTCAACGCCCTGGAGAGCGGGGTCAAGCTCGCGCTGGCCCAGTCGGGCCACGTCCTCGACGTCACGAAACTCGGTCAAGAACACCGCAACCTTCTGATGGTCCTCGAGCACTACCGATCACGGGCCAGGCAGTGCGCGGACGAGGCCGGCGTGGACGAGCTCCGCGCGGAAAACGTGGACGAGGACGTATGGTGGCCGGCCTGCAAGGAAATGCGCGACCATCTCAAGGACAACGAGCGCGCCATCTGCGGCGCGATCTAGCCCGTTCCTGGCAGGTCCCTTGTCGTTCGTCGCCAGGATGGTTAACAATATCGCCGATGACCTCCCGCGTCGCGAGCGCGAGAGTGATGATGAGGGGCCCGAGTGCCCCGACACGTGGGTACCAGATCCGCGCGGGGGCGCGGCACCGGACAACGCCAAGAGGATCCATGCCCGCCGACCGATCCGTTCACCCCGCAGCGCAGACGGGAGACAGAGGTGCCCCACCCCGCGGCTCGCTCCGGTGACCGCACGATCGCGGAGCCGGCCCCACCGGTACTCGAGGTGCGGAACCTGACGCTCAGCTTCGGCGGCGTCCACGCCCTCAAGTCGGTGGACCTCGCCGTCGCCGACCGGATCGTGTGCGGGCTGGTCGGCCCCAACGGCGCCGGTAAGACGTCCCTGTTCAACTGCGTGAGCGGCATCTACCGTCCATCGTCGGGCAGCGTCCGCGTCCTCGGGGTCGACGCGCTCGCGCTGGCCCCGCACCGGTTGGCGGGCCTCGGAGTGGCCAGGACGTTCCAGCATCCCGCCCTCCCGGCCGACCTGAACGTGCTCGACAGCGTGTTGGTCGGCGCCCACGCGCGCCTGCCCGCCGGCCCGCTCTCGTACGCGTTCCGGCTTCCGGGGACGCGTTCCGCGGAGCGGCGGGCCCGCGAACGCGCACTGGGGATTCTCGACGACCTCGCGCTCGGCCACCTCGCCGCCACACGCGTCGATGCCCTGTCGTACGGGACGCAGAAGCGGGTCGAGCTGGCACGCGCGCTGCTCGCCGAGCCGCGGCTGCTGCTGTTGGACGAGCCGGCGAGCGGGCTGCGGCACGGCGAGATCGAGGAGTTCGCGGAGCTGACCTCCACCATCCGCGACGCGTACGGCGTCACGGTCCTGCTCGTCGAGCACCACATGGGACTCATCGCCGCCGTCAGCGATCACGTCGTCGCGCTGGTCGAGGGCCGCAAGATCGCCGAGGGCACACCCGCCGAGGTGCAGGCGCACCCGGTCGTCGTCGAGGCGTACCTCGGGGGCGCACGATGAGCCTGCTCGAGCTGGAGGGGGTGACCGCCGGGTACGGCACCGGCCAGGTCCTCCACGACGTCGCCCTCGCCGTCGCCGACG
Organism: Streptosporangiaceae bacterium; assembly: GCA_050699055.1. GTDB lineage: Bacteria > Actinomycetota > Actinomycetes > Streptosporangiales > JBOHCT01 > JBOHCT01. The sequence goes on along the minus strand of JBOHCT010000292.1, from coordinate 128 downwards.
GCGGCGTGACCGCTCTCCTGGGCGCGAACGGTGCCGGCAAGACCACGACGCTGCGTGCCGTGAGCGGCCTGCTGCGGCGCCGTGGGAGGCTGAGCTTCGAGGGACGCGAGCTGCCCGCGTCGCCGAGC
>JBOHCT010000291.1:0-3021 GCA_050699055.1 Streptosporangiaceae bacterium | reverse complement strand
GAGGACGACACCGGGGTAAGCAGTCACGAGGTGGCCTCCAAAGCGAGCATCGCAGCGAGCGCCAGCGAGCGAGGAGCGGAACGGAGGACGACACCGGGGTAAGCAGTCACGAGCGGTCATGCCTCAATGCGGGGTGCGCGCCCGCGGTGACGAGGTCGGCCACGGCTCCCCGTGGGTCTCGGCCAGTGACGAGGCTCTCCCCCACGAGGACGGCGTCGGCACCGTCGTTCGCGTATGCGAGCAGGTCGCGGGGCCCCCGGACGCCAGATTCCGCGATCTTGACGACACCGTCGGGGATGACAGAAGCGAGCCGGGAGAAGACGCCGCGGTCGACCTCGAGGGTGGCGAGGTCGCGGGCGTTCACGCCGATCACCCGTGCCCCCGCGTCGAGCGCGCGGCTCACCTCCTCCGCGGTCTGGCATTCCACCAGCGGGGTGAGCGCGAGAGACTCGGCGCGCTCGATGAGCGACACGAGGGCGTTCTGGTCGAGCGCCGCCACGATGAGGAGTACGAGGTCGGCGCCGTAGGCCCGAGCCTCGAAGAGCTGGTACGACGCAACGATGAAGTCCTTGCGCAGCAGCGGCACATCGACGGCCGCCCGCACGGCGGTGAGGTCGCCGAGCGACCCGCCGAACCAGCGCCTCTCCGTCAACACGCTGACCGCGTGGGCGCCGCCCGCTTCGTAGTCACGCGCGAGCGCGGATGGATCAGCGATGTCGGCCAGGGCGCCCATGGATGGGCTGGAGCGCTTGACCTCAGCGACCACACTGACCCTGTCCTGGCGCAGCACGGCCACGCCGTCCTTGGGGGTTGGCCGCCTCGCCGCCTTGTCCTTCAGCTCGTCGAGCGGCAGCTGTCGTTCGCGTTCGACAAGGTCGGCGCGCACGCCGCCAACGATGTCTTCGAGCACGCTCACGCCGATGCGTCCCCTCGATGCACGCCGGTTCGTGTTCCCCGATCGTAGCGGGAGACGACATAGGGGACGCGAACGCCCCTCCCCTGAGCCTGTCTGTGAACCTCGCGGGCGTCGGCCCTTCGGGCCTCCTGGCTTGGGTTCGTTCCCGAACGGGCTAACCCGCCGCGTAGCCCACACCACGTACCGTGCGTATCGGTGTCGCGGGGCCGAGCTTCGCCCTGATCTGTGCGATGTGCACGTCGATCGTGCGGCCGCCGACCTCGGAGGACCCTCGCCACACCCCGGTGAGCAGCTGCCCCCGGGTGAAGACACGGCCCGGGTGGCTCACGAGGAACGCGAGGAGCCGGAACTCGGTGACGGTGAGCACGACCCGGCGCTCCCCCAAGATGACGGCCCGGCTCGCCTCGTCGAGCATGACGTCGCCGGCCGCGAGCACCCGCGGACCGTGCCCGCGGACATCCGATTGACGCAGCTTGTCCCGGACCCGACTCACGAGATCACGAGGACTGAACGGCTTCGCGACCACGTCCCCGGCCGCGATGCCGTGCGCCGCCGCCTCGGCCAGCTCGGCGGTGCCGTGCGGGGTGAGGACGACAGGCGGGTTCCCGACGCCCGACCGAAGCGTTCGGTAGGCCCGCAGCCAGGACATGTCGGGAAGGCTGAGATCCAGGACGATCACTTCCGGCCACACTCCCCGCGCCATGTCGAGCGCCGCCCGCCCCTCGCCTGCGAGGTGAACCTCGAACCCCTCACGGGAGAGGTACAGGCGTTCCAGGTCGGCGATCGGCCTCTCGTCCTCGATGACGAGGACCACGCCAGGCTGGCTGAAGGGTGTGTCCGGCACGCGCTCGCTCCTCGTCGCGCGTCACCGCTACGTGCGCTCGTGACCGAGCCTCATGAGCTGCATGACCTTGCCGATGATGGGCCCGATGACGACGAGCGTGGCGCCGATGTACAGCCCTGTCGGCACCGAGACGACCATTGCCAGCCCGCCGATGGCGAAACCGGCGATGATGAGGACGACCGCCGTCCACGCGGCGGGGGTCGAGCCGTGACCGTCTGACATCCATGCTCCCTTCCGCTGCGCCCGCGAGCGCGGTGAACATGCCGCGCCGACGGCATTCTCTCGTCCGACCCGGCTCATTTCGTCACCGGGGTATCGCCGATTGTGGTCGCCGCGAATGCCGGTCGTTCCGCCGTCTCGCGTTAGAACGCCTTGCGGATCCCGCCAGGATGGGCAGGCTCCCGAGCGGAGCGTCCGAGGGTCACCGGGGGCGGCGGGGCACAGCCATGGGGGCGGAAGACTGCGGAGTCTCGGGAGCACGTGAACCGAAGCCAGGAGGCCCGAAGGGCCGACGCCCGCGAGGTTCACAGGCAAGCTTAGAGGACCGTCGGGTCCTTGCCCCGGTCCAGAGAGTCCCACATCCCTGCGGCGTCGTCCTCGGCCGGGCGCGGCGGTGCCGTGGGTGCGTCGTAGCGACGCGACAATCCTGGCCAGCGCCGACCCCGAAGGGCGACGTGAAGTCCGCCACCAGCGAGGAGAAGCCCTCCCGCGGACGCCGCCGCCCACCAAGCGGTCGTGCTGACCGCCATGTGCCCACCCCGGACAAGCACCGCCGTTGTCGCCAAGGCCTGGTGGACGGTATCCGCGCCGATCCCCAGATACGACGCGACGGGAACGGCGAGCCCGACCAGCATGAGGATGACGCCGATCGACAGACGGGCGTACCCGCGGGTGGCGACGACACCGGCCAGCCCGGCAAGGCCGGCGAGGCCGAGCGCCCACGCCAGCGGAGCGAGGTCCCTGCCGGTCAGTGAGTACGCCGCGGGCGGCAGGGGCTGCGGAAGGTCGACGACGGCCCGGACCCACGTCTGGCCGCCCGCGACAAGCACAAGCCCGGACCCGACGCCGACGGCGGCGCAGGCGAGAAGCAGCTCGCGCCCCCCGGTCACCCGACCGCCCTGCGGAACGTCTCGGCCTTCGCGGCCGCGGACAGTACGGCGGCCGCCTTGTTGCGGCTCTCCTGCTCCTCGGCATGCGGATCGGAGTCCGCCACCACCCCACCGCCCGCCTGGACGTACGCCTTGCCGTCCCGGATCAGCGC
>JBOHCT010000290.1:0-3105 GCA_050699055.1 Streptosporangiaceae bacterium | reverse complement strand
GCCGCAGGTCCTCGACCTCCAGATGCACGGCATCCAGGAACAACACCAGCGACAGCGTGAGCACCCCGACCGTCTCCAGCGACCGGCTGTCGACCGTCACGTTGAGGATCGTCGCGCCGTGCGGCCCGAGAGCGAACCCCAGTCCCAGGAAGATCATCGGGAACGACAGGAGGGCACCTTCCACTACGCCCGCGACCAGGGCCGACACCACAAGAACGACGGCGACCAGGGCGAACACCGACACCATGGCGACCACGGAAACCTCCTCGGCCTCGTCCCAACCCAGGAGCCCTATTCAGAAGGGAGGCGTCGACCTGCCCTCGGGGCGGATGTGGCTGCGGTGTTCGGTCGGGCTCGGCCCCGGCAGCGGGATCTTCCCCCGCTGCTTGGTCCCCTAGCAGGCCGGACCTCAGTCTCCGTCTGCCCGCCGTCCCTGGCAAGAGCACCGCCCCCCGCCGGAAGCCGCTCGTCAAGGGCGAGGGATACTTCATGACAGGCCCGTGGCGGCGACCACATCGTTGTCGGCGCACGCCCGCGACATCACTGTCGGCGTGTCACAGATGGCGGCCGTGTCGTACTCGCCCTCGCCTGCGCCACTGGGAACTTTTCGCCTGCCGTGGGGGTGACGCTGTTGGCGGCGTGGTTCGGTGTGGGCCTGCTGATCCTCTTGGTCATGGTGGTGTTCTTCGTCCGCGGCGGTGCCCCGGACGGGGGCACTGGGCGTCGGCGTGCGGCGGACCGTGAGCGGGCGTGGCGTGGGACGGTGCGGACGTTGCCGGAGCGCTCGAGACGAGCGCTGCAGGACGCTACCGCGGAGGCCGACGTCGAGGTAGGCGCCGATGTGCGTATCCGCGTGGGGGACGAGGCCGTCGAGGTGTTCGCCCGCCGGGTGGGCGCCGGCGGCGTGTGCCGGGACTGCGGCCTCTCCTTCGGCGGGCGGCGGGTGAGCGTGTGCGCGTACCCCGTCGCGGGCGGCGTTGGTCACATGGGTCAGCCGATCCTCCTCGTCGCCTCCCACGCCGACTGCCGATCCTCACGATGGGCGGACGAGCCCGACGCCGTGGCTGAGGCGGCGGGGTTCACAGGTCAGGCGGCCGCGACCGTCCTCACCGTGCCGATGGGCGTTCCGCTCCACCTGCCGCGCCAACTGGAAGGGATGTGGCCGGGCTGGTTCGCGGACAGGGTGATGCCGCTGCTGCTCGGCGGACCCCCACGGGAGGCCATGCTCGTCCACGTCCAATCGTCCGGGGCGGGCGTGACCGCCGACGCGGACCTGCACCGGGCGCTGGGATTCGCCACGTTGCCGGAGACCGCTGGCCGTCCGCTTCCCGCCGTGGGGCTCGCGGACCTGACGGACCTACTGGCGTTCTGGCCGACGCTCAGGGTCACCGTGGGTGAAGGCGAGGAGACCTTGGCGGCCGGCGTGCCCCCACGCCTGGCCCGGCTGGTCCGCATCCGCAGAGGAGCGCTGGTCGCGGTGACCGCGGGAGATGATCTCACCGCCGGCCCGCTCGATCCGGCGGGGATTCGCGACGGCCTGGCTTCCGGCCGTTTCCTCGTTGGCTGGGCGTCGATGGACGGCCCGAGCACCCACGCGCCGCGCATCGGAGACCTCGGCGCGCCAGTCCCCAAGGCATCGGGGTACCTCAACGTGAGGTGACGAAGAGGTCCGCCCGCAGCGCGGCCGGGTCGACGTGCGGCAGCCGCTTCCATCTCGTCAGCAAGGTCGCGACATCGAGCGGCCGGCGGGGGAGGGGGCGCAGCTGAGTGACCGGCCCACAGCCACACTCCGCTGGAGGTGCGGCTCCTATCCCTCGCAGTGGCGGAAGCGGTCGTTGCCCGGCCCGCCGTCGCAGGTGTCGTGGACGCCGCGCCCGCCGTCGAGGAGGTCGCGGCCCTTCCAGCCGTGCAGCACGTCGTTGTGCGGGCCGCCGTAGAGCTTGTCGTCGTGCCTGTCGCCGAACAGCGTGTCGACGCCGTAGCCGCCTTCGAGCACGTCCCGCCCGGTCATGCCGTGCAGCGTGTCTCTCCCGGTGCCGCCGCGGAGCGTGTCGGCTCCGCCCCAGCCGACCAGGTGGTCGTTGCCCGACCAGCCGAGCAGGGTGTCGGCGGCGGGGCCGCCGTAAAGCTTGTCGGGGCCGCCGCCGCTACTGAGGAAGTCTCGCCCGGCCTTGCCGCGGAGGACGTCCGATCCACCCTTGCCGTGGATCCGGTCGGCGCCGCTCCAGCCGATGAGGATGTCGTCCCCGGCACCACCGTCGATGTAGTCGTCGCCCGGGCCGCCGTTGACGACGTCGTTGCCGCCCTTCGCGGCGATGTGGTCATCGCCCCGGCCGGCGCAGAGGACGTCGGCGTGGGCGGTGCCGACCAGCCGATCCTTGCCAGGCGCGCCGAAGATCGTGCATGGGGCGTGCGGCGACGGCGTGGGTGAGCACGGCAGCAGACCGATCCGGTCCTTGACCTGGAGAACCTTTCGCGCCGCCGCGTTGACCTTCGTACGGAACTGCGGGTGGTTGCGGGCGCGCTTCAGGACCGCGCCGGTCATCGTCGGGATCGTCGGCATCTGGACGGTGAGCGCGACGGTCCCGCCGGCGGCGAGGAACCGTACGGGCCGCCTGCCCATCGGGACCTTCTTCAGCGCGGCCGCGGTCAGCGAGTCCGACATGATCACCCCGTGGAAGCCCTGATCGCCCCGCACCATGCCGCGCATGACCGTCGGGGAGAGCAGGCCGATGTGCCGGGAGTCGATCTCGGAGTAGCGGGCGGCGGACACCATGACCACGGGGACGCTGCTGTCGATCGCCGCGTGGAAGGGGCGCAGGTACGCGTCGTGGCGGGTGGTGACCTTGTCGGTAACCCCGTAGCTCGTGTCGGTGTTGCGGCGTACCCGGCCGAGCCCGGGGAAGTGCTTGGCGGTCGTCTGTACCCCGGCCGACCGCATGCCGCGCAGGAAGGCCATGCCGTGAGGTGCCACGGCCTTCGGGGTGTGGCCGTACTCGCGGTAGTAGTAGCCGATCGGCTTGTTGGCCCGGCCGAGGCGCTTGGGCACGGTGTCCATGACCGGCGCGAGGTTCAGGTTGACCCCCGCCCTACGCAGCTGCTGAC
>JBOHCT010000289.1:0-3123 GCA_050699055.1 Streptosporangiaceae bacterium | reverse complement strand
CCCCGGAGGTCGTCGGTCGACACACCTCCAGTGCGCCTCCCTCCTCCGCCTTGCCGTGCTCGCCCAGCTGACCCGCTCCCTGGTCCACCTTCCTACTTGCGCGGCCACTGACGCTCACCCGCGGACGGAGCGGCGGCGCCGCAGGAGAAGCGAGCAGCCGATAAGCGCCGCCACCCCCAACAGTCCCGCGCCGAGCAGGGTCGGGTACGGCACCCGCGGGCCGGTGTAGGCGAGGGTCGGCGGCCGCTCGTGCGAGGGCGGCTGCTTGGGTGGGGCTACCTGCTGGCATGTACCCATCTTTGCCGCGACGGAGGCGATGCCCTTACCCAGGGTAAGAGCGAGCGCGGGCTTGCTGCTCCCGGGCGGCTGGAACGAGACGAGCAGCCCGGCTCCCTCGGCGATCGCGGACGTGCCGTCCTTCGCGGCGTCGGTGCGGTGGGCGGCGGGGGAGACCCGAAGGCCCCCTTGGCTCAGCATGTTCAGTACGTTCGCGAGGACCGGCTCGAGCTGTGCCTCGAGCTGGGAGCGCGCACGCGCTGGCAGCGCGTCGAGCGCGGGGAGATGCAGGCCGCTGCTGTCGAGGACGGCGTCGAGGCCGCCGATACTCAGGTGGAACGTCTCCGGGGAGGACACGGCGTGCGCGCCACCCGGCCTGCCGTTCGCGAACGCCTTCGAGTGCGCCTTGAACCCGTCGAGCTGAACGATCCCGCCGAGCAGTCCCAGCGACTCGAGCCGCGAGTCGGCGGTGGCGCGTACGCCGCCTTTCACGTGCTTGATCGTCTGGACGGCCCGCAGGCCGTCCAGCTCGAGAAGGGACACGTGGGGGAGCTGGTCGAGGAAGGACGGCAGCCGACCCTGGAGAGAGGACAGCCCCTGCTTCAGCCCCCGTGCTTGCTGCCCCGCCGAACCGCCCGGGCTTTGCCGGATGACCTTGCTCAGGACCTGCTCCACCGGTGAGCTGTCGCCTGTCGCGTCCTCGAGCGCACCCTGAAGCTGGCCCGCGGCGCCCTTCAGCTGCTTGGTGAGCTTCGCGGCCTGGCCGGAGGGGAGCTGGCCGCCGAGTGGGCCGATCTCGAGGTGGACGATCTCCGCGCTCGAGCCGCTGTCCCCGGCTTTCTTGTGCACGACCGCGTGCACGGGCCCGAAGGCGCCGGACAGCAGCGGGTTGTCGGGGATCGTGCCGTACGCGTCGGAACTCGGGCCAGGTTGGCTCAGGTCGGCGTGAGCCGAACGGTCCAGCGCCGCGAACGGTGTCTGGCCGGCGGCGGCTTCCGTGACGCCGGTGCCGGAGGCGATGTGGGCGTCGGCCGCTGTCTTCTCCGGCAGGGCCTTGCACGCGTTCGTGTGCTTGGTCGTGCCGCGCGCGTCGGCCAGAGAAAGGTCGGCGTGATCGCCGAGCGGCCCAAGGGACATCGGCGCGCGCAGCTGAAGCTCGAGCGCGGATGCCCGCGTGGCTCCCCGAGTGAGCGGCCGGTGCGACACGTCTGCTGATGCGGGCCCGGCAGTGGTGAGAACGACGGTAGCCGCCGTGAGGGCGAGCGCACCGGGCTTCCACAGTCGCCTCGCGAGATGCCGTCGGGTCATGGTCCCCTGCCACCTGTGGATCAGCGCCGCCGGAGCGGCCTTGTCACGCGAACGCCGGTCCCCCGTCCGGCAGTACCCGCCAACTTCTGGCAACCATCTGGAAATGACGTGTCCTGCCAACGACCGAGTACCGCGAAGGTTATGGCGCGCCAGAGTCTCGTGTCTCGGAATTCGCGGTTCCGTCTGGTAGGAAGCCGTCCACACCGGGTGACGACAGCGGCTTCCGCAGGTCGTGTGGGAGAAGAGGGAGGCGCGGACGGGTCGGGCTGGGCCGCGGACTCGGTTCGGCCGCAGGCGGCGAAGGCGAAGGGTGTCGGGGGAGTCCAGGGGGCCCGGGGACCGATGTGGCGGGCGGCTCGCTGCGCGCCTCACCCGTTCTCGCGCTCGCACTCTCCGCGGGCGGAACCGCGGGGTGCCGCTGCGGAGAGCCGCTGGATGGACCGGTACGTGGGCGCTCCGTGGGTGAGCGGTGGGGAGGAGTCGCCTGGCCCTCATGCCCGGTCGGCGATCCGGTCGGCGAAGCGGTCGGCGCCGCCTGGGCGGGCGCCGAGGCACGGAGCACGCTCGCGCATCCCGCGCCCGCGCGACACGCGCTTTCGAGTAGGTCCGTGACCCGAGCGTCGATGCGATGGAGAAGCGCGAGCGACTCACGGCCGCGCGGCCGCGCCACCTCGGGGAGCCTCGGCACGATTGCGGACAGCTCGCTCGCCTGGGCTCGGCTGAAGGCGTCGATCAAGGTGAGCGGCGCGATGTCCGCCGAGCCGCGGTACGCGCCCAGCAGGGTGGCCGCGCCGCCGCGCGTCTCGGTATCCATGTCGGCGAGCGCGTGCGTGACGAGCCGAGCGGAGCCGTTCTGAGCGGCCGCCTGGCCGTGCCGCTCGTGCCTCGTGGTCATGGCCTTGATCTCCGACAGCCGCGCGGACGCGAACCGCAGCTGCTGTCTGCCTCGCGCGACCTGCGAGGACGCAAGGACGAGCTGGGTGGACTCGGCGGTGCGCTTCAGCTCGTAGAACGGGTCGCCGGGCACGGAGCGGTCGGCGGCCACCGCCGCGCCGACGACCATGACGATGATGCTGAGCGCCCCGCTCAGGACGACGAACCTGCGTTGTATGTGCCGCGCGAGAGGCGACGGCCCCGCGCGTCGGGCGGGGGGCCGCGACCGGACGGTCGACGGTGCGGGCCTCGCGTTCTCCGCGCTCTCCCGCCGCTGGGCGGGCACCCGCGCCTCGGCCACGAGCCGATCTCGTATCGCCGCACGGTGAGCGGGGCCCTGCTTTCCTCTCGGAAGCGCGCGCAGGCCCGAGGCGATATCGGCCAGCCGCGCGAGCTCGGGGTCCCGCGCGCTCGCGTCCCCCTCGAGCAGGCGCGCCAACCGTTCGCGTCGGCGCGTACCAGGCCAGACCCTCATCGGCGCCTCCACATCCGGCCAACGAGTGGAAGGCGCCTCTGGTTACGCGGCGAGCCGGGCGTGCGTGCGGCCACTTAGCGGACGTCGGGGGGCAGCAGCCGCGCGAGGGAGCGTACGGCGCGGTACTGGAG
>JBOHCT010000288.1:0-3130 GCA_050699055.1 Streptosporangiaceae bacterium | reverse complement strand
GGTCACGACCGTCGGCTCTGGGACCCGGTCGATGAAGGCGCGGGTCGCCCGGTCCACGAGGGTGCATCGCAGGGCCGTGGCCTGCTGGACCGGGCGTACGGCCTGACCGAGGCGCGCGACGTCGATGTCGAGGGATTCCACCATGCGCGTGGCGGCCGAATCGTCGAGGAGTGGATCCGCGCTGTTCGATTCGAGGTGTCGGGCGACGAGCGCGAGAAGGAGGGTCTCGGACACTCCGAGCAGGGATCGACGCCGCCTCGGCTCGTCCTGCCCCGTCTCGCGGGCGGGGGGCCGGGGCGTATCCCGCTCGACCTTTCGAGGTGCGGGATGGGCGGACGGTGGTGGCGTCGGCTTGGGGGAGGTCGTGACGGTGAGCGCCGGTGTGTCCGGTGGGGGCGGGGTCAAGCCGTGCCCGGGTCGGGCGCCTCGGAAACGATCGTGCCGGTCCCGAGCCTGCGACGTTTCCGTCATGACGCGTACCTCCGCCGAGATTTCTCAGGGACATCATAACGGCGGCCGGACATGTTGTGACGGCCCCATCCCGCACAGTGGTCGCAGGGGGCAGCGGTTGACACTGTCGAATACGTGTTCGATCATAGGAGGGTGGTGGGAATCCGGGAAGAGCCGGCCGTGGCGCAGCTGCGGGCCCAGCTGGCGGGGCAGCTGGCGGGGCAGGTCGACCGGCGGTTCGCGCAGCGGCGATCGGCGGAGTCGGGTCTACGTACGGGTGCCGAGCAGGAAGTGCCGACTCTGCCCACCCTGCCGGCGCTGGCCGAGCTGCTCCCCGACCCCGGGCTGCGGCGGGGGGCGAGCTATGCCGTCGAAGGGTCGACCACCCTGGCCCTGGCGCTGGCGGCCGGCCCGTCGGCGGAGGGGTCCTGGTGTGCCGCGGTGGGGATGCCCATGCTCGGGATCGAAGCTGCCGCGGAGCTTGGTCTGGACCTTGACCGGTTGGCCCTGGTCCCCGACCCCGGCGACCGCTGGCTGTCCGTCGTGGCCACCATGGCCGAAGCCTTCGACGTCGTGCTGGTCAAACCTCCCACCCGGGCGTACGACGCGCAGTCCCGGCGGCTCGCTGCCCGCTTCCGTGAACGCGGCACGGTCCTGCTCGTCCTCGGGTCATGGCCGGGTTGCGAGGCGAGGCTCGCGGTGACCGGCAGCCGCTGGCACGGTCTCGGCAACGGGCACGGTCGCCTGACCGCCCGGGAGGCGATGGTGACGGTGTCCGGGCGGCGTTCGGCGGCCAGGCCCAGGACCGCGACGCTGTGGCTGCCCGACCCGGTCGGCGGCGTACGGCTGGCGGACCCGGGCGCTACCGACTCTGGCCCGGGCGCTGCCGACTCTGGTGCGGGCGCTGCCGGCGAGACCGCCGCGCCGTCCTTGACCGCGCTCGCCGCAGGGTAGCTGGGTTGTGCGAGGTCGATGGGTCTAGAAGCGCCCAGACTTCGCACAACCCGAGGCCGAGCCGCTCAGAAGCCGTACGTGACGACGGCGGGCAGGTGGTCGCCCCGGAGGCGCTCGAGTACGAAGAGCTCGTGTGGGACCACGGGATCCGGAAGGGCGGCGAGGGCGAACCAGCGCAGATCCGCGGCCTTCTCCGGCTCGACCAGCCGCGGTTCACCCGCCCATCGGCGGCACTCGAAGAAGAAGTCGACGCGCTCGTCGATCGCCTCGTGGGTGCCTCGCGTGCGGTGCATCCCGGTCAACGGGACCAGGTCGGCGGGATCGATCGCGATGCCGAGTTCCTCGACGGTCTCGCGGCAGGCCGCAGCGAGGACCGATTCACCGTCCTCCACGTGCCCGGCGGCGGCCGCGGCCCAGTGGCCGTCCATGTACCCCGTCCCCTGCCGCAACTGCAGGAGCACCTCGTCGCCGCCGGTTCCGCTGCCGGTTCCCCGGCGCAGCAGGACGTAGGCGGCCGGGACGACCTGGAAGCGATTCGGCACAGGCAGATTCGGCACAGGCAGAGCGTAGACCCTCGAGTTGCCGAGGCCCGGGAATCACCCGCCGGCCATCGCCCCCACGACCATGAACGGCTCGGTCCCACGGACGACCTCGTCGGGGAGCGGGGCGTCCGGATCCTCGTGGGACAGGTCCCGCCGGCAGGCAAAGAACCGTACGTAGGCGCGACGCTTGTGCGTGGTCTGGTCCCGGATCGCCCCGCGCAGGACCGGATAGTGAGCCTCGACCGCGTCGAGGATGCTGCGCTGGGTGACAGTGCCGTCGAGGACCAGCTCGACCGGCCCGTCGAGGTGCGCGAGGGTACGCAGGTGCTGCGGCAGCATCACCCTTACCGGCGCTCCGCTCATGGCAGGCTCCTTACGGCAGTGTTCCCTACGGCAGGGTCCCCTTACGGCAGGGTCTGCGCCTCGACGGACAGGACGGAAGGGAGGTCGCGGACGATCGGTTCCCAGCTGTCACCCGCGTCGGCGGAGGCGTACACCTGGCCGCCGGTGGTGCCGAAGTAGACCCCGCACTCGTCGAGGCCGTCGACCGACATGGCGTCGCGGAGCACGTTGACGTAGCAGTGGCTTTGGGGCAGGCCCTTCGTCAGCGGCTCCCACTCGCCGCCGCCGGTCCGGCTGCGGTAGACGCGCAGCTTGCCCTCCGGTGGAACGTGCTCGGAGTCACTGGTGATGGGGACGACGTACACGGTGTCGGGCTCGTGCGCGTGCACGTCGATCGGGAAGCCGAAGTCGGTGGGGAGATCCCCGCTGACCTCGTGCCAGGACTCACCGGCGTTGTCGCTGCGCATGACGTCCCAGTGCTTCTGCATGAACAGCACGTCCGGGCGGTCCGGGTGCAGCGCGATCCGGTGGACGCAGTGCCCCACGTCGGCCTCCGGGTCCGGGAGGACGCCCTCGGAGCTCAGGCCGGTGTTTTTCGGATGCCAGGTCGTGCCGCCGTCGTCGGTCCGGAACACGCCGGCCGCGGAGATCGCGATGAACAGCCGCTCGGCGTCGCGCGGGTCCTGCACGATCGTGTGCAGGCACATGCCGCCGGCCCCCGGCTGCCAGGACGGCCCGGAGGAGTGGGTACGCAGGCCGGGAAGCTCCTGCCAGCTGCCGCCACCGTCGGTCGAACGGAACAGCGCCGCATCCTCGACCCCGGCGTACACCGTGTCCGGGTC
>JBOHCT010000287.1:0-3185 GCA_050699055.1 Streptosporangiaceae bacterium | reverse complement strand
CCAGGAGGGGCCGGAATACAACTTCGGCAATCTGTTCCACGTGCTCACCGGCAACATTTCACGGGCTCACAACCCCACGGCCCCCGCACCAAGCTGTCTCACGGGCTCTACGGCACCAAGACCCATCGGCGTCGCCTGGCCCAGCCCGGGTCAAATTTTGTCTGTTCACGACGGCCGCCCGCAGGGCGGCCCCGCGTAGCTGTCTCCCAATCCTCAGCCTGCGGCGCGGTGCCCAGGATTGGGAGACAGACCCTAGTCGACGCGGTCGGCTCCCTCCTGGATGTCTTTGGCAATGCGGTGCCCGGAGATGATGGCCGGGCAGACACGGATGAAGCGGCCGCCTTGACCGGGCGGCCAGGGACACAACCTCAGGTGCCTCAGGTGGGAGACGTCGTCGGGGTCGCGGACCGGCTGCGCAAGCCCGGTGAGCGTTACGTACCAGCCCGTCCGGGCCTCTGGGTCATATCTATCGGCCTCGAAGGCGACGACCATGTTCTGAGTGGTGGCGAGCTTGGAGCTGGCGGCGGAACGAATGACGACGCATCCGTCGTCGACGGCGAAGCCGACCGGCCGGACAGCAGGCAACGCCTGCTCAGTGAAAACAATACGCCCGACAGAGACGGTGGCGAGCAGCGCGAGGCACTCCTGCCGGGAGAGGGCCTTGAGCTCGGTGTGATCGGCTTCCATGGCTTCATGGTGGAAGCCGCGCCGACGCGGACCTCAGGGCCGAAGGTCCCTGGCCGAGGGTCGTCCGCCACATTCTGCGGTGGAGGTGTAACGAACATGGCGAAGCGCGTTCAGCCAGTCCCCCTCGTGTCGTTCTCGGACTTGAGTCGAGCGGCGAGAGCGGCGGCCTGTGTGCGTCGCCGCATATCGAGCTTGGCGAACAGGTTGGACACGTAGTTCTTGACGGTCTTCTCGGCCAGGTACAGTCGCTGGCCGATCTGGCGGTTGGTCAGCCCTTCCCCAATGAGTTCGAGGATCCGCCGCTCCTGCGCGGACAGGGTGGCGAGTGGATCCTCCGCACGCTCGGCCCTGGCACGAAGCCGCTCGAGGACCGCTGCGGTACTGCGCGCGTCCAGCAACGACCCACCCACGGCGACCGTGCGCACCGCGGCCACCAGGTCGGACCCGCGGATCTGCTTGAGAACATATCCGGCCGCCCCCGCCATGATCGCGTCGATCAGGGCCTGGTCATCGTCAAATGAGGTGAGCATCAGGCAAGCGACGTCGGGCATGGCGGATCGGATCTCCCGACATACCGTCACCCCGTCGCCGTCCTGCAGGCGCACGTCCAGCACGGCCACCTGCGGGCGCACCGCAGGCAGGCGGTCCAGTGCCTCTCGCGCGGTGGACGCCTCCCCGACGACGGTGACGTCGGCTTCGGTCTCTAGCAGGCCGGCTACCCCGCGACGGACCACCTCGTGGTCGTCGAGGAGGAACACCCGGATCGGCGACGCGTCTCCGCCCGGCTTCGGGGAAGGGGGCTCGCCCATCGTGACCGTCCGCATCCGTGCCGGTACCGCGCCTCAACGCATCCGCCGTCTTCGACGGTAGCCGACCCGGAAACGAGGGTGGGACGCGGCGAAGGTCCACGGGGCAGCGGTCGCCGGGGACCGCTGGCGCGAGTCCGGCATCTTCCATCTCGACGCGTCACCTTGATAATCCTTTCCGGCGGTCGGACCGAGGTCGCTAGCATCAGAGCAACGCTGTCAACGGCTGTCCCAGGCCGTCGGTAGCCGTCACGGTCCATCCACGCACCCGGAGGAGTCGTAGGTGTCCCCGTCGAAGCTGCACGTCACGGTGAATGGTCACGAGCGCGTGATGGCGGCTGGTACCACGGCTGGGCAGGTCCTCGCGGAGGCTGGCCTCGAGGCCGTGGCCGCGCGTGTCAACGGCGAGCTGCGCGACCTCGGGCGGGAGTTGGACGACGGCGACGCCATGGAGCCCGTCGCCGTCGACAGCGAGGACGGCCGGGCGATCCTGCGGCACTCCACCGCCCATGTGATGGCCCAGGCCGTCCAGGAGCTCTTTCCCGACGCCAAGCTCGGCATCGGACCTCCCGTCGCGGACGGCTTCTACTACGACTTCGACGTGTCCAGGCCCTTCACGCCCGAGGACCTGAAGGCGATCGAGGCGCGGATGCGTGGGATCGTCAAGGCCGGCCAGCTCTTCTCCCGCCGCGCGGTCGGCGACGTCGAGGCCAGGACCGAGCTCGCCACCGAGCCCTACAAGCTCGAGCTGATCGAGCTCAAAGGGGACGCGTCTGCCGACGGCGAGGCGTCGGTCGAGGTGAGCGGCGGGGTCCTGACGATGTACGACAACCTCGACGCCGCCTCGGGGGAGCGGGCGTGGACGGACCTGTGCCGTGGACCACACCTGCCGACGACCCGGCGGATCCCGGCGTTCAGGTTGCTCCGCACCGCGGGCGCCTACTGGCGGGGCGATGAGCGCAACCCCCAGCTGCAGCGGATCTACGGCACCGCGTGGGAGTCCACGGAGGCGCTCGAGGGCTATCTCGACCTGGTAGCCGAGGCAGAACGACGCGACCACCGGCGGCTCGGCGCCGAGCTGGACCTGTTCTCCTTCCCGCCGGAGATCGGCAGCGGGCTGCCGGTCTTCCACCCCAAGGGGGGCATCGTACGACGGGTGATGGAGGAGTACTCCAGGCGCAGGCACGAGCAGGGCGGGTACTCCTTCGTGAACACTCCGCACATCGCGAAGTCGACGCTGTTCGAGATCTCGGGCCACCTGGGGTGGTACGCGGAGAACATGTACCCGCCGATGGAACTCCAGGAGGGCGCTGGAGGGGCGACCGCTTACTACATGAAGCCGATGAACTGCCCGTTCCACATCCTCATCTACAAGTCGCGGGGGCGGTCCTACCGCGAGCTGCCGATGCGCCTGTTCGAGTTCGGCACCGTGTACCGCTACGAGAAGTCCGGCGTCGTCCACGGCCTGACCCGGGTACGCGGCCTCACCCAGGACGATTCCCACATCTTCTGCACCCCTGAGCAGCTTCCCGGCGAGCTGGCGAGCCTGCTCGGCTTCGTGATCGACCTGCTGCGCGACTTCGGGCTCACCGACTTCGAGGCCGAGCTCGCGACCCGGCCCGACAAGTACGTCGGCGAGCTCGCGCAGTGGGAGGAGGCAGAGGCGGCGCTGCGGCACGCGCTCGACGAGGT
>JBOHCT010000286.1:0-3250 GCA_050699055.1 Streptosporangiaceae bacterium | reverse complement strand
CCCCCCCGACCGGTTGGTCCGCGTGGTCATGGGGAGGGTATGCCGTTCGGCGGAGGCTGCTGCGCACCTCCCTCGTAGGCCTTGACCGGGCCCGAGGGCGAGGTGTCCGTCACGTAGACCGGCCCTTTCCGCACGATCTCACCGCCGTTGATGACCCCGATGTAGGCGCCGGTCATGCCGGAGTGGTCGCTGTCGCTGAAGGCGTACGGCGCTACCACGGGTCCCTGCGGCAGCCCACTTTCGACCGCCTTCACGACGTCCTCCCGGGTGGGGTTCTTGCCCGCCTTCATCATCGACTGGACGAACGCGTACGCGGACGCCTCGCCGTACAGGACGTTGCCGTCGAACGGCGCCTTCGGGTCGTACTTGTCGTGCACCTTCTTGAACAGCTTGATCCAGTCGTTCGACTCCTCGCCGAGCGACGGCAGGTAGCCGTCGGTGACCATACCCTCGATGAGGGAGCTGCCGGAGACCTTCTCGCCGCTCTTCTTCGCGAACTGTTCGAGCAGCCCGGACAGCGTGATCGGGTCCGAGCCGACGTTGCTCACGACGAGCTTCGGCTTGTAGCCGATCTTCAGGCTGTTCAGCCTCAGCAGCGCGGTGAAGGCGGGGATGGTGAACGACACCACCACGTCGGCACCCGAGGAGCGCAGCGCGGACACCTGGGGCCCGATGTTGGTGTTGCCGGGTTGGTAGGACTGACGCGCGACGACCATGTCCTTCGGGATCTCGTAGTCGAGCCCCTTGACGCCATCCTTGCCGAACTCGTCGTTCTGGTAGAAGTAGGCGACCTTCTTGCCCGCGAAGTGCTCCTTCACGTACTTGCCGAGGATCTTGCCCTCGCGCACGTAGTCGATCTGCCAGCCGAACGTCCACGGGTGTTCCTTCGGCTTGTCCCAGCAGAGGCAGCCGGAGGCGACGAAGAGGTCCGGGACCTTCTGCGCGTTGAGGAAGTCGACGACGGCGGAGTGGGTCGGGGTGCCGAGCCCGTTGTAGATCGCGAAGACGTTGTCCTTCAGGACGAGCTGGCGTACGACCGACGAGGTCTTCGACGGGTCGTAGGCGTCGTCGAGGTACTTGAACTCGATCTTGCGGCCGTAGATCCCGCCGTGGGCGTTGACGTACTTGAAGTACGCGTCCGCCGCCGGCCCGATCTCGCTGTACCCGGGCGCGGCGGGACCCGTCAGCGGGTAGTGGCTGCCGATGAGGATCTTGTCCTTGGTGATGCCGGGGGCGGAGCTGCCGCCGCCGCCGCCTCCCCCGCCACCTCCACCGCAGGCGGCGGCGGTCAAGGCGAGCGCGGCGAGCGCGGGAACCGCTTTCCGTTTCGACCTGATCATGGATGACCCCTTCCTTCGTCGGGGGGAGATTCCGTGGATGCCTCCGGTGGCGACCCGCCGCCGTTCGGCGGACGGCGACGGGCGGCTCGCGGGACGTGCCGCAGCGGGCGGGCCGCGACCCGGCCCGTCAGTGCCGCGAGCCGGCGCAGCCCACCCTGGATCCCGTCGGGGAAGACGAGGATGACCGCGATAAGGACCGCGCCGTAGACGGCGATCGGGATGTTGGAGCCGACGGAGCTGCCCAGGCCGTGGCTGTTCGCGATGTTCGTCACGTACGTCGGCAGCAGGACGAGCACGATGCTGCCCCACACCGCTCCGGCGAGGCTGCCGAGCCCGCCGAGCACCGCGCCGGCGAGCAGCGCGATGGACAGCGCGATGGTGAACCCGGCCGGGGCGACGAGGCCGGCGGTGACCGCGAGCATCGCGCCCGCGAGCCCGGCGCAGGCGGCGCTCACGACGAAGGCGAGGACCCGCGCCCGGGCCACATCGATGCCGGCGAGCGCGGCGGCGACCTCGTCGTCGCGTACGGCCCGCCACGTGCGGCCCACCCTGCTGCGCGTGAGGTTCGCGAGCAGGACGAGCGTGATGAGCGCGGCGAGGCAGGTGATCCAGGCCTGCCAGCGGGTGAGCGGGAAGCTGAGCCCCAGGGAGGACGGCGTCGTGATCGTCACGGTGAGTCCCTGGTCGCCCCCAAACACGTCGCTGTAGTGGGTCGCCAGAGCAGGCAACGCTACCGCGAACATCAGCGTGGCGCCGGCGAGGTAGGGGCCGTGCAGCCGCGCAGCGGCGACCCCCACGACGGCCCCAGCGAGCGCGGTGAACACGGCGGACGCGACGAAGACCGCGGCCAGCGGCCAGCCAAGGTCGCGGAGGACGAGCGCCGCGATGTACGCCCCGACCGCCATGAACGCGCCGTTGCCGATGGAGATCTGGCCGCTCAGCCCGACGAGCACGGTGAGCCCCGCGACGCCCACGACGTAGAACGCGATGTTCGCGATCTGGTAGTCGCGGAAGCCGCTCAGCCACGTCGTAAGGAGAAAGAGGACGACGCCCCAGAAAACTGCGACGACGAGGTGGCGCGGCAGGGTCTGCCGGGGCAGCCACGACACCCGCCGAGACGTGGGCGCGGTCAGGCGCGTGCGGGCGCGGACGGCCCGGACCGCGGCATCCCCAGCAACGGACCCTGCCGCGGACCCTGCGGATGTCGTCTCTTCCGGCGTGTGCCGCGCCATCATCACACCCGCCGCGCAGTCGTCCGGGAGAGCAGGCCCGCCGGTCGAATCATGAGTATTGCGATGAGGACCGCCAGCCCGAAGAGCGGCTCGAGGTCCGCGCCGAGGTATCCGCCGACGTAGCTGAGCACGATCCCGAGCACGAGCCCCCCGATGACCGCACCGACCGGACTGTCGAGACCGCCGAGCACCGCCGAGGTGAACCCGAGCACGAAGATCGGGTCCATGCTGTTCGGATGCAGCAGCGTCGCCGGGGAGACGAGCAGCCCGGCGAGCGAGCCGATGAGTCCGGCGAGCGCCCAACCGAGCGTGAGGACACGCCCGACGCGGACGCCGAGCAACCGCGCCACCTCCGCGTTGAACGCCGCCGCCCGCATGCGCAGCCCGACCGGGGTGAACCGGAACAGGACCGCGAGGAGCACCGCTACCACGAGCACCGCGCCGATGACGAACAGATCGAAGTGCGAGAGGGCGATCTGGCTCGAGCCGACGTGCAGGCCGCGGATGGAGAACGCGGCGGGAAACGAACGGAACTGTCCACCGTAGATGATTCCGGCCAGGCCCTCGAGAAAGACGAGAAGGCCGAGGGTGACGATCACCGCGTTGAGGTGCGATCCGCCCTCGACCGGGCGGATGATCACGCGCTCGACGACCGCGCCGAGCACGAGGCCCACGGCC
>JBOHCT010000285.1:0-3302 GCA_050699055.1 Streptosporangiaceae bacterium | reverse complement strand
ACGATGAACGTCGGGATCGTCGCCATCCCCAAATCGGCGTGCCGGTCGAGGAAGTCGGCGTACCGCGCCACCATCTGCTCGTCCACGCTGTCCGGCGACGGCGCGTGGGGGATCGAGGTCACCGGGGTCGACAACGGCTACTCCGTGCGCCGACTCGCCGGCCTCGCC
The DNA here is from genome assembly GCA_050699055.1 of Streptosporangiaceae bacterium. Classification (GTDB taxonomy): domain Bacteria; phylum Actinomycetota; class Actinomycetes; order Streptosporangiales; family JBOHCT01; genus JBOHCT01. The sequence continues at coordinate 3,134 of JBOHCT010000285.1, read as the reverse complement.
GACTTCGTCGGCCCGCACGTCTACCCGATGGGCGACGACGTCGTACGCCAGCACCTGACCGCGGCGTTCACGTCCGAGCTCGCCGCGGTCGGCGGTCGGCCCGTAGTGCTGGAGGAGTTCGGGCTTTCGACGGACTTCGCGTCGGCCGCCAACGCCGGCCACTACTACCGCCAGGTGCTGCACACCTCGCTGCTCGGGGGGGCAACCGGGTGGCTGGCGTGGAACAACACCGACTACGACGACCTGTTCGCCCAGGACCCGTACCGGCATCACCCGTTCGAGATGCACTTCGGCGTCACCGACGCCGGTGGTCGGCCGAAGGCGCCGTTGCGGGAGATGCGCGCGTTCGCCTCGATGGTGGATGCCGTCGACCTGGCCCGCTGCGAGCGGGAGCCGGCCGAGGCGGCGATCGTGGTGCCGGCATACCTCGAGACCGGCTACCCGTTCACGCGGCCGGAGGACCGGACGTACGTCTTCGATGTTCTCCGCCAGGCGTACGTCGCCGGGCGCGAGGCCGACCTGCGCGCCCGGTTGCTGCGGGAGGTCGACGGGCTGGCGGGCGGGGCGAAGCTATACATCTCCCCGTCGACGAAGCAGCTGACCGGCCCATCATGGCACCGGCTGGCGGAACTGGCCGCGGAGGGGGCTGTCGTGTACGTGTCGTACGGGGCCGGGGGGCACGGGTTCCAGCGCGGGCCTTGGTACGCGGACCTGGATGGGCTGTTCGGGGTCGAGCACCAGCTTATGTACGGCCTCGCGGAGCGGATCGTCGACGACGAGGTGCGGTGGAGCTTCGCGGCGGACTTCGGACCGATCGGGGTGGGCACGACCCTGACCTTCCGTGCCGGTGGCAACGAGCACAGCCGCTCGTACCTGCCGGTGGAGCCGACGGACGCCGAGGTGGTCGCGGTCGACCAGCACGGCCGGCCCGCACTGCTGCGCCGCGCGGTAGGCCGCGGCCAGGTCGTGCTGTCGACGTACCCGCTGGAGCACATGGCGGCCGCGAGCCCGCGGGTCAACCCCGAGGACACGTGGCGGGTGTACGACGCGCTCGCGGACGCGGCGGGAGTGGGGCGGCCCGTGACGGTCGCCGATCCCCGGGTGCTGGTCGACGGGCTCGTCCATGTCGACGGGAGACGTTTCGTGTGGCTGGTCAGCGAGAGTTCAGAGGAGGTAGCGGTGAAGCCCACGGTCTCGGATGGGCCGCTGCGTGAGCCCGGGAGCGGCGCGGTGGCCGACGAGGTGACGCTGCCACCGTACGGCGTGCGGGTGCTGGAGGTCTCGGCGTGACCCAGCGGTTTCCGAAGGACTTGCGGTTCCCTCCAGGCTTTCTCTGGGGCGTCTCCACCGCCGCGTACCAGATCGAGGGCGCGGTCGCCGAGGACGGGCGCGGGGTGTCGATCTGGGACGCCTTCTCTCATACGCCGGGGCGGGTCGTCCACGGCGACACCGGCGACATCGCCTGCGACCACTACCACCGGATGAAGGAGGACCTCGACCTGCTCGCCGACCTCGGCGTGGGGGCGTACCGCTTCTCGATCGCCTGGCCGCGCGTCCAGCCGTCCGGGCGCGGCCCGGTCAACGAGCGGGGCCTGGACTTCTACCGGCGCCTCGTCGACGGGCTACTCGAGCGCGGGATAGCCCCCATGGTCACGATGTACCACTGGGACCTGCCCCAGGCCCTCGAGGACCTCGGTGGGTGGCGCGACCGCGACACGGCTGGACGGTTCGCCGACTACGCCGGGATCATGTTCGACGCCTTGGGTGACCGGGTCCCGCTGTGGATCACACTGAACGAGCCGTACTGCTCGGCATTCCACGGGTACGGGAGCGGTCGCCACGCCCCAGGCCTCCGGCTCGGCGAGGGGGCGCTCGCGGCGGCGCATCACCTGCTGCTCGCGCACGGGTACGCGGTCGAGGCTTTCCGTGTCCGTCGGCCACGCGACTCGGGGGTCGGCCTCACGCTGAACTTCATGCCCGCGGAGCCGCTGAGCCAGGACGCGGAGGACCTGGCCGCCGCCGACCGTGCGAACGACCTAGACAACCGGTGGTTCGCCGACGCGGTCTTTCTCGGCCGATACCCGGACAGTCTCGTCGACTTCTACGGGCCGATCAGCGACTTCGCCTTCGTGCGCGACGGCGACCTGGCGGCTGTCAGCGCGCCGGTGGACTTCCTCGGCGTCAACTCCTACTTCGTGAACACGGTCCGCGCGGCTTCCGTGCCTCCGGCGGAGCGGCGCGTTGCGACGGACGTCGGGGCCGAGCTCGTCGGGCCGTGTGGCCCCCCGGTGACGGGGATGGGGTGGCCGGTGCGTCCCGACGGGCTGCGTGACCTGTTGCTGTGGCTGCGGCGGGAGTATCCCCGGTTGCCGCCTGTCCACATCACGGAGAACGGCTGCGCGTACAACGACTACGTCGACCCGGAGGGCCGGGTGAACGACGAGGAGCGCATCGCCTACCTTGACGCTCATGTGCGGGTGGCTCGTGAGGCCATCGACGCCGGTGTCGACCTGCGCGGGTACTTCTGCTGGTCGTTCATGGACAACTTCGAGTGGGCCTACGGGTACTCACAGCGCTTCGGGCTCGTCTACGTCGACTACCGCACGGGGCGGCGGACCCCTAAGGCCTCGTTTGATTGGTACCGGGCGCTCGCGAAAGGTGGCGTCTCGATGTGAGGCGGGTGGGATCGTCCTCTTCGGTACGCTTGGGGCTGAACGACGTCTAGGCCCTCGTAGCTCAGGGGATAGAGCACCGCTCTCCTAAAGCGGGTGTCGCAGGTTCGAATCCTGCCGAGGGCGCCCCGTCTGACCAGGGATTCTAGGTTGGAGGCAGGTCGCCGTCCGGGCGCTGTGGGAATCGGAATGGGAATCAAACGTCGTACGCTGGCTTCATGCCCGGGACCAGCACGGCGCCCTCGCGGCCACATCGAGGAGCGACCCAATGGCTCCTACCGCGTCATCGTCTTCGCCGGCCTCGACCCGCTGATCAGGAAGCGGCGGTACCTGAACCTGAATGCACCGAGCGGTGATTGCTCTAGTGCTTGGAAATGACAGCGCGGATGCCCCCTCACCTGCGAAAATGTGGTTTGTCGAAGTCTCATTGACGCGGCAGAAAGGGGCATCCGCTAGATGCGA
>JBOHCT010000284.1:0-3304 GCA_050699055.1 Streptosporangiaceae bacterium | reverse complement strand
CCGGCCGCGTCTGGCTGGCGACACGCGGCGGGCACCGGAGCGGAGAACGAGCGCTACCTCGTGACGGTCGACCCGGCGCGGGGTGGGGCGCTCAGCCGCCTCCACGACAAGCGGTCCGGTAAGGAGCTGCTGAGTCCCGGCGAGGTCGGCGGCGAGCTCGTGTTGCATGACGAGTACCCCGACCATCCCGAGTTCCGCGAGGGCCCCTGGCATCTCGTGCCCACAGGCACCCGTGTCGGGTCGTCGTCCGCCCGCGCCGCGGTCCATGCGGAAACCTCGCCCGCCGGGAGCAAGATCGTGTCATCCTTCCGCCTCGGTGAACTCGTCTGCACCCAGGAGGTGGTGCTCTGGCACGGGCTTGAGCGGGTGGACTTCCGTACCCGCGTCGACGGTTCGATCGGCCGCGACCGCCTGCTGCGCGTCCGGTTTCCCTTCGCTGTCGAGGGCGCGAGGCCGGTGTACGAGGTCGCGGGCGCGGTCATCGGCCGCACGTTCGGGTTCCCCGACGTCGACGCGGCCCAGCATCCGTGGACGCAGGACAACCCCGCCCACACGTGGGTCGGCCTGTCGTCGACGGCCCGTGTGGCGCTGCGGGAAGCGGGCGGCAGGGAGACGCGACACGCGGTCGGCGTCGCCGAGATCGTCGCGCCCGACGACGTGCCGGGTGTCCGAGACCTGGTCGCGGCACTCGCCGGGCAAGGGGTGACCGCGACGACCACACGACCCGACGGCCCGCGGTACGGCTCGCTCGACGTCGACTCGAACCTGCCCGATGTCCGCGTGAGCATCGGGGGGCCGGAGCGCAACGCCTTCACCGCCCGGGTCCTCGACTCGGTGGACGAGGCCTACGCCGCGCGCCTCGCCGACACGGGACACGGCCGCGTATGGGTACCGCAGGCGAGGGCGCGGCGCGAGACCTGGGTACCGGGGGCCGACCTGCGCGGCGAACGGGACCTGCCTGTTCTGATCGTGGCGGGGCAGGACTGGCAGGACGCGGACACCGCCGCCACGCCTCTTGCCAGGCTGGTCGCCGAGCTGGTCGACGACCTTGCCGACGCCACGATCGACGTGGAGCAACCGGAGAGCCTCGGCGGCACGTCCGAGCCGTTGGAGGACTACTCGATCGCGGTCCTGAACCGCGGCATCCCGGGCGCGGTCGTCGAAGCGGACGGCACCACGCACCTGTCACTCGTGCGGGCCTCCAGCGGGTGGCCCGCCCGGACCTGGATCGACGGTCCTCGCCGCGGCGCGCCGGACCGCTCGAGCTTCGCCTGGCAGCACTGGAGCCACACGTTCGAGTACGCGCTCGCCGCCGGGGCGGGCGACTGGCGCGAGGCTGGATTCGTCCACCGGGGCCACGCGTACAACCACGCGATCGAGGCGCGACCGGTCGACGTCCACGACGGCAGCCTGCCGCCCACCGGGTCGCTGCTCGCGGTGGAGCCGTCCGACGTGATCCTGACCGCGCTCAAACCGCGCGGCAACCCGCTCGCCGCCGGGCGGCCGGTCGATGACGACGGAGCCGTCGCCCTGCGCTGCCACGAGACTCGCGGTCGAGTCACGCGGGCGCGTGTCCGCTGCTTCGTGCCCTTTCGTGACGGCGCGCTCACCACCATCCTCGAAGAGTCCCCCGCCGGTCTCCGTACCGAGGACGGGATGCTCGTCGTCGACCTCGGGCCCACACGCGCGGCGACTGCGACCGCGGTACCGACCATGCCGATGCGCGGCGGCGGCCCGATGCTCGGCGCGGCTCGCGAGCCCGTCCAGCCGGTGTACGCCCGCTACTGGCTGCACAACAAAGGCCCCGCGCCGCTCGGTGGCCAGCCGCTGAGCGTGTCCGTCGAACCCCGGGCGCTCGACCTGACAGAATCCACAGAGTCCGCCCCGCTGCGGGTCACCGTCTCCGCCGCCGGTCAGGCACGGGGTCGGCTCGACGTCATCGTCCCCCATGGCGTGGCCGCGGAGCTGCCAAGTGACCTCGACTACGACATCACCAACGGCGCGTACGCCCGGTTCGATGTCCTTGTGCGGCCCCGCGAGGGCGTGGCCCCGGGCGCGTATCACCTCGCCGCCCGCGTCATGGACGGCCTCGGTCAGGTTCTGGAGGACGTCGCGGTGCTGCGCGTCGGACTGCGGACCAGCCGTCCCCCCGACCTGGACGTCCAGGTCGACACGCCCGGCGTTCGCCTCGCTACGGGAGAGCGCGCCGGGCTCCGGGTGCGCCTCGTCAACCCGTGTCCCGACGCGGTGCGCGGCGAGGCCCAGCTCATCAGCCCTTTCGGGAGCTGGGAGCTGTTGCGGCCGTGGACACAGGGGTTCGCGGTCGAGGGAGGCCGCGAGACGACCGTCGCGTACGACATACGTGTCCCCCCCGGTACGAGGCCCATGGCGACGTGGGTCCTGGTCAAGGTCATGGCCGCCGGCCGCGTCCTCTACAGCCCGTCGGTTCCCGTCGTCGTCGAGGAGCGGGACACGCCTGCCGCAGCGAGCCGGCCCTGACCGGACCCCGTCGTCGAAACGATCACGTCGGCCGCGGATCAGCGGGTCCACCGGTGGGGCGCACAGCGCCCGGTTGTGGTCACAGCCGCGGGGGCCTGCCTTCGTACGGCGTGCTGAGGACCACTGTCGTGCGCGTGGAGACGTTCGCCGCGGCGCGGATCTTCTGCAGCAACTCCTCGAGCTCCCCAGGCGACCCGACACGCACCTTGAGGATGTAGCTCTCGTCGCCGGCGACGCTGTGGCAAGCCTCGATGGCCGCCAGGTGGTGGAGGCGCTGCGGCGCGTCGTCGGGGGCGGCGGGGTCGATCGGCTTGATCGATACGAACGCCGTGAGCGGCAGTCCGGCCTCATCGGGGTCGATGAGCGCCGTGAATCCCCTGATGACGCCACGTTTCTCGAGGCGGCGTACGCGTCCGTGGACCGCGGACACCGAGAGCCCGGTCGCCCGCGCGAGGTCGGTGAAGCTCATGCGTCCGTCCCCGGCGAGCAACGACACGATCCGGCGGTCCAACTCCTCCACGCAAGTCAACGTAGCCGATCAAGGAGCCATGCTCCGGTAACGGACGCGTATCTACCCTCGTGTAAACGCGCCGCGCGCGTTAGTCTCCAAACAGCGCGTGACATGCACGGACAGCCTGGGTCACCTCGACGGCTCGGCTGCTCACGGACGGAGTGATCGATGGCAGGCGTCGTACTTGACGGCATCAACAAGGTGTATCCGGGCGGTGTGACGGCCGTGGAGTCGGTGGACCTTGAGATCGAGGACGGCGAGTTCATGGTGTTGGTGGGGCCGTCTGGGTGTGGG
>JBOHCT010000283.1:0-3312 GCA_050699055.1 Streptosporangiaceae bacterium | reverse complement strand
CGATTTACCCACCAGAGGTCGGAGCCGCCATGCACGCAGCGAGGTTGGCCGGAGCGCCACTTTCAGAAGCAGCCCTCAACCGGCTGCGTACCGACCGCAGTAACGTCGCGCCCCAGGAGGCATGATGTTCGCCATTCCACACCAGTGGACAAGAAGTTGGATTCCGTACGCGGCGGGGCTCGTGTTGTTCTGGGGAGTTTGGGGGGCGTTCTCCAGTGCCCCCACCGACCACTATGGCTACCCGCAAGGGATGGTCTATGTCATCTGGTCGCTGACGATGATCATACCGACTATTTTCGCCCTGCGTGGCCACAAATTCGACCGTCGGCCGATTGCGGCCATGTATGGTCTGCTGGTAGGACTCAGCGGAGCCGGCGGCCAGCTACTGCTGTTCCAGGCACTGACCATGGGGCCAGCCTACCTAATCTTCCCCATCATTTCACTGTCGCCAGCCGTCACTGTGCTGCTGGCACTCGGGTTTCTCCGAGAGCGACTCCGCCACCTCGCCTGGGTCGGCTTGATCTCCGCCGTGATCGCAATCGTGTTGCTCAGCGTGAGCAGCGGAGGCGACTCGCATTCCTCGGGACCGTGGCTGTTACTAGCAATTATCATCTGCCTCGCCTGGGGGCTACAAGCCTTCTTCATGCGTAAGGCAGCTACTGCGGGGGTCAATGATGCCACCACATTCACGTGGATGACCATCAGCGGCCTGCTCCTGATTCCCGTAGGTATCGCCATGGCCGGCGGGCTAGCCCTCACCGCTCATTGGCAAGGACCGGCACTTGCCGCCGGGACCCAGATCCTCAATGCCATCGGAGCGCTCTTCCTGGTCATGGCGCTCAGCCGCGGTAAGGCAGCTATCGTCTCGCCTACAACCAATGCCCTGGCTCCCGTACTGACCATCATCCTGTCCCTGGCCGTGTACCAGACGCTTCCGAATACCTGGAACACAATCGGAATCGTTTTGGCTCTCGTGGGATCGACTCTCATGGTGTACAGCGACGAGAAGCAGGACGACGATCACGAAGTACCTGACGATGTTGGCCAGCAAAATCGAAGTAAACTGAAACCAGATGCGGACAGAATTGGCAGGTAGCTACGGCATCGCCTATGCGCTGTTCGTCGACGCGAACGTGCTTCAGCCTTGGCCCCGCCGCGCTGGTGCAACAGGGCGGGCGGCCTCGGTGCGGCCCTGCTGGCCGCCGGCCGGCTGCGACACCCGAGAGAAAGGTCTGAGAAGCCATGCTGACCACGACCGGTGACCTGGTGGCGGACGCCGCCCGCGACGGGCACGGGGTCGGCGCGTTCAACGTGATCGCACTGGAGTACGCGGAGGCGCTCGTCGCGGGCGCCGAGCAGGCCGGCACCCCGGTCGTGCTGCAAATCAGCCAGAACTGCGTGCGCTACCACGGCGGCCTGGAACCGATCGCGCTCGGCACCCTGGCGGTGGCCCGGCGGTCGGTGATACCAGTCGGGGTGCACCTCGACCACGCCGACTCCGAGGACCTCGTCGCCGAGGCGGCGACGCTCGGCCTTTCCTCGGTGATGTTCGACGCCTCCCGCCTGCCCTACGAGCAGAACGTCGCGCGCACCGCCGCGGTCGCCGCGCGCTGCCACGAGCTCGGGGTGTGGTTGGAGGCCGAACTGGGCGAGGTCGGCGGCAAGGACGGCGTCCATGCGCCGGGCGCCCGCACCGACCCGGCCCAAGCCGCCGAGTACGTCACGGCCACCGGGGTCGACGCCCTCGCTGTGGCAGTCGGGACCTCGCACGCCATGCTGACCCGGGACGCGGCGCTGGACTTCCCCCTGATCCGCGAACTGCGCGGAGCCCTCGGCGTGCCACTGGTGCTGCACGGCTCCTCCGGCGTCGCGGAGGAGGACCTCACGGGCGCCGTGGACGCGGGCATGACCAAGATCAACGTGTCGACGCAGCTGAACAAAGCGTTCACGGGGGCGGCGCGCGAGGTGTTGGAGCGGGACCGGGACCTCGTCGATCCGCGGAAGTACCTCGCTCCGGCGCGTGAGGCCGTCGCCGCGGAGGCGGCCCGCCTGCTGGCCGTCCTCCAGGCGCAGCCGTGCCTTCCGCCCGCGACATTCCGTGACGGATAATGCCCGCGACAGGGGTGTGGGGGCCATTATCCCGCATACGTAAAGGCCGACCCGATGATCCTCACGCTCACGCCCAACCCCGCGCTCGACGTCACCTACCATGTCAACGCCCTAGAGCCCGGTGCGACGCACCGGGTCCGCGCCGTGCACCGTCGCGCGGGCGGCAAGGGCCTCAACGTCAGCCGCGTCCTGCACGAGCAGGGCGCCGTGACCCGAGTGCTCGCCCCGTGCGGCGGCGCGTCCGGGGGCGAGCTGCGCGCTGACCTCGACGCCGCCGGGATCGCCCACGCGCTGCTGCCGGTCGCAACACCGACCCGCAGCACCGTCGCCGTCGTCGCCGACGGTGATGAGGCGACGCTGTTCAACGAGCCTGGCCAGCCCCTCGCTGATCCGGACTGGGAGCGGCTGGGCGCGCTCGTGGCCGACCACCTCGCGCACGCTTCGGTGCTCGTCTGCTCCGGCAGACTGCCGCCGGGCACGGACCCGGGTCACCTCGGCTCCCTGGTCCGGGCCGCGCACGCCGCCGGGGCTCCGGTACTCGTCGACACTTCCGGCCCCGCGCTGCAGGTGGCGGCCGAGGCGGGGGCGGACGTGCTCAAACCCAACGCCGACGAACTGCGGGACGCCACCGGTCAGGACGACCCGCGCCGGGGCGCAGAGCAGCTCCGCGAACTCGGCGCCGGCGCTGTGGTCGGCTCGCTCGGCCCCTCCGGTCTGCTCGCCGTCACAGGACGCGGAACCTGGCACGCAGGCCCGCCCCGCGAGATTCACGGCAACCCGACCGGGGCCGGCGACGCCGCCGTGGGGGCGCTGGCCCTGGGCATGGCTCGCGGCGACTCGTGGCCCGAGCGTCTGCGCGTCGCGGCGGCGTGGTCCGCGGCCGCCGTCGCCGCCCCCATAGCCGGAAGCCTGGACCCCGGCGTCCTCGCGGAACTGCACGTGCAAGACGGTTCCTAGGGCCGCCGGAGCCAGGCACGGGCCCAAAAAGGGTAAGGCGCCCGGCAAACTTCGGATTCCTCCAAGACCGATGTTCGGTGCTACTTCTGGAGCGGCCGCAGTGGGGGTTCTGAGCGCCGAAAGGACACCACTCGTGCTACTGGCCCGGGCGCTTCACCCGCCCGGCGAGTATTTCCGCCGCACGGCGGTCAGATTCACCTACCCAAGCGGCATACACGCGCAGCGTCGTCGCGCCGCCGCCGGCGT
>JBOHCT010000282.1:0-3385 GCA_050699055.1 Streptosporangiaceae bacterium | reverse complement strand
GCCGGCGCCCGCGCGGCGCTGGCCACCCGCGAGCTCCCCGCCCTTCAGCGGACGATGGACGAGCGGGTGTCCACTTGTCGTTCCCCTGCGGACACCACCAGCCCGGCGCATGTGTGAAGATGGCTACCGGAGCTTGTTCTCTCCGGATCGGCGCGGTGTCGGAGGCAGGCCGCACGATCTCGCCCGCGCCCTCGGTGACCTGGAGGATCTTCGCCGCCACGCGGGGGCCTGCCGGCCGCCGGCAGTGGCGTTGCTTGCGGGGTGTCGGCTGGCGAGCACGCAAGATGGTGGCGGGCCCGGGGCGCGACCGGCGGGCCGCGGGAGCACACGGTAATGGAGACCAGAGCGATGCGAGTAGCGCTGGCGAAGGAGCTGCGCGGGATCGACAGCGTGGAGCTGGGTGAACGGCCAGACCCAGCACCCGCGGCGGGACAGGCGCTGGTCAGGGTGCACGGCGCGGGCGCCGGCCCATGGGACGTCGGCTTCCTCGGCGGCGGCTTCCCAGGGATTGCCCTGCCGTTCGTCCCTGGTCAAGAAATCGCCGGCGTGGTTGAAGTGGTCGGCGACGGGGCGGACGTCCAGCCGGGCGAGCGGGTGTACGGGAGTCTGTTCCCGGCGGGTGGCGGGTTCGCCGAACTGGCGCTGGCGTCGGTGGACCGCCTGGCCCCGATGCCCGACCAGGCGAGCTTCCAGGAGGCTGCCGGGCTGGTGATCGGCGCCGGGACCGCCTATGAGGGCCTGGTCGACCGGGGGATGCTGCAGGCCGGCGAAACCGTGCTTGTCACCGCCGCTGCGGGAGGCGTGGGCAGTGCCGCGGTGCAGATCGCGGCGGCCATGGGCGCCCGCCCCCTGGGCGTGGCCAGCCCGCCCAACCACGACTATCTGCGGAGCCTGGGCGCCAGCGAAGTCTTCGACTATCACGCCGCCGACTGGGTCCAGCAGGTGCGTGCCGCGGTTCCTGGCGGCGTCGACCTGCTGCTGGACGGCGCAGGCGGCCAGACTCGCGACCGAGCCATCGGCGCGGTCCGCGACGGCGGCCGGGCGATCTTCATAGTCCTGCAAGGTCCTCCCGCTCAGCTGGAGCGTGGCATCACGGGCGAATCGTTCGCCGCCCACGGCGGCCGGGACCGGCTGGAGGCGCTGCGCCGCTTGGTCGATGCCGGTACGTTGCGCCCTCAAGTCGAGGCGGTGTTGCCGTTGGATCAAGCGCGCGAGGCACTGGCGCGGGTCGCGGGCCGGCACACCCGAGGCAAGATCGTGCTGCAGATCGGGCAGTAGTGGCCGCTCCTCCAAGGGGCCTGCACAGGAGGGCGAAGCGGAAGACGCAGGCGCGAGACCTCCCGATGAGGACCAGAACGTGGCCTGGTAATCACCGGGACGGCCACCGAAGCCCCACGGAACTTGGGACAACCTCCAGCCACCACGGACCCCTCACATACCGAACGGCGAGCGGGCCTTGCAGACCGTCCTCTTGGCGGGCGAGTCGCGCCGCCCGGGAGGGCAGCGAGTTTCGTCAGCCAGGTAGTGTCGCGAAAGTCGCTAGCCGGATGCGGTGAAGACGGTGAAGGGGAAACGGGGTGGCCAAGCCTGCGATCGTGACCGTCGACGACGATCCTGCAGTGTCGCGCGCCATCGCGCGTGACCTGCGCCGACGGTACGGCGAAGATTGGCGGATCGTACGCGCGCAGTCAGGGAGACAGGCGCTTGAGGCGGTACGCGAGATGCGGCTGCGCGGCGACGACGTGGCTGTGCTGCTCGCCGACCAGCGCATGCCCGGGATGCACGGCACCGAGTTCCTCGAACAGGCGATGGACGTGTACCCGTACGCGCGTCGGGTTCTGCTCACCGCGTACGCCGACACGGAAGCGGCGATCGAGGCGATCAACATCGTCGACCTCGACCACTATCTGCTCAAACCGTGGGACCCGCCCGAGGAGAAGCTCTACCCGGTGCTCGACGCGCAGATCGACGCGTGGCGGCGCATCGAGCGCCAAGAGACCCCAACGCTGCGCCTCGTCGGGCACCACTGGTCGAAGCGGTCATACAAGGTACGTGACTTCCTGGCGCGCAGCCAGCTGCCGTACCGCTGGTACCGGGCCGATGGTCCGGAGGGCGCGCAGCTGCTCGCCGCGGCGGGCGCCGACCCGTCGCGGCTGCCGCTGGTGATCCTCTCGGACGGCACCGCGCTCGCCGCGCCGGACGACGCCGAGCTGGCCGCCGCTGTCGGCCTGCCCACCACGCCGGCGGCGGACTTCTACGACCTGATCGTCGTCGGGGGCGGTCCCGCAGGGCTGGGCGCCGCCGTGTACGGAGCCTCAGAGGGGTTGCGCACCGTCCTGGTCGAGCGGCGGGTGACCGGCGGGCAGGCAGGCCAGAGCTCGCGAATCGAAAACTACCTTGGCTTTCCCGACGGCGTCTCCGGCGGTCAGCTTGCCGATCGTGCCCGGCGGCAGGCTGTCAGGTTCGGCGCCGAGCTACTCACCGCGCGCGAGGTGGACCGGCTGGAGACCCGCGGTGCGGCACGCGTGGTGAGCTTCGCCGACGGCCAGGAGCTGGCCGCGCACGCCGTGATCCTCGCCACCGGGGTGTCGTACCGGCGTCTCCCCGACCTCGACACGTTCATCGGGCGCGGCGTCTACTACGGGGCCGCGGTGACCGAGGCGTCCGACTGCTCGGGCCAGGAGGTGTACGTCGTCGGCGGGGCGAACTCCGCCGGGCAGGCGGCCGTGTACTTCTCCCGCTACGCCAAGTGCGTACACATGCTGGTCCGCGGGTCGGGCCTGCAGACGTCGATGTCGCACTACCTGATCGAGCAGATCGCGGCCATCGACAATGTCGAGGCGCACTTCTGCACAGAGGTGGTGGCCGCTGAGGGCGAGGAACATCTGGAGCGGCTCACGTTGCGCTGCAACTCGACGGGGGCGGTGACCACGGTGAACGCACAGTACATGTTCGTCTTCATCGGCGCCGCGCCACGCACCGAATGGCTCGACGGCGCGGTGGAACGCGACGAACGCGGCTTCGTGCTCGCCGGCCCCGACCTGACAGCGGACGGCCGCAGACCCCCCGGCTGGGATCTCGACCGGCAGCCGTACCACCTGGAGACCAGCATGTCCGGGGTTTTCGTCGCTGGTGACGTGCGCGCCGAGTCCATCAAACGGGTCGCCTCGGCGGTCGGCGAGGGCGCGATGGCGGTCGCGCTGATCCATCGTCACCTCGCCTCATGATCACCGGTCGCGCGATGCGCGGACGGCCCATATGCTGGATTGTGATTGGGGACGCATATGGGTGACACGGTCAGCCCGGCCGAGCTGCGCACGCTGTTCCTATTCGAGACGCTGGACGCCGACAAGCTCGGCTGGCTCGCCGCGCACGGTCGCGAGGT
>JBOHCT010000281.1:0-3389 GCA_050699055.1 Streptosporangiaceae bacterium | reverse complement strand
GAGCAGCCCGCCGGCCGCGGCCGGCGGGAGCGTGAGGTCCGCCGTCCCGTCCGCGGCCAGGACCGTCAGGCCGGCGGACCTGCACCGGGCGACCGCGTCGGCGGGCTGCTGCACGACGGCGAGCCGGACGTGGAAGAGGCTCCCGACGCTCGCGCGCACCGCCTTCGGGTTGTACGGGTCGACGCTGTCACCGGTGAAAACGACGGCGTCGGCGCCGGCGGCGTCCGCGCACCGGAGGACCGTCCCCGCGTTGCCGGGGTCGCGGATGTCCGCACAGACGACGACGAGCCGGGGTCCCGGTGCCAGGACAGTCGTCAGGTCTGTGTCGACGAACCGGCATCGGGCGACCAGGCCCTGTGGGTGCACGGTCTCGCAGATCCCGGCGACGACGTCGGACCCGACGACGTGCCAGGGAACACCTGAGCCCGTCAGGCCGTGGTACCGCCGCGTCGCCTCGGGTGTGGCGAACACCTCGAGCACGACCCCCGGCACGGTGAGCGCCTCGCGCACGGCTTGGGGGCCCTCGGCGAGGAACTCGTGCGACTTGGCACGGAACCGACGAGTGGCGAGCCGCCGGGCATGGCGCACCCTCCCGGACCGGAGGGTGAGCTGCTCGGGGCCCGCCACCTGTCGGGTCGGCTCGGGCCGCAGCCTAGGCCGCGGCGCCGCCCTCGTCGGTCTTGGCCTTGTTGACGTCGCCCGGAAGGTTTGACTTGGCCACCTCGACCAGCGCTGCGAACGCACTCGGCTCGTTCACCGCCAGCTCGGCGAGCATCTTGCGGTCGACCTCGACGCCGGCCTCACGCAGGCCCTGGATGAACCGGTTGTAGGTCATGTCGTGCTGGCGTACGGCCGCGTTGATACGGGTGATCCAAAGCCGGCGGAAGTCGCCCTTGCGGGCGCGGCGGTCGCGGTAGGAGTAGACCAGCGAGTGGGTGACCTGCTCCTTGGCCTTGCGGTACAGACGGGACCGCTGACCACGGTATCCGGATGCGCGCTCGAGCGTCTCCCGGCGCTTCTTTGCTGCGTTAACTGACCGCTTGACGCGTGCCATGGTGGTACTCCTCTTAGATCGTGTTCGCGGACAGTGCGGACCGGGCCGTCACTTGCCGAGCAGCTTCTTGACCCGCTTGGCGTCGGCCTTGGAGACCCCGGTCTCCCCCTCGAGCCGGCGGCGCAGCCCGGACGACTTCCACTCCAGGTAGTGCCGGCGGTTGGTCTGCTCGCGCCGCAGCTTGCCCGAGCCGGTGATCTTGATCCGCTTCTTCATGCCCGAGTGGGGCTTGTTCTTCGGCATTGTGAATCAGGTCTCCATGTCTGGGTCGATGTTCTCCGAGCGGCCGCGCGGCTTCTTGCCCGCGGGGGCGTGCGCCTGTCGTTGCGCCCTGTCGTACTCCTTGTCGGCCTCGCGCTCTGCTTCGCGCTCGGCCGCCTTGCGGCTCCTGGCCTCCTTGGCCTCCTGCCGGGCCTCGGACTTCTTCTTGTGCGGCCCGAGCACCATCGTCATGTTGCGGCCGTCCTGGCGCGGCGCGGACTCGACGAACGCGAGCTCCTCGACGTCGGCGGCCAGCTGCTGCAGCAGGCGGTACCCGAGCTCGGGACGGTGCTGCTCGCGACCACGGAACATGATGGTGATCTTCACCTTGTCGCCCTGCCGGAGGAACCGCACGACGTGGCCCTTCTTGGTGTCGTAGTCGTGCTGGTCGATCTTCGGGCGCAGCTTCATCTCCTTGATGACCGTGTTGGTCTGGTTGCGCCGCGACTCGCGCGCCTTCTGGGCGGCCTCGTACTTGAACTTGCCGTAGTCCATGAGACGGCAGACCGGTGGACGTGCCGTCGGGGCCACCTCGACCAGGTCGAGGTCGGCTTCCTGGGCCAGTCGCAATGCATCGTCGATTCGGACGATGCCGACCTGCTCGCCGTTCGGACCGACGAGACGCACCTCGGCGACACGGATCCGGTCATTGACGCGCAGCTCTGTGCTGATGGGCTCCTCCTGGGATGACTCAGTGATGACGTGGAGCGGCAGAAGTCAAAAATGACCCCCGCCGCGAAGCGAGGGCCACCACTGATACATCCGGGCCCACGTCGTACGGCGATGTGCTCGCCGACGCGCGACGCCCGTCGATCGACCCGTCGATCGCGAGACCGATGCGGGTGGGAGGTGGACCTCCGCTTCAACGGCCAGACTATCAGAGTGGTGGGAGCGGACGCACGCCGCCCGGAGGCGGCCGGAGCCGGCACGGCCGCTGCTAGTGTCGGCGCGCCCCTCCAGACCGCCGACCCGGAGCCACGCGTGAGCCGCAGACCCACCCGCACCGCGTGCACCGCCGCCTGCGCCGCCGCGTCCGCCGCCCTCCTGATCGCGGGGTGCGGGCCCCAGCAGATCGACTCGCACAAGGCCGAGCGGGCGATCGCCGAGGGCTACGAGGCGCAGGTCGACCAGGCCGAGGTGGCCAGGGTCGACTGCCCCGACGAGGTCGACGGCGAGGTCGGCACGAAGGCGGTCTGCGAGCTCACGCTGAGCAACGGCGCCTCCGGCAAGGTCGACATCTCGGTGGTCGACGAGGACGGCCACATCCGCTGGGACGTCGCGACCGCGGCGAGATAGCCGCCGGCGCGGCGAGACGGCGGTCAGCTCCGTCCGCCGCTCCAGACGAGACCGAGGTTCGTGCGGACCAGCACCTCCCCGTCGGCCAGGTGGCCGAGGTCGTCGGTCTCGATCACGACACGGACCGGTCCCGCGACGTCCAGGACGATCGCCGAAGCGCCCTCCGAGCGCGCCGCGCGGGCGGCGTCCGGCGTCGTCACCGGCACCGGGCGGGCCTGCGGATCCCAGGACCGCAGCGTCGCCAGGCTCGAGAACGCGAGCAGCGCCCGACGGCCGTCCGCGCCGGTCATCATCACCGCGGCCATGTCGGCCTCCTTGTCGCCCCCGGCCGGGGTCTCGCCGGCCAGCGGGACGACCGGCACGAGGACGCGGGCACGGCCGAGCGCCTCGATCACACCTCCGAGCTGCCGGGTACGTGCGTACTCGTCGACGGCGTCCCGTACGGCGGGGTCGGCGGCGCCGTCATCGCCGGGGAACGCCGGACTCGCGAGGGAACGCACCCGGCCACGCTAGCGGGTCCGGTCAGCGGCTGTTCAGTACAGGGTCGATGGGGCAGACTGGGGGGTATGCGCACCGAGCACGCCCTCACGACCCTCCCGTGGGCCGTCGTCCTGTCCGCGGTCGCGCTGTTCCTCGCCTGGCGCGCGTACCGGCACGACAGGTACGCGCACGCGGTGCGCTGGGGCGGATGGGCCGCGATCGTGTGGGCGGTCTGGCTCGTCGGGCTGATGCGGCTGGCGGTCCGCATCGGAGCCGCCGTCGCGGACTGGGCGGCAGG
>JBOHCT010000280.1:0-3406 GCA_050699055.1 Streptosporangiaceae bacterium | reverse complement strand
CATGCACGCCTCATCGTCGGGGAACCACGCCCTCAACTCGGCGTACGAGCCCGGGTAGTGCAGGCCACGCGACGGCACGTCGTGATCTTATCTGATTTCCGGCAGTGAAATGGATAACCCACTCCCGGAAATCCGTCGGGAGCATTGCACCGACGTTCTCTCTGCTCGCCAGCCGGTCGTTGTCCGTGCACTCATGGACGACCGTCCACCCGAGCCGCGCCGCCGTGGCACGGTTGACCACCAGCAATATTTGCGCAAGAACCCCGCCGGCTACTGCCCCGCCCACGCCACGGGGATCAGTGGCCCGACTGGGCTGGCCTCTGCCGGCGAGTGAGTCCGGCGGCAGGGCTCGCGCCCGAACGGCCGCATTTGAACCGCCCTTGACTATAGCATCCGTGCTATGCACCGGGGTACGGTGGAGCTGGAGCCGGAGGTCCGGGTGTGGCTCGAACAGCTGCCGACGACGCGCTTTGCGCGGGTGGCGTTCTACATCGATTTGCTGGCTGCGCAAGGGCCGTTGCTCGGCGAGCCGTACACGCGGCAGCTGGACCGCAAGCTACGGGAGCTGCGGTTCCATCTCGACCGGGAGACGGTCCGGATCACTTCCTGGATCGCCTCAGGGAGGCGGATCGTGTTGCTGACGGCGTTCCGCAAGGCGCGGATGCGCGAGGACCGTGAGGTCGAGCGGGCGCGGCGCGCCCTGCGTCGATGCATCGCCGAGGCGCACACGGTCGACGAGGACGAGGGGTGAGCTGGATGAGCCCGCGTACCGACTGGCGAGAGCTGCGGGACTGGCGGATGGCCGAGCCCGGTGCCGTCGAGGCGTACGAGGCCGCTCGGCTGGCCTACCAGCTTGGTCGCGCCGTGCGGGAGCTGCGTGAGGAGCGGGGCTGGAGTCAGACCCGGCTCGCCGACGAGGCGGGCATGACCCAATCGGCTGTGGCTCGGTTCGAGGCGGGGGGTACGGTTCCGAGTCTTCTGGTCCTGGAGCGTCTCGCGCACGCCCTCGACGCCGATCTCGTCGTCCGACTCGCACCCCGCAGTCCTGCGGCTTGACGGTGGCGCTTGCGCCAGTGACCTTTGGCACCAGCAGTACCTTTCGCGCCATAGGAACGGCAACTGCCCCAACCACTCTACGGGCGTGGCCCGCCCGACCGCGAAGGTGCCCTGACTCCAGGCAGAGCGTCAGCCAGATGCCGTGTTGCTCGCCGTCCGCTGCGCCGCTGCAGGCTGCCGAGCCATGCCGGTAGGCGTTGCGCCTGATCCTGCGTACCTCGCGGTTCTTCCCTGAGCCGGACGACCGCGACGAGGCCCGCGCCGCGTACGACGACGCCAACCTCAAGGTCAACGAGCTGCTGTATCGGAGGGTTGACCTCGAGGACGTCGTCAGCGCCCACCAATGCGCGCTCGAGCGAGCGCCGGCGATCGGGTTCGGGCGCTATATCGTCGGCGCCACCACGCCGTTTACCCCCGACGACCTTGCGCTCCTGCGCACAGACGCCCCGGCGGTGGTATGGCGCCTGTTTCCCGAATGCGAGGCTGTCTACGGGCGGCGCGGCTGGAGAATGCCCGCGAGTCTCGAGCGCGTCTACGTGAACGCGCGGGGGCGAGGTGAGCTGGGTTGGTCGCCGCGATACGACTTCCAGCGATCGCCTGCGGTGCGGCGAGGATCCTCGCAGCCCACTGGAGGTCGCCGTGGGCGCGAAGGGCGGATGCCGGCCGCGAGGAGGGGCACCTGACCGTCGCGGACCTGCAACGCGCGGCGGCGCTCAGCCGGGGTCTCCTCGATGAGGACGTCATGCGTGACGCATGGTCATGACGGCCCGGGCGTGCCTGATCGCCGAGATCATCGGTGAGTCCGTCGAGGAGCTGGAGCTCGCCAGCTAGCACATCACCGGCCGCTCGGGAACCCCGCTGGCTATTGCGGCTCGGGGGGAACGGGGTCACCTGCCCGGCTGGGGTGGCACCCGCCCACGAGTGATTGCGGGTGCGGGATGGGAGCGCCGAGGAGATCGCCGAAGCCCGTCGCGGGATCTGGGGTGATCTTGCGGACGGCGGTGGACTGTCTTTCGGCGTCACCGATTCTCAGCGTGCTTTAAGGACACGCTCAGCTCGTTCACGAAAAGTGATGGCAACATGAATCACGGCGTAGCCGGTCGGCCCCGAGGATCGCTACGCACGGCCGCACGTCGGGCTCTGTCTGCCTTGGCGCGGCGGGCGGAGGGTCCCGGCCGGGTTCTGTTTACGCACGCGCCCGGCCGGGGCCTTTCGTCGTCTTCGGCGGTCTCCGTCCGGCGGAATTGCCCGGCCCGGTGACGCGCGACCAGCGCGGGCGAGGTAACCGTACGGGTAGGTGGTGAACACGCTGAGCCAGTGGGAGTGCCGCCAGCTGGCCCTCATCGAAAGCCGCCTGGCCCGCGAGGATCCCGGCCTAGCCGCCCGGCTTGGCTGCGTGCCCGCTACCGCTGTGGATTGTCAACGGGTCACGGGCGGTGGCGTGGTGGGTTCGGGGGCTGCGGCTGGCCACGGGCACCGCGGTAGGGCTGGTCGGGCTGCTGATCATCCTGGCAGCGCAGATGACAGTGCTGCTGTTCCTGTGAACGTGCGGGGGCGGTGGACGGAAGTTGCCGCCCGTCCGACCCGAGTGACGGCGACGCGACAAAGGAGTGATCCGGATGAGCCCTCCGCCGGGCCAGCGACCAGCCGGCCGCTCGGCGGGCTGGAAGGCGACGCTCAAGCGGGGATGGGGCAAGGTCGCACGACGCCGGGCACCTCACAGCGACCTACGCCCGGACGCTCCACCGCTGGCTCGGCCGCCAACTCCCCACCATGAGCTAGGCCGGGGACGTCCAGCGCCTCCGGCAGGTCCATGACGAACGACCTGAACGGCGCCAAACTCCCTCAACGCGAAGGGGGTCGTCTTCTTCCTCGCCTTCCTACCGCAGTTCAGCAGCCCGAACGCGCCGGTCGCCCCGCGGACCGTCACGCTCGCCATGCTCGTGATCGGCCTCGCCGCCCTGTGGTGGACGCTGTGCCGGCCGCACGCTGCGCCGCGTCCTGTCACGAGGAAGCGCGTCGCCGCCGCACGACGCCGCGGACGAACGCGGCCTGCCCGCCATGCTGAAGGTTGTCGCCGATCACGCTGACGAGTCGCACACCCAGAGTCACCGGCGGGTCCCAGGACTCGTCGATAACGCGCGCGAGGTCACCGTCGGTGAGGCGCCCGACGTAGGCGATCGTCTTGTCGTGGACCGCCTCGTGGTAACCGGTCAGCAGGTCTTCGGAGCGAACCTGAACCGCGGCGACGTCATCGGCCGAGTGCCCGAAGCCGGTCGCGGTCGGGGCGAACGGCAAGCTGAACCGTTCCGCCCAGCCGCCCGTGACCCAGACCTGCTCGGTCCCGGCG
>JBOHCT010000279.1:0-3521 GCA_050699055.1 Streptosporangiaceae bacterium | reverse complement strand
GCGCAGGAGCTGGCGATGAGGGTGGCGCACGAGCTCGACGTCGTCGGGGTCCTCGCGGTGGAGCTGTTCGAGACCTCCAACAGCCGGGTGCTCGTCAACGAGCTCGCGATGCGGCCGCACAACACCGGGCACTGGAGCATCGACGGTGCGGTCACGAGCCAGTTCGAGAACCACCTGCGGGCCGTGCTCGACCTGCCGCTCGGGGCCCCGACCGCGCGCGCTCCGTGGTCGGTGATGGTCAACATCCTCGGCGGGTCCGTCGGGAACCTCTACGACGGGTACGCGCACGTGTTCGCCCGCGACCCGCACGTCAAGGTGCACCTGTACGGCAAGCAGGTGCGGCCGGGACGCAAGGTCGGCCACGTGACCGCGTACGGCGACGACCTCGACGACGTGCTCGCGCGCGCCCGGCACGCGGCAGGATGGTTCGGCGGAGAGGTGAGTGAGGACGATGAGTGAGCCGCAGCCGCGCGTCGGCATCGTGATGGGCTCGGACTCGGACTGGCCGACGATGCAGGCCGCCGCCGAGGCGCTCGAGGAGTTCGGCGTGGCGTACGAGGCCGACGTCGTCTCGGCGCACCGGATGCCCGACGAGATGCTCGCGTACGCCCGCGACGCGCACGGGCGCGGCCTGCAGGTGATCGTCGCCGGCGCGGGAGGAGCGGCGCACCTGCCGGGGATGCTCGCCGCCGCCACCCCGCTCCCGGTGATCGGGGTCCCGGTCGCGCTGAAGTACCTCGACGGGATGGACTCGCTGCTGTCGATCGTGCAGATGCCCGCAGGGGTCCCGGTCGCCACCGTCGCGATCGGCAACGCCCGCAACGCGGGGCTGCTCGCCGTGCGCGTGCTCGCCGCGGCCGACGCGGAGCTGCGGGAGAAGATGGTCGCTTTTCAGGCCGACCTCGCCGACGCGGCGCGGGCCAAGGGTGAGAAGGTCCGCGGACGCCGCGCCGAGGGCGAGGCAGGGTTCCGGACCCGCTGAGCGGCTACGCCGCCACGTGACCGGCGCGCGCGTCGACCGCGCGGTCGACGTCGTCCTCGGACGTCGAGACGTGGAAGGACACCCGCAGCCGCCCGGCCCGCATCGATCCGCTCACGCCGGCATCGGCCAGCCGGGCGGGAGCCTCGTCGTCGATGCCGAGCGAGACGATGGCCGAACCGCCGAACGGGACGCCCACGCCGTCGCAGAAGCGCCTCGACAGCGCCATCGCGTTCGTCTGCAGCGTGTGCTTGCCCACGTGTGCCAGCAGCTCCAGCGCGGGCGCCTGGGTCACCCAGCTGTGCCACGCGGGGGAGACGTCGAAGCGCTTCGCGTCATCGGCGAGGCGCAACGGTGAGCCGTAGATGCTCTGCCAGGGGTCCGCGCCCGCGTACCAGCCGGCGGCGATCGGCCTGAGGTCGTCCACCCGTGCTGGGGCGACCGCGAGGAACGCCGTCCCGCGTGCGGCGAGCAGCCACTTGTAGCCGCTGGCGACCACGTAGTCGAAGCGGCCCGCCTCGATCGGTAACCAACCCGCGGCCTGGGTCGCGTCGAGCAGGACCTGCGTCCCGGTCGCGGCGCACGCGACCGAGAGCGCCTCGAGGTCCGCCACCCTCCCGTCGCTGGACTGCACGGCCGAGACCGCGACCAGGTACGTCGACCGAGTGACCGACTCGGCCAGCTGTTCGAGCGGCACCTCGCGTACGCGGAGCCTGCTCGAACCGCGGGTGTAGAACGGGAACAGCACGCTGGTGAAGTCGCCCTCGGCGGTCAGCACCTCGGCGCCCTCCGGCAACGAGGCCGCGACCAGCCCGACGAACACCGATGTCTGTGGCCCCACCGCGACATTCGCCCGGTTCGTGCCGACGAGGTCGGCGAACAGTGAGCGCGACCGCTCGACCGGCCGGTCGTACGCGACGGCGTCCGCGTCGCCGCCGCGCCAGTCGGCCAGCGTCGGCCGGAGGGCGTCCCAGGCGGCCGCAGGCGGCAGGCCCGCCGTCGCGGTGTCGAGGTACGCGCCACTGGGCGAGAACTGGGTGCGGGCCCAGAGCAGCCGCTCGTCCGGGGTGTCCATCGCCATGCCGGTCAGCCTAGTGCGCCGAGGCGTCCAGCGTTGTGTCGCACGTTTCGGCCCCCTCCCCGCGGCGTGTCGGGGCACAACCGTGCGGCACACGTGCAGGTGTGGCGAGCACCACAGCGACGCGGCAGGTTAGCAACCGTTAACATCGAGG
Organism: Streptosporangiaceae bacterium; assembly: GCA_050699055.1. Classification (GTDB taxonomy): domain Bacteria; phylum Actinomycetota; class Actinomycetes; order Streptosporangiales; family JBOHCT01; genus JBOHCT01. The sequence goes on along the minus strand of JBOHCT010000279.1, from coordinate 1,310 downwards.
GGTACGCGTGACGTCGAGGGGACCAGCAGTGACCGACCAGCCCATGTTCGCCCTGTCCGAGGAGCACCTGGCGATCCGCCAGGCGGTCCGCGCCGTTTGTGACGCCAAGGTCGCCCCGAACGCGGCCGAGGCGGACGAGACCGCCGAGTTCCCGAAGGCCTCGTACGACGCGCTCGTCGCGTCGGACTTCCACGCGCCGCACATCCCGGTCGAGTACGGCGGCGCCGGAGCGGACGCGCTCGCGACCGTCCTGGTGATCGAGGAGGTCGCCCGCGCGTGCGTGTCGTCCTCCCTGATCCCGGGCGTGAACAAGCTCGGCACCCTGCCGCTGATGATCGCCGGCTCCGAGGAGCTCAGGCGCACCTACCTGCCCCGCGTCGCCTCGGGCGAGTCGATGTTCTCGTACTGCCTGTCGGAGCCGGAGGCCGGAAGCGACGCCGCCGGGATGCGGACCCGGGCCGTGCGGGACGGCGACCACTATGTGCTCAACGGCGTCAAGCGGTGGATCACCAACGCGGGTGTCTCGGACTGCTACACGGTGATGGCCGTCACCGACCCGGACGCGCGCTCGCGCGGCATCTCGGCGTTCGTGCTCGAGAAGACCGACGCGGGGGTCTCGTTCGGCGCCCCGGAGAGGAAGCTGGGCGTCAAGGGGTCACCGACCCGTGAGGTCTACCTGGACGATGTGCGCATCCCGGTGTCGCGGATGATCGGTGCGGAGGGGACCGGGTTCGGCACGGCGATGAGGACCCTCGACCACACCCGCGTGACGATCGCCGCACAGGCCGTCGGCGTGGCGCAGGGCGCCCTCGACCACGCCCTCGGGTACGTGCAGGAGCGTCGGCAGTTCGGCAAGGCGATCGCCGAGTTCCAGGGCCTGCAGTTCATGATCGCCGACATGGGGATGAAGCTGGAGGCTGCGCGGCAGCTCACGTACGCGGCGGCCGGCAGGTCCGAGCGCGGCGACAGCGACCTCACCTTCTTCGGCGCGTCCGCCAAGGCGTACGCCTCGGACGTCGCGATGTCGGTCACGACCGATGCGGTCCAGCTGCTCGGAGGCTACGGCTACACCCGTGACTACCCGGTCGAGCGGATGATGCGCGACGCCAAGGTCACCCAGATCTACGAAGGCACCAACCAGGTGCAGCGGATCGTGATGGCACGCCAGCTGCTCGCCGGGATCCAGTCCCGGATCTGACCGCCCGGCGGGCACGGGGCGGCCCGGCTACGCACCGCGCAGCGTGGACGTGGCGGCCCGCAGGCTGCGGAACAGCTTCCTCTCGAAGCGCTTGGCCTGGGCCCGGTCGTGG
>JBOHCT010000278.1:0-3595 GCA_050699055.1 Streptosporangiaceae bacterium | reverse complement strand
GTCCACGCCCTCGGACGCGGCCGCGTTGATCTGTGCCCTCTCGGCGGTGACGGCGAGGCCGGCGACCTCGAGACCGCCGTCCACGATCGTGGCGGTGAACAGGTTCATCTGGGGCGAGCCGATGAAGCCGGCGACGAACACGTTGTCCGGCCGGTCGTACAGCCGCCGCGGGGTGTCCACCTGCTGCAGCAGCCCGTCCTTGAGCACGGCCACCCGGTCCCCCATGGTCAGGGCCTCGGTCTGGTCGTGGGTGACGTACAACGTCGTCGTGTCGAGCCGACGCTGGAGGGCGGCGATCTGGCTACGGGTCTGTACCCGCAGCTTCGCGTCCAGGTTGGAGAGCGGCTCGTCCATCAAGAACACCTGGGGCTCGCGTACGATCGCGCGCCCCATCGCGACCCGCTGACGCTGACCGCCCGACAGCGCCTTCGGCTTGCGACCGAGCAGCTCCTCGAGGCCGAGCAGGGCGGCGGCGTCCTGGACCCGTTTGGCGATCTCGGCCTTCGGCACGCCCGAGATCTTGAGCGCGAACCCCATGTTGTCGGCGACCGACATGTGCGGGTAGAGCGCGTAGTTCTGGAACACCATCGCGATGTCGCGCTCCTTCGGCGTCACCTCGGTCACGTCCCGGTCGCCGATCTGGATCGTTCCCGTCGTCGTCTCCTCCAGGCCTGCGAGCATCCGCAGCGAGGTGGACTTCCCGCACCCCGAGGGCCCGACGAGCACCATGAACTCGCCGTCCTCGATGGTGAGGCTGAGGCTGTCCACGGCGGGCCGGTCGGCACCGGGGTAGACGTGGGACGCCTTGTCGAAGGTGACAGATGACATCAGCGGGCCTTCCCTTCACCGGCAGGTACGTGCCGGACGATCCGTAGTGAATGGGTACGCGCCGGAGGCGCGGTGGGTTCATCCTTCACCGTCATGCCGTCGAAGGCAATGACCGTGGCAGCATCGTGACCAGCGGGGCCCGGGCCGGCCGGTTCAGTCGCTGCCGACCGGGCCGGACGCGGGGGCGACGAACCCGTACAGGCGCTCCGGGTTGTCGACGAGCACCTGGTGCAGGAGCGTCGCGTCGGTGACCCACTCGCCGACGAGGTTCCGCATCCGCCCGGTGTTCGGCATCGCGTACGGAGCGGCGACGTGCGGCCAGTCACTGCCGTACAGGACCCGCCGGGGTGCCGCGCCCAGGAGCTCGAGGGCGAGCCGGCGGGCCGAGGGGTACTGCGGGTCCGAGGGGTCGATCCGGTAGGCGCCGGAGATCTTGACCCAGGCGTCGTGCTCGCGTACCAGGCTCAGCAGGGCCTTGAAGCCGGGGTGGCCGGCCCCCAGCTCGGCCGGGAAGTGGCCCATGTGGTCGATCACCACCGGCACCGGCAACCGCGCGATCCTGGGCGCCAGCGCCGGCAGCTCGCGCGCATCGAGCAGCAGCTGCAGGTGCCAGCCGAGGTCGGACACCTTGGCGGCGAGCGGCTCCATCGCGTCGAGGCCGACGCCCCCGCCGAACAGGACGTTCAGCCGTACGCCGCGGACCCCGAGGGCGTCCATCCGGGCCAGCGTCTCCTCGTCCACGTCGGCGTCGACGACGGCGACCCCGCGGAGGCGGTCGGGATGCCTGGAGAGGACCTCGAGCATGTACCGGTTGTCCGTCCCGTAGACGCTGACCTGGATGAGCACGCCGCGGCTCATCCCGGTGCCGTCCAGCATCTCGAGGTAGGCGCGCTCCGGGGCGGGCGGCGGGGTGTAGCTGCGCCCGGGCACGAGCGGGTACGCGGCGTCCGCGCTCACCACGTGGGCATGGGTGTCGCAGGCGCCGTCCGGTACGTCGAAGACCGCCGCGTCGAAGTCCGGGAACGGCGCCCGGCACAGATCGGTTCGACTGTCCGGGTCCGTCAAAGTCGCTTGCTTCTCTGTCTGCTCGTCGGGCTTGCCGTGCCCGAGGCAACACCCCGCCGGCACCGGTGTCAAGGGAGGGCTACGGCGATCGCCGAGAAGAAGGCCCCGGGAGCACCGCTTCGGGTGCTCCCGGGGCCTCGCCCTTCGGCGGTGGCGGTGGGATTTGAACCCACGGAGGCTCTCACCTCACACGCTTTCGAGGCGTGCTCCTTAGGCCGCTCGGACACGCCACCGCGGACGAGCGTACTAGACGGTGCGGCCGCGATCCCAATCGGCGCCGGAGTGACCTCGGGTGAACGTCACCCGCGGTGGTCGGCGAAGAAGCGGCGCAGCAGCTCCGTGCTCTCGGCCGCGCCGACACCGGAGATCACCTCCGGACGGTGGTTCAGGCGGCGGTCGCGTACGACGTCCCAGAGCGAGCCGACCGCGCCGGCCTTGTCGTCGAACGCCCCGAACACGAGCCGGTCCACCCGCGAGAGCACGACCGCACCGGCGCACATCGTGCACGGCTCCAGCGTCACGACCAGCGTGCAGCCGTCCAGCCGCCACCGACCGAGCGCGGCCGCGGCGGAGCGGAGCGCGACGATCTCCGCGTGCCCGGTGGGGTCGCCGTCGCGCTCACGGGTGTTGACGCCCTCGGCGACGATCACCCCCTCGGCATCGAGCACGACGGCACCCACCGGCACGTCGGTCGAGAGCATCGCGGTCTCCGCGATCCGCAGGGCTGACCGCATCGGGACGTCGAAGCTCATCTGATGAGTTGCTCGAACTGGTCCCCGAAGCCGATCCGCCGGGCGATGTCGGAGAGCATCTCGTCGGGGTACAGCTCGCCGTCGTCGAGCAGGACCGCGAGGTCCATCGCCGACATACCGAGATCGCTCACGATCTCCAGATCCCCCGCCGGCTGGGGGTCGTCCTCGTCGTCGGGGTCGGGCACGTCCAGCAGGTCGGCGACCCCGCTCGCGATCGGCCACTCGTCGACCGCGGTGGCGTCGGACAGGAGCACGCGCACGTGCTCGCCCTGGACCCGCGCGAGCACGAAGAAGTCCTCGTCGACCGAGACCAGGCCGAGCACTCCGGAGTCGGACGGCCACGGGCGCAGCGCGGAGAGGAACTCGTCGATGTCGTTGCCGACCTCGGCCGGGAGCGACGACACCTGCCACTCCCCCTCCTCGCGGTAGGCAACGACGGCGAAGTCCACGTCGTCCTGCGACATTGCGCCTCCTGGTCGAGGGTGGGAAACGGTCACCCCCGAGGATGGCAGACCGGCACGGTCATGGGTAGTGATATCCGCGCCCACCGCCCGATAGTGTTCAACCATGCAGATCCACGTCGCCGACCACCCGCTGGTTTCGCACAAGCTCACGGCCCTCCGCGATGTCGAGACCGACTCGCCCACGTTCCGGCGGCTGACCGAGGAGCTCGTCACGCTGCTGGCGTACGAGGCGACCCGCGGCGTACGTACCGAGCCGGTGCGCGTACAGACACCGGTCGCTCCCGCCGAGGGAGTGAGGCTGTCCAGCCCCAAGCCGCTGGTGGTCCCGATCCTGCGCGCCGGGCTCGGGATGCTCGAAGGCATGCAGCGGCTGCTACCGACCGCCGAGGTCGGGTTCTTGGGGATGATCCGGAACGAGGAGACGCTCGAGGCGTCGACGTACGCCGAGCGCCTGCCCGACGACCTCGCAGGGCGTCAGTGCTACGT
>JBOHCT010000277.1:0-3603 GCA_050699055.1 Streptosporangiaceae bacterium | reverse complement strand
GTGTCGGGCAGCAAGCACGACATCCTGGACCCCGGCAGGTACGAGGTGTTCTCCCGCTCACGGCACGCGACCGCCTACGACCTGAAGAGCACGATGGGCTATTTCGTGCGGTTCACGCACGGCGAGAACGCCGCGATCGGGTTCCACGACATTCCCGTCGACAAGTCCGGCGAACACCTGCAGTCCAGGGCCGAGCTCGGGCAGCCCACGTCGTCCGGATGCATCCGGCAGGCCCGCCAGGACGCGGTCGCACTGTGGCGGTTCGCGCCGGTCGGTACGCGGGTCGTCGTGCTCGCGTAGCTAGTGATCGGGTTCCGCGTCCCCCTGTGCGGCAGGGGCGCCGGCTCGGTCGGCGGTCTTGGCCAGCGACGCGGCGCAGGCAGCGAGATCCTCGCGGAGCCGGCGTTGTTGCGCCGGCGGAATGGGGTCCAGCATCCGCTGTTCGATGGCGTGGACGGTGGTGCTGGCGGTATGTAGCCGCTCGCGCCCGGCTGGTGTGAGCTGGGTGGGCAGCGCCCGACCTCGCGGAGCGGTCGAGGGTCGGGTGACCAGCCCGCGATCCTGCAGGCCGCGCAGCACTCCGTTCATGGATTGGCGGGTGACGAACGCGCCCCGGGCCAGCTCGGCGTTGGACAGGTCCGGCCGCTGACCGAGCAGCTCGAGGCAGGCGTACTGCGGGACGGTCAGGTCCAGTGGGCGCAGGGCGGCGTCCATCGCGGCTCGCAGGGCGGCGGCGGCCTGCTTGAGGACGTAGCCCACCGCATTGTCGAGGTCTCCGACGGTGTCCTCTTGACTCATGTCAACATCCTGACACACACTAGGGATGTCAACGTCCTGACACACGATTGGAGGAGCAGATGTCCGTCACCGGACCGGACTTCCTCGCGCTACAGGTTCGTGACCTGGACCGCGCGGCCGACTTCTACGAGACCCGCCTCGGGCTGCGCCGCCTACCGGCCAGCCCGCCCCGCGCCGTCGTGTTCGACACCACCCCGGTCGCCTTCGCGGTCCGCGAGCCGCTGCCCGGCACCGACCTCGACGCCGCCGCCCCCGACCGGGGGTCGGGGTCGCGCTGTGGCTGCACGCCGATGACGCCGTCACGGTCCACGACCAGGCGTGAGGCAGGGGGCAGACGATGAGGCAGCACCGGACGGCCGTGGAGGTGCTGGGGCCGTGGTCGCTGGCGACGAGCCGAACGTTCTGGGAGGGCTTCACCCCGAGCGCCCTCCCCGCGTGCGAGGACCGGCAGCAGCTGCGCTCGGTCTTTCGCAGCGAGCGGGACTGGTCCCGAGCCGAGGTGGCGGTGACCCAGGACGGAGGCACCGCGCAAATCGTGGTGGCCGGGGGCGGTGACCTCGACGCCGCCGCCGCTCAGGTGTCCCGGTTCCTGTCCCTGGACGTCGACGCCCGCGCCTGGCCCGACGTGGCCGGCCGCGACCCGATCATCGCCGACGCGCAGCGCCGGCTGCCCGGTCTGCGGCCCTGCGGATTCCACTCGCCGTACGAGGCGGCCGCCTGGTCGGTGCTGTCCCAACGCACCCGCATCACCCAAGCAGCGCGACTGCGCGACGACCTGGTCCGCCGCCACGGCGAAGGCGGCGCGTTCCCGGCGCCGCAGCTGCTGCGCACACTCGACCTCGACCTGCCCGGCCGCAGGACCGAGTACCTGCACGCCGTTGCCGATGCCGCCCTCGACGGGCACCTCGACGGCACGTCACTGCGGTCGGTCGGCCCCGACGAGGCCGTGCGGAGGGTGCAGGAGGTCAAGGGCCTCGGTCCCTTCGCCGCCGAGCTAGTCGTCGTCCGGGGCGCCAACGCCCCCGACGCCCTCCCACGCCACGAACGCCGCCTCGACGACGAGGTCACCGAGCAGTACGGCCCGGACCGCAGCCTGGCCGACGTGTCGACCGGATGGAGGCCGTTCCGCACCTGGGCCGCCGTCCACCTGCGCGCCCTGCGCGAACAACGCACCCACGAGATCAGCGGAGGCCCCGCCACAGGGACGTGATCCCGGTCGCGCCCGAGGAGTCGACTCCGGTTCCCCGATGCCTACTGCTCGTTTCGAAATGAGTTGTCACGGCTGAAACAGCGGGCTGGAGCGTGCGATCCGGAACCCTACGTCGTCGATCCGGAAGGTCGGGTGACTGCGCCGCCGCACCGAGGCTCGGCAGCTCCAGTGCTCGTCGGACCATCCACCGCCGCGAAGCACGCGGTAACTGCCGTACACCTCGGCGTCGTAGATGTCCCAGCACCAGTCCCACACATTGCCCAGCATGTCGTACAGGCCCCACGCGTTGGGCTGCTTGCCACCCACGGGGTGGATCCGCTCGTCCGAGTTGCCTCGGTACCAGGCGATCCCGTCCAGCGGGGCGTATCGCGGGCCGGTGGTACCGGCGCGACAGGCGTGTTCCCACTCGGCTTCGGTCGGCAGCCGGTACCCGTCAGCTGAGGTGTCCCATTCGGCCGCCTCGTCGTCGGCACCCAGGTGATACGGGGGCGTCAGCCCCTCGAGCCCGGACAGGGTGTTGCAGAACCGGACCGCGTCCCACCAGGAGACACCCTCAACGGGCAGAAGGTCGCCTTGGGCAGCGCTTGTCTGCCGGCCGGTGACTTGCGCGTAGAGCGACTGAGTGACTGAGAACGCCGACATCCGGAAGGGCGCGACCTCAACCGACCAGCTGCGCCGCATCCGCCGATCCGACAGCGTCACCCGCCCCGGCGGGACGACAACCATCTCGTTTCTTTCGTCCGCGTCCACGAGAGGCCACCCTATCGACGTCTCCGATGGGTCTACCGATCCTTCCGGAAGGGTCTGCGGAGTGTCATCCGCACCAGCTAAGACGATGGCAGGAGGTAGGGCGCGTCCGGGACGGCCTGAGGCACACGTAAGGCGCCCGGGGCGCTGAAGATACGGCACAGTCCCGATGTGTGCCAGGGGCCTTACGGACGAGTCTTGTCGACATGATGAACCCCCCGTACATCGCAGAACGACTCGCAGAGACCATCATCGACGACCGGCTGGCAAAGGCGGCCGAGGCGAGGGCGGCCCGGTCCGCCCGGCGCCTCACGCGCCGCTCCCGCCCGCGGACGGCCCCGAGTGTCGGCCCCCGGCACCGGACGTCGCGGGCGTCCGCGGCGTGACCATCTCCGACTCGCAAACCGCTCGCGACCGCGAGTGGTGGGGTGCGACGATGGACCCCATGGCCCAGCCCATGGTGAGTCCCGCAATGGTGGGGCGCCGGGACGAGCTCGCCGAGCTCACGTCCGCGCTCGACGCCGCACGCGAGGGGGAGTGCGTCACCGTGCTCCTCGGTGGCGAGGCCGGGGTCGGCAAGACCCGGCTGGTGACCGAGTTCGCCACCCAGGCAGCCCTCTCGGGGACCCGCGCGCTCCTCGGGCAGTGCGTCGAGCTCGGCCGGGACGGGCTCCCGTACGCCCCGATCTCCGGAGTGCTCCGCTCGATGGTCGCCCAGCTCGGTGTGGACGAGGTGCTCGAGCTCGCCGGTGCCGCGCGACCCGCGCTGGCGGGCCTGCTGCCCGAGCTCGGCGCACACGCGCCGGACGGCGGTGACGGGCGCGGCCGGCTGTTCGACGGCGTCACCG
>JBOHCT010000276.1:0-3645 GCA_050699055.1 Streptosporangiaceae bacterium | reverse complement strand
CGACGGCGCACCGGATGAAGCGCGAGGACGACGGCGACCGTCACGATGACCGTGGCCACGAGCGGCAGCCGCCGTCCGGCGGTGACGCCCGCCGTCGTGGCCGCGACGAGGTAACCGACGCCGATCAGCGCCGACGCCGCGCCGTACACCAGCGACCGCCGTACCGCCAGGTGGACGTCGAACAGCTGATGGCGCACGAGCGCGACCCAGATCGCCGCCGGGACGCAAACCAGTGCCGGCACCCAGACGGCGTAGAACGTGGTGAGCTGGACCGAGTGGGGGAGTACCCCGAACCCGGCGAGCAGCTGCACGACGAGCACGTCCGCGAGCACGACCATCGCCGCCAGCAGCAGCCAGGTCGTCTGTCGGCGTTGCCGTCCGGGCAGTCCGCGATAGCGGAACACCAGCAGGACCGCGCCGAGGATCCCCATCTGCGTCGCGAGCTGGTAACCGCCCTCGACCCCTGCGCCGGCCACGCGGAGCCAGCCGGCCGTCACGGGGCTGTCGACCGAGGCCGCCCGCGAGGCTGCGTAGACCGGAGCCGTCAGCACGTCGTGGCTGAGCAGCAGCAGCGGGGGGAGCAGGACCACCAACCCGGCGAAGACGTAGACGACACCTCGCTCGTGACGGCGTCGGACCCGCCCGTCGGGGAACAGCGCGAACATGACACCCATCGCCGCGGGTCCCGCGAGGTCGAACACGTACTCGGCGCAGACGAGCATCCACAGCCACGGCCGGTCCGCGTCCGCGGCGAGGAGCCGGCTGGTCACCGCGCCGAGTGCGGTGGCGACCGCCATCGCGGAGGCCATCACAAGCAGGAGACGGGGTACGAGCTGGTGCGGCCGCAGCACGACGAGCGTGACCCCGGTCGCATAGCTCGGCAGCAGGCCCGCGAGGGCCCAGACCTGAGGTTGGGCGACACCGAACGGCCCGGGTGTCCTCACCCCGGCCACCGAGGCCGTCACCAGGCCGACCGCGCCCAGTACGCCCATCCCCACCAGCGGCCACCTCGGCCGCGGTACCCACCGCATCTGTCCAGAGTCGCACCCCGGGGCGTGCCGGTCCAGGGAACGGACCACACCCTCGTCCTGAGGAAAACCACAGCGCCGCCGGCGACCCGCTGCCGCGGAGTCGGGTGCAGACCTCGTTCCCGCACACGGGGAGCGGACCTAGCGTCGAGAGCCAACGGTCCCTGCGACGAATCGAGGAGTCATGCCCAACAGAACCGACACCACCCGATGGACACCGATCGTGATGGCGCTGGCCGGAGTTCTGGTCTTCGTCGCAGGTCAGATCCACCCGCGCGGGCCACTGAGCGAGAGCTTCGACACGCTCGAGTCGCACCTGCTCGCCGACGCCGGGACCTGGGACGCGACACATGCTGTCCTCGCGGTCGCGATCGTCGTCATGACCGCCGGTCTCTACCTGTTGTGGCGGACCGACCGGATCCGCTCGGACCCGCTGCTGCGGGCGTTCACCGCGGTCGCGCTCGCCGGGATTCTGCTGTCCTGGCTGGAGATGGGCTTCCACATCGCGATGACCTCGGAGGCCGCCGCCCTGGCCGGCGGCGGCCCGACCCCGTTGTTCGACACGCACATCGTCCTGCAGGCCGTCTACACCCCGTTGTTCGGGTGGGGGGTCGCCGCGCTCGCCCTGCGTGGTGGCTGGACGGGGCTCTGGGGCAACAGGTGGATCGGCGCCGTCGGCGTGATCGGTGGTGTCGTGTTCGGACTCGCGGGGCCGGTGGTCGCGATGTTCCCCGAGTCGCACGACACCTTGCTGTTCATCGGTGACGCACCCCTCGGGATATGGGCGTTCCTCTCCGGGCTCCACGCCCTGTGGGCGTCGCGACGGGTGCCGGTCCCCGCGGGTTAGGGTTGGCCCATGCCAACCATCGGCGTCGCGATAGCGGTCCCCGACCCGTACGGCGCCGAGCTGCGCTGCCGCCGTGCGGGCTTCGGCGACCCGATGGCCGAGACGGTCCCGTCGCACGTGACGTTGCTGCCGCCGACGGAGGTCGAGGAGTCCGACTTCGACGAGGTCCACCGCAGGTTGGAGGAGGCGGCGGCCGAGCACACCCGGTTCACCATGCGTCTGCGGGGGACCGGCACGTTCCGTCCGGTCTCGCCCGTCGTCTTCGTCGCGGTGAGCGAGGGGATCTCGAACACCGAGATCCTGGCGAAGTCGGTACGCGCCGGCCTGCTCCGCGGCGAGCTCGCGTTCCCGTACCACCCGCACGTCACCGTCGCCCACCATCTCGACGACGAGACCCTGGACCGCGCGTTCGAGCGCCTCGCGGACTACGAGTGTGCGTTCCTCGTGGAGTCCTTCGCGCTCTACCTGCACGACGAGGGCGCGGGCTGGAAGCCGCACCGGGAGTTCGAGCTTTCGTGACCGACAGGGCCGGGGAGGGCGGCATCGGGGGCAAGGTCAAGGCGAGGATCGCCCTGCTGCGCGCCCGGTGGCCGTGGTTCGACCACGTGATGCGGGTGAACGACCACTATGAGGTCGTCCGCGGGAAGATCCTCGCCGGCGCCGTGACGTACTTCGGCTTCTTGTCGTTCTTCCCGCTGCTGGCGCTCGGCTTCTTCGTGATCGGCTACGTCAAGCAGGTCTACCCGGACTCCGAGGACGCGCTGAAGACCGCGATCGACCAGGTGCTGCCCGGCATCATCAGCGACAAGCCCGAGCCGCCTCCGGGCAAGATCAGCTTCCAGCAGATCCAGGACGCCAAGGCCGCGGCCGGCGTGATCGGACTCGTCGGAGTCCTGTACTCCGGGCTCGGGTGGATCTCCGGTCTCCGGGAGGGGCTGACAGGGGCGTTCGCGGTTTCCACGGCCCGTAAGCGCAACTTCTTCCTGGGCAAGGCGGTCGACATCGCCATGCTGGTGACGATCGGACTGGTGCTCGTGGTCTCGGTCGCGATCTCGAGCGTGATCGGCGGTTTCGCCGCCTCCATCCTCGACCTTCTCGGCCTTCCGGGCGTGGCAGGCAGCGTGCTGCTGTGGGTGGTCGCCCTGGTGATCGGCGTCGCGGCAAGCTCGTTGTTGTTCTACACGATGTACCGGCTGCTTCCACCGGTCTCGCTGCCGGGCAAGGCCCTGTGGCAGGGGGCGGTGTTCGCCGCGGTCGGTTTCGAGCTGCTCAAGCAGATCGTCGTCCAGGTGCTCGGCGGCGTCGGCGGCTCCGCGTTCGCGCCGCTGGCCCTGTCGGTGACACTCGTCGTCTGGATCAACTACTTCTCCCGGCTCACGATGTACGGCGCCGCCTGGGCGTACACCTCGCCCGCGGCGGCGCGGGCGCGCGAGGCGTCGATCGTCACGCCGCGTCTTTTGTCCGACGGCGCCGACACGACGGTGCGCGTCCTCGCGCCCGCCGGGCAGCGCGGTGGCTCGCGCGCGATAGCGGTGGTCCGGCCGGTCGCGGTGTTCGGTGGGATCGCCCTGGCGCTGCGGGCCTGGGTGAAGCGGGACAAGCGCCGACACCCATGACGCACCCACTACTGCGGGTGAAGGGCATCCGGCACTCGTACGGCAGCCACGTGGTCCTCGACGACGTGTCCTTCTCGCTCAAGCCGGGCGCCTGCGTCGCCCTGGTGGGTCCGAACGGCGCGGGCAAGAGCACGCTGCTGCGTTGCATCGTCGG
>JBOHCT010000275.1:0-3869 GCA_050699055.1 Streptosporangiaceae bacterium | reverse complement strand
GAGCCGCCGCCCCACGCGCTGCACGCACGGCCCGCGCGGCCACGCGGTAGTCTCGCCCAGGACCAGACCGCCCGGCGGTACCGCGGCAGCGGTGCCGCCACCGATGAGGAGGCTCCCGATGGCCAACCAGACGACCAGTGACATCGTCATCGACGCGCCGCCGGCGACCATCATGGCGGTCATCGCCGACTTCAGGTCGTACCCCAGCTGGGCCACGGGGGTGAAGGAGGCCGAGGTGATGTCCACGGGCGTCGACGGACGTGCCCGGGAGGTCCGTTTCGTGCTCGACGCCTCGCCGATCCGGGACGAGTACACCCTCGCGTACGACTGGACCGACGACACCGAGGTCAGCTGGAACCTGTCCGAGGTCGGCAAGATGCTCCGGGCGATGGACGGCTCGTACGTCCTCGACGACGGGGGTGAGGGCGGCACACGGGTGACGTACCGACTGGCCGTCGAGGTGTCGATCCCGCTGCTGGGAATGCTCAAGCGCAAGGCGGAGAAGGTCATCATCGACACCGCGCTGAAGGGCCTGAAGAGCCGGGTCGAGCAGGACCGCTGACGGCGCCCCGGGGTAACCTCTGCGCTTGTGCGCATCATCTTGTTCACCGGCAAGGGCGGCGTCGGCAAGACGACGGCCGCGGCCGGGGCGGCGACCCTCGCGGCGCGGCGGGGCCTGAAGACCCTGGTGATGTCCACCGACGCCGCGCACTCGCTCGCGGACACCTTCGGCGTCGACGCCGGCCACGAGCCGGCCGAGGTGGCGGACCAGGTGTGGGTCCAGCAGGTCGACGCGCAGCGGGGGTTCGAGCGCTCCTGGGCACAGATCCAGGACTATCTGCGCTCCGTGCTCGACGCGGCCGGGGTCGACCCGATCGCGGCCGAGGAGATCACGGTCCTGCCAGGTGCCGAGGAGATCGTGGCGCTGCTCGAGCTTCGTGACCAGGCCGAGTCCGGGCGCTGGGACCTTGTCCTGGTCGACTGCGCGCCGACCGCCGAGACGCTGCGGCTGCTCGCGTTGCCCGAGGCGCTCGGCTGGTACATGGACCGGATCTTCCCGACCGAGCGGCGCGTGGTGCGCGCCCTCAGCCCGTTGCTGACCAGGGCCTCGGGCGTCCCGATGCCGCAGTCCCGGGTGTTCGACGCGATCGAACGACTGCACGCCGACCTCCGCGAGGTGCACGAGCTGCTCGTCGGGCCGCAGAGCTCGGTACGACTCGTGCTGACGCCGGAGGCGGTCGTGGTCGCGGAGGCCCGGCGCGCTTTCACCACGCTTTCCCTGTACGGCTACACGGTCGACGGCGTGATCGCGAACCGGATCTTTCCCGAGGCGGGCGCGGATGCGTGGCGGCAGACGTGGGTGGGGGCGCAGCAGGCCACGCTCGCGGAGGTCGAGGCCAGCTTCGCACCGCTGCCGCTGTGGCGCTCGGCGTACCAGGCGTACGAGCCGGTGGGGGTGGGGGCGCTGGCCGACCTCGCCCAGGGCGTGTACGGCTCCGCCGACCCGTTCTGCGCGCCGCACGGCCCGGGTCCGATGCGGATCGAGCGGCACGAGGACATCGTGGACGTGACACTGGCGTTGCCGTTCGCCGCGACCGGCGCGGTCGACCTCGCCCGGCACGGGCAGGATCTCGTCGTCACGGTGGGGTCCTACCGGCGCGTGCTGGCGCTACCTGCGATGCTGGCCCGGTCCGAGGTCCATCGGGCACGGGTCGCCGACGGCCGGCTGATGGTCCGTTTCACCGCAGGAGAGGGTCGATGAGTTCCGACGCGCACGCATCCGACCCTGTGGGGAGCCTGACCGAGGAGGCCGCCAAGCTTGTCCGCGCGCTGACCGCGGCCGGCGACCAGCGCCCCGGCGGGGCGCAGCGTTCCGGTGAGGAGGGCCCGCCGGTCGGCGCGAACGCTCGGTCGCACGACCCGTCGAACTGCTCCTACTGCCCGATCTGCCAGGCGATCGGGTTCGTGCGCGAGACGAGCCCGGAGACGCTCGAACACCTCGGGGCATCCCTGGCCTCGCTGACGGCGGCCGCCCGCGGGCTCGTCGAGGCCGTGGGCGCGCACGCCCAGCCGGCCGCCGCGAGCCGGGACTCCGACGTCCAGAACATCGACCTTTCCGACGACGAGGCATGGGGGGACGGCTGATGGGACTGAGCATCGGCGTCGACATCGGCGGCACCAAGATCGCCGCCGGGGCGATCGACGAGTCCGGCACCATCGTCGAGCAGCAGCAGAAGCACACGCCGGCCACAGACCCGGCGGGAATCGCCGCCGTGGTGGCCGAGCTCGTGAACGCGCTGAAGCGCAACCACGACATCGACGCGGTCGGGATCGGCGCGGCGGGCTTCGTCGACAAGGGGCGCTCGACCGTGCTGTTCGCCCCCAACATCAGGTGGGCCGACGAACCGCTGGCCGAGCGCGTACGGTCGCAGGTCGACCTGCCGGTCGTGATCGAGAACGACGCGAACGCCGCGGCCTGGGGCGAGTTCCGGTTCGGCGCGGGCTACGACGTCGACGACCTCCTGCTCGTCACGGTGGGCACCGGGATCGGTGGCGGCGTGGTCCAGGACGGCCAGCTCAACCGCGGCGGGTTCGGGGTCGCCGGTGAGATCGGTCACCTACGGATGGTCCCGGCGGGGATCCGGTGCGGCTGCGGGCAGTACGGGTGCTGGGAGCAGTACGGCAGCGGCCGGGCCCTCGTACGGGAGGCGCAGGACCGGATCCGCGCAGGTCTGGACATGTCCAAGCCGCTGTCGGACCTCGTCGGGGGCGACCCCGAGCGGATCACCGGCCCGATGGTGACCGAGCAGGCACAGGCGGGCGACCCGCTCTCGGCGATGCTCCTCGCAGACGTCGGTCGCTGGCTCGGCGAGGGGATCGCCTCGCTCGCCGCGGTCCTCGACCCCGCCGTGGTCGCGATCGGAGGCGGGGTGGGGGCCGCGGGCGACCTGCTGATGGAGCCGGCGACCCTGGCGTTCCTCCGGGCGTTGCCGGCGACCCAGCACCGGCCCCGTGCCGAGCTTCGCCTGGCGACCCTGGGCAACACCGCCGGGATGATCGGCGCCGCCGATCTGGCCCGGCGTTGAACGCGGGGGTTCTCGATGGCTGAGCGCCTCGCCGTCGGCATCGACATCGGCGGCACCAAGGTCAAGGCGGGGGTCGTCGACCTCGACGGCAACGTGCTCGAGCGGCTCGGGCGGGACACGCCCACGTCGAGCCCCGCCGCGGTGATCGACTCGATCGCCGAGATCGTCAGCGAGCTGCGGACCCACCACCACGTCACATCGGTCGGGATCGGCGCGGCCGGTTTCGTCGACGCGACCCGGTCGACGGTGTTGTTCTCGCCGCACCTGTCGTGGCGGCACGAGCCGCTGCGTGACTCGGTGCACCGGCGGATCGGTCTCTCCGTCCTCGTCGACAACGACGCCAACGCCGCGGCGTGGGGGGAGTGGAAGTTCGGGGCCGCCCAGAACGAGGAGGACCTGATCTGCATCACCCTCGGCACCGGCATCGGGGGCGCGCTCGTGTTCGACGGGCGGCCGCACCGGGGCCGGTTCGGGCTCGCCGGCGAGTTCGGGCACATGCAGGTCGTCCCCGACGGACGTCGCTGCGAGTGCGGCAACGTCGGCTGCTGGGAGCAGTACGCCAGTGGCAACGCGCTGATCCGGACCGCGCGGGAGCTGGTCGGCTCCGGGAGCCCGACCGGTCACGCCCTGCTCGAACGGGCCGGTGGCGACCCCGATCGCGTGGAGGGGCTGATGCTGACCGCCCTCGCGCGCGAGGGTGACGCCGAGGCGGTCCAGGCGCTCTACGAGGTCGGCCGTTGGCTGGGGGTCGGCATCGCCGGTCTCGCCGCGGCGTTCGACCCC
>JBOHCT010000274.1:0-3880 GCA_050699055.1 Streptosporangiaceae bacterium | reverse complement strand
CGTACACCCTGTGCCGCGTCGGTCTCATCGGGCGGCGTCGGGCCGACGGTGCGGCGAGTCGCCCCCTTGCAAGTAGGCCCTTCACCGGCTTGCTCGCGTACCTCTCACGGACGTCATCGCCCGTGAGAGGTACGGTCCTCTGCCGAGTCTCGATCCGCCGCGGCGGCATTCGAGATCGACACGACGCACCCTAGATGCTGTCTGTCTCTACGGGAGGGCATTTCAGCACAGGCGTCCCAGGTCGGCCAAGTACCCCACACGGTGCGAGACCGGGCAGCCGAGTCGGCGTCGACCCCGACAGATAGAGGGCCCGAAGGGCGGAAATGTCTGGTGAAGGGGTGGTCTGGCCCCCGTACGGTCCTTGTAGGCATGACCGGCCGCAGAGGCGATCCGACCCAGATAAGTGTCCGAATCGGGACAAAGTTTGCACGGAGCCTGCGTGCGATCGCGGGCGTGGGTAGCGTAGCGGACCGGTCCTGACCTCGCCCGGATCCGGAGGCCCGCATTGACGGTCCGCCCTCACCCGCGGTTCCGCCGGACGCCTCGCGGCGACGCCCGCGAGGCTCACAGACCAGCTCTGCGCCTCGGCCGTCTCCTTCGTGCGTCCCTTGCCGGAGTTCTCGTCGCGAGCGTCACCGCGGGCTGCGGCCTCGGGGCGGACTCCCTCGGGTCCACCCCGCCCCCGCCGCTGGACAAGTCGACGATCAAGGTCGGGATCATGCCGATCGTCGACTGTGCCCCCTTCTTCCTCGCGCAGAAGAAGGGCTTCTTCGCCGATGAAGGGCTGAAGGTCGAGCCGGTGATGATCCAAGGCGGCGCGGAGGGCGTACCGAAACTGAAATCGGGCGCGCTCGACGTCTCGTTCGGCAACTACGTGTCGTTCATCCAGGCACAGGCAAGCGGGATGAAGATCCACATTATGGCCGAGGGCTACCAGGCGACCGACGGTCTCCTCGCGGTCATGGCACCGCCGAGCTCCGGCATCGAGGGTCCCGAGGACTTGGCTGGCAAGACGATCGCGGTCAACACCTTGAACAACGTCGGCACGCTGACTGTCAAGTCTGTGTTGCGGACATATGGTGTCGACCTGAACAGCGTGCACTTCGTCGCCGTGCCGTTCCCCAGGATGATCCAGGCCCTGCGGGACGGCGACGCGGACGCCGCCTGGATGGTGGAGCCGTTCATCTCGGCCGCGAAGCAGGCGCTCGGCGCCTACATGGTCCTGGACTCGGCGAGCGGGGCGACGGAGGGGCTGCCGGTCGGCGGGTACGTGACGACCCAGCGGTTCGTCAAGGAACACCCGAGGACGGCGGCGGCCTTCCACCGGGCGATCGTGAGGGGGGAGCGGCTGGCGGCGAGCCGGAGCCAGGTGGAGAAGATCCTGCCGGACTACACCAAGATGGACCGGGAGACGGTGGCTCTCGTCGGCATCGGGAGGTACCCCACCTCCGTCGACCAGACACGGCTGCAGCGTGTCGCCGACCTCATGAAAGAGTTTGGGATTCTGAAGAAGAGGCTCGACGTCGGGACCATGATCAGTTGAGCGACGTCCGAGTGAGCCGAGGGGGTCAGTGGATGCCGCGGCGCCGCAGGAGTTCCTCTATCTCGGCGAGGTCGTCGTCATCGTCGGCCTTCCCTTCGGTCGCGGCCCCGCCGACGGCACTCCCGCCGACCGCTGCGCCCGACCCCGCGGGCGCCTCCGCCCGCGTCTCCGCGGTCACCGGCTTGGCGCGAGGGCTCCGCCTGCGGAGGACTCCGGAGACCACGAACAGCAGGATCGCGAGACCGCCCACAATGACGCCGGCCCACACGGTCGGCGAGATGACGAACCGCAGCGCCCAGCTCAGGATCGAGGTGCCGATCCGCCAGAGCAGCCCGACGATGCCGAGAAGGTAGACGCCCAGGGGTACGAGCGCCCACGCGACCATCCGGAGCCCCTTGGCGTGGCCACCGCGCCGCCACACCGGCCAGCTGATGATGAGGCCGAGGACGGTGAGTCCCGCGCACAGCGGGAACCAGGCCACCTGGTCGAATCCTCCCATGCAAAGCCCTTTCGCGTCAGTGGGCCGTACCGAGCCGCGGCATCCGTACGGTCGGCGGCGCGGAGCCACAAGCCCCACGTCACCATCTACGTTACGTGTCTTTGCGAGTGGTGGTGACCTCGGGAACCCACGCCCACCTGCCGTCGGCACGGTGCAGGCAGCGCAGCTCGTCCTCCAGCGGCGGGTCGACCTCCTGCGGGCGGCAGCCGGTCGCGGCGAAGCAGCGGATCGCCACTTCGTCCGGCGAGGCGTCGACCCGGAGGAACGACTTGAACATCGGAGGGTCGTTCCAGTCGAAGAAACGCCGCACGTACTCCTGCAGCTCCCCGGGAAAGCGTGTCGGCAGGCCGAAGATTGTCGCCGTGGTCCGGCGTGCGGCGTCGCTGACGGTGGCGGCACGGTCCGCCTGGCGGGCCGGGGCCGTTCCGAGCCGTTCCGCGACGAGGGCGGCGGCCTGGTCGGGCGGGATGAACCGACAGCCCAGCAGCCAGCCGAGCCGGCGCTGATAGATCTGGCTCACGATCGACAGGGAGTCGCCCCGGTTTGGGTAGCAGCGGAAGCTCTCCTCCCCCATCCCGGGCAGGTCGACCCGTGGGATCACGTGCGTCGGGTGCATGAACGCCCCGCCCCCGCCCGAGACGAGATGCAGGATCGTCCGCCCGTCGGGGAGCCGTACCGGGTAGCGCTGGTAGTTGTGGATGTTGCCGCCGATCACCGCGATGTAGTTGTGTTCGGGCGCGGCGACGATGTCGTCGACCGTGCTGGGACTGCCCTCGATCCGTCCCGGATCGTACGCGCCGTTCGCGTAGATCGGGACGCCGGTGATCAGGATCTTCGGCTTGGGCGAACCCCGCGAGATCCGCTCCAGCCACGCGCCCTGGTCGCGATCCAGGTCGCCGGTGATGCCCGTGTCGACGCCGACGAGCAGCACGGGCCCGGCCTCGATGGCGAAGTACGGACCAGGCTGCTCGGCCTGCTGCTCCGGCCGGCCACGCAGGCCCCGCATCCGTCGGAACCTCGCCTCGCGGGGGCGTGGCGCGTCGCGCCAGAACAGCCACCACATCAGGTCACGGAAGAACGACCGCCGCCCGATCTCGGGTGGCTCGCGCAGCTCGCGGTCCGCACCGCAGAAGTGCCGCATGAACCCGTTGAGCCCGTCGTACCAGTCGTGGTTGCCGGGCACGGCGAAGATCGGCCGGGGGTAGTCCTGGTACGGACGGTAGAACTTGTCTCCGTACTCGTCGGAGTCTCCCGCGGGGTAGATGACGTCGCTCGCGATGACCATGAACGACGTGTCCTCTGCTTTCCTGAGCAGGCCCGGCACCACGCAGTACTGCGAAGCGTCGCCCTCACCGGGGTCGCCGAGCACGAGGAGCGAGACCCGGTCGTGGTCGGCGTGCGACCTGACCGTGAAGTGGGGGTCGATGCCTCTCGCCCGCTGGGACGCCACCCAACGTCGGCGCTCCGCGTTGGTCGGATCGCCCAGCCACCGGGCCAGCACGTCGTTGCGTGCCTTCCAGAGGGGTACCGGGCTGAGCCAGGACAGCGGATGGCTGTCCTTCGGAATCAGTGCGCGGAACGTCCCCACCTCGGGGCACTCCCACCCCGCCGCGGCGGCGGAGCGGTGCGAGGAGGTGGGCTCGGCGGTCTCGCGGGTCCCGCGGTCACGCTCGTCGGACATCGCGTTGGCCAGCGTACCCATCCGCGTGGCCGCCGCCATGGCCATGATCCATCCCAGTGGTCTGGGAGGGCCGGCCTTCCGGGCCCGCGAGCGCAGCGTGCAGAACGTGCTCGCGTCCAGTGCCGAGGCGCTGACGCCGTGGGAGGTGGCGGAGGTC
>JBOHCT010000273.1:0-3970 GCA_050699055.1 Streptosporangiaceae bacterium | reverse complement strand
GTGTGGTCCCAGCAGTCCTATCTGCGCGGCCACTAGGGTCGGTGCGTGCGCATCGACACGCTCCTCACGAACGCCCGTGTCCAGACCCTCGACGACGAACGGCCGCTGGCACACGACATCGGTGTGCTGCACGGCCGGGTCGTCGGCCTCGACAGCGACCTCGGCACGGTGGACGCGAGGAGCCGCATCGACCTGCGCGGTGCCACCGTCGTTCCCGGGTTCAACGACGCGCACAACCACATGACCGGCTTCGGCATGAGCCTCGACGAGCTGCGCCTCTCCTCGCCGCCGATGCGCTCCCCCGACGATGTGTACGACGCGGTGGCCGAGCGGGCGGCCGCCCAACCCGCGGGCGCATGGGTCGTCGGCTCGGGCTACGACCAGAACAAGCTCGGGGGCACACACCCGACCCGCCTCGCTCTCGATCGCGTCGCGCCTGACCACATGGTGTGGCTCAAGCACACGTCGGGACACATGGCCGTGGTCAACTCCGCGGTCCTGCGGGCGATCGGCGACGCACCCATACCCGACGGCGGCGTTGTCGTGCGCGACGACCGGGGCGAGCCCACCGGCCTGTTGCAGGAGCAGGCACAGCTCCTGGTGCAGCGCCTCGTCTACCCGACTCCGGTCGAGACACTTGTGCGCGCGATCGCCCGCGCCAGCGACCGGTACCTGCGCGAAGGGGTCACGAGCTGCACGGAGGCGGGCGTCGGCGGCGGGTGGGTCGGCCAGAGTCCGGTCGAGGTCGCCGCCTACCAGGAGGCCCGCGACCGGGGTCTGCTCGGCGTTCGGGTACGGCTGATGGTGGCTCTCGAAGCCCTCCACGCCGTGTCCACGCACGCTGACGACGGGTTCGACACGGGTCTCGACCTCGGCATCCGTACCGGTCTCGGCGACGCCGCACTGCGCCTCGGCCCCGTAAAGATCTTCGCCGACGGCTCGTTCCTCGGCCGCACGGCCGCGCTGACGGAGGCGTTCGCCGACGAACCCGGCAACCGTGGCTACCTGCAGTGGCCGGAGGACAAGCTGCGGCGCGCGATCCTCGCCACCCACGACGCCGGCTGGCAGGTCGCGACGCACGCGCTCGGCGACCGCGCGGTCGACGTCGTTCTCGACGCGTACGAGGAGGCGGGGCGCCGGCTTCCCCGGCCAGGCGCGCGGCACCGCGTCGAGCACTGCGGCCTCGCGCGGCCCGACCAGGTCGAACGCCTCGCCCGGCTGCGGGTCATCCCCGTCCCGCAAGGGCCGTTCATCGGGCAGATCGGTGACGCTATGCTGACCGCGCTCGGCCCGGAGCGCGGACGCTGGTGCTACCGGCAGCGCAGCTTCCTGGACGCCGGGCTGACCCTTCCCGGCAGCTCCGACCGGCCCGTGGTCGCCGGCGCCCCGCTGCTCGGCATCCACGACCTCGTGAACCAGAAGACGGCGAGCGGCGCCGACTACAACCCGCAGGAGGGGCTCACCGCGCTCCAGGCGCTGCGCGCGTACACACTGGGCTCCGCGTACGCGGCGTTCGAGGAGGACGACAAAGGGTCGGTCATCCCGGGCAAGCTCGCCGACCTCGCGGTCCTGTCGGACGACCCCACTCGGGTCAGCCCCGAGCGCATCAAGGACATCGAGGTGCTCGCGACGTTCGTCGGCGGTCGGCTCGCCTACGACGGCGCGGGCCATGCCCGCTAACACCGCCTGCTAGCCTTACTCAAGGTGACAGAAACCGAACCTCCAGGTGAGGTCCTTCGACCGCCCGCTCCGGAGGACGGCGCGGCGTTCTGGCGTATCGCGCGTGACTCCGCGGCGCTCGACCTGAACTCCCCGTACGCGTATCTGCTGTGGTGCCGCGACTTCGCCGCGACGTCTGTGGTCGCCACGTCGACGGTCGAGGGACGCGATGAGCCAGCGGGATTCGTCATGGGCTACCTCCGTCCCGGCGCGGCGGACACCTTCGTGGTGTGGCAGGTCGCGGTCGCCTCGCACCACCGCGGACGAGGGCTCGCGCTGCGCATGCTCCACCACCTGGCCGACCGGCTCCGGCCAGGCGGCGGGCGCTTCCTCGAGGCGACTGTCACCCCGCACAACCACCCGTCTGCCAGGTTGTTCACGGCGTTCGCGCGTGACCGGGAGACGCAGGTTGACCACCATGTCCTGTTCTCCTCTGACATGTTTCCCAACGATCATGAGGATGAAGTCCTCTACCGCATCGGCCCACTCTCCGCAACGTGACGTGGACCATAGCCGTGGCGCCGGGGTTGAATTACACGCAAAGTCCGGGTAAGCTGTTACGCCAATATGCGAGGTGCATGAACATGCACCCGGACCGCTGGACGAGACGCTGAGGGGAAGGCACGTGGCCTCAGTCATCAGCGCTGCTGTCGCGATCCTGTGCTCCGCATTGACGTCGCGTCACTCGCGCCACGCCTATTAGCTTCCGCAGTCTCCTCGGCCGGACACGCGGTGTCTCATGTCGCCTTCCATGGAGGAATTCTCGTGGATATATTTGATCATTTGGAATCCAACGTACGCAGCTATTGCAGAATGTGGCCGACGGTTTTCGACCGCGCCCAGGGCAGCTATCTCTATGACGAGGGGGGTCGTCCCTACCTCGACTTCTTCAGCGGCGCGGGCGCGCTGAACTACGGGCACAACCATCCCAAGCTCAAACGCGCGCTGCTCGACTATCTCGCCGACGACCGCATCGTCCACGGCCTCGACATGCAGACCGTCGCGAAGCGCGAGTTCCTCGAGCGGTTCCGCGCGGTGGTGCTGGAGCCACGCGGGCTCGAGTACAAGGTGCAGTTTCCCGGGCCGACGGGCACCAACGCGGTCGAGGCGGCCCTCAAGCTCGCGCGCAAGATAACCGGGCGCCACACCGTCGTCAGTTTCACCAACGCCTTCCACGGCATGACGATCGGATCGCTCGCGGTCACGGGCAACTCGATGAAGCGTGAGAGTGCCGGCGTGCCGCTCACTCCGACCCCGATGCCGTACGACAACTATCTCGACGGGCGCACCCCCGACTTCATCTGGTTCGAGAGCCTGCTCCAGGACAGCGGCAGCGGGCTGAACACACCCGCGGCGGTCATCGTGGAGACCGTCCAGGGCGAGGGCGGCGTCAACGTCGCGCGTCCGGAGTGGCTGCACCGCCTTTCCAACCTGTGCCGCGAGCACGACATGCTGCTGATCGTCGACGACGTCCAGATGGGCTGCGGCCGTACCGGTCCGTTCTTCAGCTTCGAGCTCGCCGGCATCGACCCGGATATCGTGTGCCTGTCGAAGTCCATCGGCGGCTACGGCCTACCCATGGCGCTGACCTTGTTCAAGCCCGAGCTCGACGTCTGGGACCCAGGCGAGCACAACGGCACCTTCCGCGGCGACAATCCGGCCTTCGTCACCGCGACGAGCGCCCTCGACTTCTGGACCGACGGCGAGCTCGAGCGTTCGACGGCCGCGAAGGGCGAGCAGGTCGAGCGGAACCTCGCCGCCATCGCGGAGCGCCACGACGGTGAGGGCGCGGCGTACCGCGGGCGCGGGCTCGTCTGGGGGCTGACCTTCGATGACGCGCGGCTGGCCGACGAGGTATCCGCCGCGGCCTTCGAGCGCGGTCTGCTCGTCGAGACGTCCGGGCCGGAGAGCGAGGTCGTCAAGCTGCTGCCCGCGCTCACCACGAGTGACGACGAGCTCCAGAGGGGACTCGAGGTGCTCGCGGAGTCGGTGGACAAGACCTGCGCGACCCACGCGACGGCCTGACAACCAGATACCGGAGAAAGGGACCCCGAGAAAGGGGAGATTGTGATCGTTCGATCCCTGAGCGAGATCGAGGGCACCGAGCGTGACGTCGAGGCCGAGACCTGGCGCAGCAGGCGGCTCGTCCTCGCCCGCGAGAAGGTCGGCTTCTCGCTGCACGACACCGTCCTCTACGCGGGGACCTCGACGTCGATGTGGTACGCCCACCACATCGAGGCGGTCTACTGCG
>JBOHCT010000272.1:0-3972 GCA_050699055.1 Streptosporangiaceae bacterium | reverse complement strand
CAGATCGACGTCTTCCCACGGCCCGGTACGCCGACAGCCTCGGCCGAAACCACCATCAGCTTCCGCGGGATCGCGCCGAACGAGATAGGCGACATCGAGGTCAAGGGATCGCGGTCCGGGAAGCACGACGGTAGCTTCACGGCCCACTCGGACGGCGAAGGCGCGAGCTTCGTTCCCGACAAGCCGTTCGCGTCGGGAGAGACGGTGCGGGTGCGTACCGACCTCAACCTACGTGGCGCCAGGGAGGGAAATTTCCGTTTCCACATCGCCGTCCCCGCATCCAGGGAGAAGGACGCCCCGACGCGAGCCACGGGGGCCGCCGGCGGCGGCTCGAACGACGAGCTGAGCCACCCTGCTCACTTCCGTACCTACGCGTCCACTCCGGACCTACACCCGCCGAAGCTCGACATCAAGAAGCGGACCGAGGGACAGAACGCGCCCGGCTACATCTTCATCGCACCGAAAAACCCGAGAAAAAAGACGGTCCCCGCGGGCCCGATGATCGTCGACAACGCGGGACGGGTCGTGTGGTTCCATCAGCTGGAGAAACGCACCCTGGCGACGAACTTCAGGGTGCGGGAGCACCACGGCAAGCGGGTCCTCACGTGGTGGCAGGGGCACACGGCCTACGGACACGGCTTCGGCGAGGAGGTCATCGCGGACCACAGCTACCGCGTGGTCAAACGTGTGCACGCGGGCAATGGTTACGCCGCGGACCTCCATGCGTTCGTCCTCACGCCGCAGGACACGGCCTGGTTCACCGTCTACAACCCGGTGCGCTGGCACGGCCGGCCCGTGCTCGAAGGCGTCGTGCAGGAGGTCGACATCAAGACGGGCGCGGTGCTGTACGAGTGGCACAGCCTCGCCCACATCTCGCTCGACGAGTCGTACGGAGACCCCATCAAGGACCCGGACCATTTCCTCGACTATCTACATCCGAACTCGATCGACATCACCCACGGCGGCGACATTCTGCTGTCGGGACGACACACCAGTACCGTCTACAAGATCGACCGACAGACTGGGAAGATCATCTGGCGGCTCGGCGGCAAGAAGAGTGACTTCGACATCCCCAAGGCCGCCACGTTTCATTACCAGCACGATGTCCAGCTCCGTTCAGACGGGGACCTCACTCTCTTCGACAACGCGTCGGTCTCCAAGAAGGACGCGTCACATGTGCACTCCCGTGGACTCGTACTCCGGCTCGACACCGACGCCATGACCGCCACCCTGGTAAGGCAGTACGCGCCGCCGGGAGGTCTCCTCGCCACCAGCCAGGGCAACGTGCAGCCGCTACCGGACGGGGACGTCTTCATCGGCTGGGGCAGCACCGGGGACTACACCGAGTACAAGCACGGCGCGGTGTCGCTCGACGCGCGGCTGCCCTCGGGCCTGGACACGTACCGGGCGTTCCGCTTCCGCTGGGAAGGGCACCCCTCCGACAAGCCGTCGGTCGCCGCCAAGGCCGCGCCCGACGGTGGGGTGTCGGTGTCGGCGAGCTGGAATGGCGCCACCGACGTGGCGACATGGCAGATCCTGGCCGGCCCCGCACCTGATGAGCTTCGCCCCGTGCGTACGGTGCCATGGGACGGCCTCGAGACCACCCTCACGATGCCCCGCGAGGCGGCGTACGTCGCGGCACGCGCGCTCGGCGCCTCAGGCAAGAAACTCGGCGTGTCCTCCCCGACCCAGGTTCGCCGGTGATAGGTGGGTCGTCTTCACTCTGCGCCTCACGGTGGCGAGCGTCCGGGGTGAGGGTCGTGGGACCCGTCGTTGTCTGAATCGGGGAAGGTGGTTATGGCGCTCGCTGCCGGGTGCCGCGTCTTCGGATGTGGTAGGTGACACGTATCAGTACAAAGCGCGCCACCCCGACCGCGTGCGAGGTCGCCGGCGGCGAACTTCTTGGCGACCTCCGGCAGGCGACGCAGCTGCCGCGCCACCACCACCCGCTCCGCCGCACGCCCGGACCGCATCCGGCACGCCTGCCGCAGCCACGTCGAGGTGGACCCGTACCCGAACGCCTTCACCGCCTTGTCGGCGTCCACGTGGTCGACGCGGGCGGCGATCGCCGCCTCCAGCAGGTGCCGACGCCAGGCCACCGCAGCCGTCATGGTTGGTGGTCGTTACCCACAGCGACCCCGCCAGGCTGCTCCACGTGCCAGACTTGTGGCATGTGCTACGGAGATGACGCTCGTCCTCCGGCGCCCCCCGTACGCGGGGACGTCGGCGATCACGGTGACCTTGTCCTGCGGTCGGCAGACGGCACCGAGCTCGGCGCCTACCACGCCCACCCGGGCACCCCTTCGACCTCGGCCATGGTGATCATGCCCGACGTACGCGGGCTGCACGGCTTCTACAAGGAGCTCGCGCAGCGGTTCGCTGAGGCGGGCATGCACAGCGTCGCCATCGACTACTTCGGTCGCACCGCCGGCATCGGCTCCCGCGACGGGGACTTCCCGTTCAGGGAGCACGTGGAGAAGCTGGAGCCGCAGAAGGTGAACGAGGACGTGGGCGCCGCCGTCACATGGCTGCGCTCGCAGGTGCGCGACCTCCGCGCGGTTTTCACCGTCGGCTTCTGCATGGGCGGATCCCTCTCCTGGGCGCAGTCCGCGGCCGGGCACGACCTCGACGGCTCCATCGGCCTTTACGGTATCCCGGGGCGCGTCGGCCACCTCACCGCGGACATGACTGCTCCGCTGCTGCTGCTCGCCGCGGGCCAGGACTTCACCCCCGTGGAAGAGGTGGAGAGGTTCGCCGAGCGGGTGCGGGGTTCGGGTACGGAGGCCGAGATGCACGTGTATCCCGACGCGCCACACAGCTTCTTCGACCGCTCTTTCGCCGAGCACCAAGAGGCGTGCGCGGACGCGTGGCACCGCATCCTGAACTTCGTCGACCGGCACCAGCGGTAAGCTCCGGCCTGGCGTCGGGCGGATCGTCCGGACATCCGCGGGGGCCGGCTCGTCGGGAGGAGACAGATGGCCGAGTCAGGGGCGCGGCTGCCGAACTTCCTGTTCCTCGGCCCGGACAAGAGCGGTTCCACGTGGCTGCACGCCGCCCTGTCCCGGCACCCCAACGTGTACCTCACCGACGCCAAGGACCTGTTCTTCTTCGAGCGGTACTTCGACCGTGGCCTGGACTGGTATGCCGCCCAGTTCCGCAAGGCCGGCCCACAGCACGAGGTGGTCGGGGAGATCTGCCCTCGCTACCTCTACGCTCGCAGGGCCCCCGAGCGCATCCACCGCTCCCTCCCCGACGTCAGGCTGATGATCTGTGCACGCGAACCGACCCGGAGGGCCTACTCCTCATACTTGTACCTCCGGCGGCAGGGCAAGCGGCTGGGGTCGTTCAGCCAGGCCCTCGACTCGACCCCCGCGCTGGTCAAGCGCGCCCGCTACGCCACCCTCCTCAGGCCGTACCTCGAGCGTTTCGGCGCGGAGCGCATCTACGTCGGCGTCTTCGACGACCTCCAGCAGGATCCACAGCGCTTCCTCGACGGGATCACCACGTGGCTCGGCCTCGCCCCCGTCCGGCTGCCCTCGGAGCTCCTCGAGCCGAAGCTCCCCGCGAGGCGCGCCCGGTCCCGGCGGCTCGCCAGGACGGCCAGCCGCGGCGCCAAGCGTGCCCGGGCGCGGGGCCTGACCATCACGGTGGCCAAGGTCAAGAACTCCGCCGCGGCCCAGCGGCTCTTCTACCGGCCGTTGGCCGACGAACGCCCGCGGATCACCGCGGCCGACGCCGCGCGGATCCGCGCGGCACTCGACCCCGAGATCCGGGAGCTGGAACGCACGTTCGGGCTAGAACTCCGAAGGCGCTGGGGCTGGGCGACCTAGTGTCGCGTGTCGGGTGTCGACGCGGCCAGGGGCGATCAGCGTGACGCCGATACCGTCCCCGGTCACCAGCATGCGGGTGTTCTCCGCCAACGCCGCCACCGCCCACTTGGTCACCGAGTACATGTTTCCCGGCGTGTTCCTC
>JBOHCT010000271.1:0-3987 GCA_050699055.1 Streptosporangiaceae bacterium | reverse complement strand
ACCCCGCGGCACGTCAGCCGGCCCGCAGCAGGGCCTGCACGTCGCGGGTCAGGTGAGCCATCTCCTCGGTCTGCTGCTGGGCCCGCTCGTCATCGAGGTCACGCATGAGCGCCCGGGGGTCCTCGACGACCCCGTCCCGCCGCAGGACCATCGCCACGGTCCGTACGAGGATCGTGCAGTCCAGCCAGAGCGACCAGCGCTCGACGTACTCCACGTCCAGACTCAGCCGGTCGGCCCACCCGACCCGGTTGCGCCCGGCGACCTGGGCGAGCCCGGTGATCCCCGGACGGGCGAGGAAGCGACGCCGCTCCTCCGAGCTGTACCACGCGTCGTACTTCGGCAGCAGCGGCCGCGGGCCGACGATGCTCATGTCGCCGCGCAGGACGTTCAGCAGCTGCGGCAGCTCATCGAGACTGAGCGTACGCAACAGCCGGCCGAGCCGGGTCAGCCGCACGTCGTCCGGGAGAAGGTTGCCGGACAGGTCCCGCGCCTCGGTCATCGTGCGGAACTTGCGAGCGCTGAAGCGTCGGCCCTCCCGGCCGGTGCGTAGCTGGCGGAACAGCACCGGCGATCCGAGCCGCCAGCGCACCGCCGCCCCGACCAGCACGATGACCGGCGAGAGAAGCAGCAGCCCGAGGAGGGCCGCCACGATGTCGACGGCTCGTTTGACCCTATGACCGGTCCGGCGTGTCACGCCTGTCCACCCCTTGCTCACCCTTGGCTGCGTCTGCTGGCGGCCGATGCGCGCCACAGCGACATTTACCAGTTCCTGCTCGTTCAACGACAAATAGGGCCGGAGGTTACAGGTCGGATTAGGCGGGCGTGCCGATCACCCGCCGGGTCACGCCGTCCCAGCGGGCCGGATCGGTCACCGCGCGGCCGTCGACGAGGACCTGCACGCCCGGCAGGTCCCCCGCGTGCAGGCTCGCGTACTCGACGTGGTCGGCCTGCACGATCGCGGCATCGGCGGGCTCACCCAGGTGGTACGCGGAGAAGCCGAGCTCGGCCAGCTCCTCGTCGGTATACATCGGGTCGTGGACGAGGACCTTCGCCCCCCGAGCCTGCAGGGCCTCCGCCGTCGGGAACACCCCGGAGAACGCGGTCTCCTTGACGCCCCCGCGGTAGGCCGCACCGAGCACCACGACCCGAGCCCCCGCCAGGTCACCGCAGGTCCCCTCGAGCAGCCCGACGGCGTACGCGGGCATCGACGCGTTGGTCTGACGTGCCGTACGTACGACGTTCGCGTCGTGGTCGTTCCAGAGGTACAGCCGCGGATAGACCGGGATGCAGTGACCTCCGACGGCGATTCCAGGACGGTGGATGTGGCTGTAGGGCTGGGTATTGCAGGCCTCGATGACGCGCAGCACGTCGATCTCGTGCCGGTCGGCGAACCGGGCGAACTCGTTGGCCAGCGCGATGTTCACATCCCGGTAGGTCGTCTCGGCCAGCTTGGCCAGCTCGGCCGCCTCCGCGCTGCCGAGGTCCCAGACGCCGTTCGGGTGCGGGAGGTCGGCGCGCTCGTCGAAGTCGAGCACCGCCTCGTAGAACTGCCGGGCCCGCCACGCGCCGATCGCGTCCAGGGCACCGATGAGCTTGGGATAGCGCCGGAGGTCGGCGAAGACCCGGCCGGTGAGGACGCGCTCCGGGGAGAACGCCACCCAGAAGTCCTGCCCGTGACAGAGCCCGGATCCTTCCTCGAGCATCGGCTTCCAGCGGTTCCGGGTGGTGCCGACCGGCAGGGTCGTCTCGTAGAGGACCGTGGTCCCCGGCCTCAGGTGCGCCGCGATGTCGGCGGTGGCTCGGTCCATCCGGCCGAAGTCGGGGGCGTCCAGCTCGTCGACGAACAGGGGTACGACGACCACGACGACGTCGGCGCCGGGAATCGCCTCCGCGTACCTCGTGGTCGCCGTGAGCGAGCCGCCCGCGACCACCGCCGCGAGGCGAGAACCCAGCTCGGCCTCGCCGGGAAACGGCTCGGCCCCCTCCCCCACGAGCTCCACCACGCGGGGGTCGGTGTCGACGCCCGTCACGGTATGGCCCTGGGTGGCGAACTGGACGGCGAGCGGCAGGCCGATCTTTCCGAGGGCGACGACGGCGATCTTCACGAGTCAGGACTTCCTGGGGCATTCTCGGCGACGGGGTGAGCGTCAGCGTACCGTGCCCGCGGGTGTGGCTTCTCAGCGTCGTCGGCGCGCCCTGCGGATTCTCGAGCCTCGGCCGGATCTCGCGCCGGGTGCGCCCAGGGAGCGCGGTAGTACTCGCACAACCCCTGCGGGTCCAGCCCCATGGCCGTAGCCCGCAGGAACGGCTGGACGACGTTGCCGATCCGCTCGTTGACGGCCAGCTGCGCCGTCCGGAACGGGTCCCCGGGCCAGCCCGCGGGGAGCAGGATCTCGGGCAGGTACGGGTCCGTGATCATCGCCGCGAAGAAGTCGGTGTAGAGGGCTCGCCACCGCCGCAAGGCGTCCCAGGAGGGCTCGACCCGCCGGGGAGCTCGCTCGCACGTGGCGAGGGCCACCGCGTACCGGTGGGCCAGCCCCGGGAGATCGAAGGCGCGCGCGGTCATCGCCCGCGCCTCGAACCGATCGGCCGGCGCGAGGCGCACGCGCTGGAACCAGGTGCCCGGCGGGAAGTCCTCCGGCGTCAGGCGCAGGCGCGACCAGCGGTCCCCGACCGTGATGAGAACCCCCGGACGCAACTGGCCGTACCCCGCGCCGCGGGCCGTGTGCTGCAGCCGGTCTCGGAGGCGGCGGAACTTCTCGGGGACGTCGTACACGACCGCGTGGAAGAAGCCCGGCCACACCGGAGGCTCCGCGGTTCCTTCGACCTGCCGATAACGCTGCATGGACTCGGCATTGATCCGGTAGACCGCGACCCGGCCCCTACGCTCGACCTCCAGGATCCCCATGTCGCGCATGCGTACGAGCAAGTTTCGGGCGGCCGACTCATGGGCGCCCAGCTCCCCGAGCACCCGTACCAGGACCGTCCCGCTGAGTGCGCTCGCCCCGACCGCGCCGAAGACGAAGGGTACGTCGACGGCACGACCACTCCAGCGATAGCGCTTCAACTCACCCACGTCACACGTCACCCCTCAAAGACGTTTCGTGAGAAATTGGCCGTGCGTTCAGTAGCCTACCTAAGCTTTTCGCGATCGGACCTGCAGCGTCGGCACGGGTCGGCGGCGGTCCACACCTAGCCTTCCGAAGGAGAGGAGACGGCATGGACGGGCGGCTGTTGCTCCAGGCGCGTTCCGCGATGTCGGCGACGCTGGCCGCGGCCATCTGCATGGCGATCACCCAGATCGTCGGTCTGGTACTCGGCAACGACGCGGGTCCGACGCTCCTCTACGGCTTCTCCCTGAGTTCCATCGCGTTCGGCGGCACCTACGCAGGCACGTTCTTCGTCGGGATGCGGTCCCCGCGCAGGGACGAGCCGGCGGCCACCGCCGGGGCCAGTGGTCACCGGCTCTGAGCTGCTGAATCCGCTGGCCGCCCGCGACACCCTGACCGAACGGTTACACCCAGAGCTCCTCACGTACCAGGCTGCGGCGAAACCCAGCTGACACCGGGGTACGGTGCGGTGCGTGAAGATCCTCAGCGTTGTCGGGGCGCGCCCCCAGTTCGTCAAGCTGGCCCCCGTGAGCGAGGTCCTCGCTGCTCGTCCCGACTCCCTGGACGGCCCGACGTACGAGCACGTGATCGTGCACACCGGGCAGCACTACGACGCGCGGATGTCCGACGCCTTCTTCGCCGACCTGGCCATCCCCGAACCGGACGTCGCGCTCGGGATCGGTTCCGGCAGCCACGGCGAGCAGACCGGGGCGATGCTCGCCGCGATGGATCCGGTGCTGGCCGATCACCGGCCCGACGTCGTCCTGGTGTACGGCGACACCAACTCCACCCTGGCAGGAACGCTGGCGGCCGTGAAGATGCACCTGCCGGTCGCCCACCTCGAGGCGGGCCTGCGGTCGTTCAACCGGGCCATGCC
>JBOHCT010000270.1:0-3995 GCA_050699055.1 Streptosporangiaceae bacterium | reverse complement strand
ACCACGACCTGCGTCACACCGGGCTGACGTGGATGGCCGACGCGGACATTCCCGTCCACGTGCTCCGCAAGATCGCCGGGCACGGCGCGCTGACGACGACGCAGCGCTACCTCCATCCCGACCAGCATTCGATCACGGCGGCCGGGGAGGCACTCAGCGCCCATCTCACGGCCAAACGACCCTCACGCGGTCCGCAGCGGCGACTCCGTGCTGTGTAGGTCAAGTTCGCCAGCGCCCACCTGACGGCCGAACAACTCCCGCGTGGTCCCCAAGTGGTCCCCAACTACGGGCGGTCTCAAGCCGACCTCAGCACCTTGCCCATAGAGAGAGATACCCGCCGACCTGGGCGTTTGAGTCGAATAACAGGTCTTCTCACGTGGTCGGGACGGCCGGATTTGAACCGGCGACCCCTTGACCCCCAGTCAAGTGCGCTACCAAACTGCGCCACGTCCCGATGCCCGATCGTGTCGGGCACGCCCAGGTTACCGCAGCCGTCTCGCCTCTCGCCGGACGCCCGACCCGGGATGCCGTCAGCGACCGGGAGGTCTGACCGGGTCGGGGGTCAGCCATCGCCCCGCTATCTGCGGCGCCCCTCCCTTACCCGCACGCTCACCTCGACGGGCGAGCCGGTAAAGCCGAATGTCTCGCGGAGGCGGCGCTCGAGGAACCGGCGATAGCCCTTCTCGAGGAAGCCGGTGGCGAACAGGAGGAACTTGGGTGGTCGCACCCTGGGCTGTGTCGCGAAGAGAACCTTGGTCTGGCGTCCTCCGCGGATCGGAGGTGGGGTAGCCGCAACGACCTCGTTCAGCCAGGCGTTCAGCCGCCCGGTCGCCACCCGAGTGTCCCAACCCTCGAGGGCGACATCGAGGGCCGGCACGAGCCGGCCGGCGTGCCGACCCGTCCGGGCGGAGATGTTGACCCGCGGCGCCCAGCGGACGCGGGGTAGGCGCCGATCCACCTCTTTCTCCAGGTATTCCCGCTCTTCTTCGTCGAGCAGATCCCACTTGTTGAAGGCGAGCACGAGCGCGCGCCCCGCCTCAACCACCATCGACACGATCCGGAGGTCCTGCTCGGTGAGCGGATCGGTCGCGTCGATGAGGACGACGGCGACCTCGGCCCTGTCGATGGCGCGGGCCGCACGCAGGTGGGCGTAGTAGTCGGCGCCGGCCGGGACCTGCCCTCGTCGACGGATGCCCGCGGTATCGACGAACCGCCACGTGCGCCCGCCGATGACGACGAGCTCGTCCACCGGGTCACGTGTGGTTCCGGGCACCTCGTCGACGATCACCCGCTCCTGTCCGGCGAGCCGGTTGAGCAGACTGGACTTGCCAACGTTCGGCCGGCCGACGAGAGCCACGCGACGCGGCCCGCCCTCCCCGTCGTACGGCTCACGTGGGGGCTCGGGCAGCGCATCCAACACGGCGTCAAGGAGGTCCCCACTCCCCCGACCGTGCAGCGCGCTCACCCCCACGGGCTCGCCGAGGCCGAGCGACCACAGCGCCGCCGCATCGGCCTCGGAACGCTGATTGTCGACCTTGTTCGCCGCGACGACGACGGGTTTGCCCGAACGCCGCAGCACCCGCGTCACGCCCTCGTCCGCGTCGGTGGGCCCGGTCCTGGCGTCGACGACGAACAGCACCGCGTCGGCGGCGTCGACCGCGAGCCTCGCCTGCTCCGCGACCTGGGCCGCGAGACCCGGCGCCCGTGGCCGCCATCCGCCGGTGTCGACGACCACGAACGACCGGCCACGCCAGACCGCGTCGTAGGCCACCCGATCACGGGTCACACCCGGAGTGTCCTCGACGACCGCCGCACGGCGCCCGAGGATTCGGTTGACCAGCGTCGACTTGCCGACGTTGGGGCGGCCGACGACCGCCACGAGAGGGGGCGCGGGCTCCCCGCGGAAGGCGGGCCCGGACACAGGCTCGGCGTGCGCCTCGGTCACGATGACTCCGTACGCCCACGGGCAAGCTCGAGGATAGCGTCGACGGCCTCCGGCAACCCGAGCGAGGTGGAGTCGATCTCCACGGCGTCCTCCGCCATGGTGAGCGGGGAGGCGGAGCGGGTCGAGTCGAGACGGTCCCGTCGGGCCAACTCGCTGTGGGTCAGGTCAATGGTCGCCGCCGGGTCGGTGGCGAGGTCGCGGGTACGGCGCTCGGCACGGGTCGCGGCACTGGCGGTGAGGAAGACCTTCACCTCTGCGCCGGGCGCGACGACAGTGCCGATGTCCCGCCCCTCGACGACGACACCGCCGTCGCCGATGATCTGGCGTTGCAGCGAGACGAGCCGCTCACGCACCTCGGGTACGGCGCTCACCGCGCTCACAGAGTTGGACACCGCGCGGCTACGGATCGCCTTCGACACGTCGGCACCGTCGACGTGTACGCTCAGCGTCACCGGGTCCGTACCGACCTCCAGATGGGGTTTCTCGACCGCCGCGGCCACGGCCTGCGGGTCGTGGACATCCACCGCGCTTTGCAGCATCCACCAGGTCACCGCGCGGTACGTCGCCCCTGTGTCGAGGTAGCGGAGACCTAGGGCCCGTGCCACACCCCGTGACACGCTGGACTTGCCAGACCCGGACGGGCCATCCACAGTGATCACCTGCAGCGACATCGCGTCTGGTTTCGGTTGCCGCGTCACGCCCTTGCCCCTTCCTCGCCGGACGCCCCCCGGCGAGGGTACCGTCAGAGCCCCTGAGATCGGACATGGCTAGCCGCGGACGGACCAGCCGTCGTCACGCAGCCGATCCACGAGGGCGGCGGACGCCTCCGGCCTGACGTAGAGTTCCACGACGCCGACGGGGAGGCCGGGCGAGTGCTCGACCGAGACGTCCTCGATGTTGACCTCCGCGTTCCCCGCGGCGTCGAAGAGGCGGGCTAGCTGGCCGGGACGGTCGGAAACGACGACTGTCACCGTCGTGTACGTCGTCCGAGCTCCATGTTTGCCAGGCAGCCGCGCTTGACCGCTCCGGCCATCGCGCAGCAACGTCGTCACCGCTTCCGTGCGGTGCTCGCGCAGCGCGCGCGCGGTGGCGACCAGGTCGGCCGCGACCGCCTCGAGCACGTCGGCGAGCGGGTCCGCGTTGGCGGTGGCGATCGCCGTCCACAGGTCGACGTCGCCGGCCGCGATGCGGGTCACGTCCCGTACTCCCTGTCCCGCCAGGGACAGCGTCGTGTCGTCAGGACTCCGCAGTAGTGCCGCCATCGCGCTCGACACCAGATGCGGCGCGTGGGAGACGAGTGCGACGGCGCGGTCGTGCGCCGCGGGGTCGAGGGTGACGGGCTCAGCCCCGCAGGCGCGTACGAACGCGGTCGCGACCTCGACCACGTCGCCGGATGTTGCCGGGCTCGGGCAGAGCACCCACGGACGTCCGAGGAACAGGTCCGCCCGCGCGGCGGCCGGCCCGGAGCGCTCGCGGCCCGCGAGCGGATGGCCGCCGACGAAGTCCGCGAGGGCGCAGCCGCGCGACGCCGCCTCGGCGAGCGGACGGGTCTTCACGCTCGCCACGTCCGTGTAGGCCCTGGCGAGGCCCCGCCGCTGCGCGTCGGCGAGCGTGCCGGCGACCGCGGACGGCGGGACCGCGATCACCGCGAGATCGGCCCGCTCCGCCGCCTCTCCCTCGTACGGTTTTCCCGCGCCGATGTCGACGGCCAAACGGACGGCCTCGGGATCCCGGTCGTCGAGGAGCACCTCGGCTCCACGCTCGCTCAGCGCGAGCGCGGCCGACGTTCCGATCAAGCCCGTGCCGATGACGACCACGCGGCGTGGGAGTGCAATGTCCGTAGCGGGGCCCATGGCGGGTCACGCTACCCGGTTCCGCGCCGACCTCGAAGGCTTATCGGGGCGCGCGAGCCGGGTCCCCAGGGAAACGCGGCAGCGTTTTCGTGGGGTGGGGTCCCGACAGTCCTGTCCGCGCGGCCAGCTAGTGTCGCGTGTCGGAAGTCTTCCTCACCCTGGCGGTGCCCAGGCGGCGCCTCGCCGCGCCCCATCCC
>JBOHCT010000269.1:0-4031 GCA_050699055.1 Streptosporangiaceae bacterium | reverse complement strand
CTCCACGACCACACCCTCGCCCAGACCTTCACCGCCGGCATGTACGCCTGCCGCCCACCCGGCATGCCCCACGGCCCCTGGACATCCGCCGACGGCTGCCTCACCTTCGAGGTCCGCTACCGCGCGGCGTGAAAGCCCGCGGACAAGCCTGAGGGAGGAGCCAGCGATGGGACCGTACACCGCCGCGGCGGACCCCGCCCGGCCGCGATGCGCGGCATCATGGGCGGCTTCGCCACCGGCGTCGCGGTCGTGACCACCGACGTCGACGGGATACCCCACGGCATGACCGTCAACTCCCTCACCTCGGTCTCCCTCGATCCTCCGCTGCTGCTCGTCAGCATGGTGAGACACGCCCGCACGACCGACGCGGTGCTGACGCGGAGCGCGTTCTGTGTGAACATGCTGAGCGAGCGGCAGGTGGACCTGTCCGCGCGGTTCGCCCGGTCAGGCGAGGACCACTTCGCCGACATCGCCGCTGAGCGCACACCCGACGGGCTCCCCCTGCTGCCCAAGACGCTCGGCTGGGCGGAGTGCACCATCGAGCAGACCCACCCGGTTACCGATCACGTGCTGGTCATCGGCCAGGTACGCGCCTGCGCCTACCGGGAAGGGCTGCCGCTCGTCTTCTACCGCGGCCGCTACCACCACGTGAGCGGCGAGGGGCGGGACGCGGGCTGGTACTGGTAACCCGCCATAACGGCATGAGCTGGACTCGCGCCGTGCGGGCGAGCGGGCTCTCATGACCGAGCAGGACGAGCTGCGCGAGCAGCGCCCCGGCGATCGGGCCCGCCCAGCCGGACGGGACGGCCGCGAGCGCCACCGCCAGCAGGCCGAGCCCGGCCAGCACCCCGAAGGCGGGCCCGTTCGGCTCGTCGACGTGTGCGCGACGGAGAAGGAACCGGCCGGTGGCGAACAGCAACCACAGCGCGGTCGCCACGATGAACGACGGGACAAGGAAGTTTCGTACCTCGGCGCCCACCAGCTCGAACGGCGCCGCCACGATGAGCAGACCGCCGCCCGCCATGACGGACCGGGCCAGCGGATGCCAGAACAGCAGGCACGACTGCCACACCCCCCACACCCCCGCGCGGGCGAGGAACGCCGTATGACCCGCGGCGAGCGCCGAGATCGGGACCGCGGGCCAGCGCAGGACGGAGAGCGCCGGGTCGGCACGCAGGGCGCCGAAGTAGTTGGCCAGCCCGAGCGCGAGCCACACCGCGGCGAGGACGGAGTACGCGCCGGTCACCACCACGCTGAGCCCGCCCCACGGCCGGGGATCCAGCCGAGCGCCGGGCGTAGCCCCGGGACGTCGCCGCAGGTGTGCGGCGATCCCGGTGAAGATGAGCCCCAGGCCGGGGGCGACGATGCGGCCGAGGTTCCAGAACTGGACGCCGAAGGCCATGGAGATAGCGGCGGCGAGCGTGGTACCCGCACCGACGCTCGCCCCCCACAGACAGAAGCTCACCCGCCAGTCCCTCGCTCGCGGGTGAGCATCGCTGCGTGTCGTGTACGCCGCGGCCCTCAACTACCCATGGAGGTCGTGTGGGTTGGGCGTACCTTCACGACCACCCGCTTGTCCCCCGGCTGGTGGAACGGGTAGGTGTCCTTGCCCATGTACCTCTTGGCCATCGCGTCGATGAAGGCGTTGTCGACGTCGTCCGCGACATCGTCGACCACGCCGCGGACCTCGACGTAATGGTACGGGTTGTCCGGGTCGGTGGCGGAGACCGCGACCCTCGGGTTCTGCCGCAGGTTACGGAGCTTCTGCCGCGTCGTCGTCTGGCTGAATCTCACGTGCTCACCGTCGTAGTCGACCCATACGGGGCTGGAATGCGGCTCGCCCTTGGGACCGACCGTGGCGACGTGCCCGAAACTCCCTTTCGTCAGGATCTGTTGATGCTCCTCCGAAATGACGTTGTCGGACACCATGACTCCTTTCCGCAGCTCCGGAGATCCTCTATCCTGGCCTCGCCGCCCTCGCGGACCCCTCGAGCGGCACTCTGTGGTCAACGCGTTCGCGCCCCGATCTCATCCGGTGGGTGGGGTACGGTCACGACGATGAGCCCATCGCCCGCCGAGGCCTGTCCCGCCCGCGTCACGATCGAGCGCCGCATCGAATGGCCCGACACCGACGCCGCGGGACACTTCCACCACCTCACGAGCTTCCGCCTGGCGGAGGCCGCGGAGGCCGCCCTCTTCGATCGACTCGGGCTCGCCCGGCGGGTGTTCGGACGGACCCCGCGGGTGCGAGTGGAGGCGGTATACCACGAGACCCTCTTGTTCCTGGACCGCGTCGGGGTCACGATCGCCGTACGCGAACTCGGGCGCACCTCACTGCGCCTGGGCTTCGAGATCCACCGCGGGGAGACGCTCGCGGCCGAGGGGGAGGTGGTCATGGTGCTGCTGGACCGCGCGATGGGCGACCCCATGCCCTGGCCGGACGACGTCCGCCTGCTGCTGCTCACCGCCGGACCACAGAAGCCGGAGCGCCTTCGGTGAGGATTCGATGGGGCAAGAGCGCCCACGGATGACGACTGCCGGGCGCGTTCTCGCCCGACAGCGAACTCATCGCTGACGGACGTCGGTATTCCGTTGTACGATCACGTTGGTCAGACGGCGATCAGACGGAGGGTCCATGAGGCCCAGGTCGGTCATCCTCGACCTGTTCGGCGACTACATCCGCTACCACGGCGGTCGCATCCGTCTGCGCGCCCTCGCCGCACTGGCCTCCGACTTCGGGGTGAGCCCCGGCACGACCCGCGTCGTGGCCGCTCGCATGCGCCGCGAAGGCTGGCTGTCCGCGCACCGGGTCGGCAGGGAGACCATGTACGGTCTCACACCCGCGGCGCTGCGGATGCTCGACGAGGGACGCGAACGCATCTTCACCCGCCTGCGCGACCCGTGGGACGGCCAGTGGTCGATGGTCATCTACAGCGTCCCAGAGACCGACCGTCCGGCCCGCGAGCGGCTGCGCAAGACGCTCGCGTGGCTCGGCTTCGGCCCGCTCGCGCCCTCCACGTGGATCTGCCCGCACAACCGGCTCTCCGAGGTCGCCGAGGCCCTCGCCGACCTCGACGGAGTCCGGCTCGACCTGCTCACGGTGCGATCGTCGGGCCCCCCCGCCGACCGCGCCCTCGCCATGCGGTGCTGGGCCCTGACGGCACTCAACGAGGACTACCAGTCCTTCGTCCGGCGCTACCGCCACCGGCTCGGCGACTGGCGGCGCCGCCGGCTCTCCGGTGCCGAGGCGCTGGTCGAGCGCGTCGCCCTGGTGAGCGAGTACCGCAAGTTCCCGTTCCGCGATCCCGACCTCCCGGTCGAGCTGCTGCCGGCGGGTTGGGTCGGCCACGACGCACACGAGATCTTCCTCGAGGCCCACAAGCTACTGCTCGACCCGGCCGAGGCCCACTACCTCGACATCGTCCAGCCATCCGGTCGTAACGAATGATTGCATTGACACCTCGGATGACACCGCCGGACTTGACCGGGTGGGTTGGAGGGCGGCATGGTCACCGACGCGCTACTGCGAACGGTGGGTCTCGTCGGACTGGGGCGGGTGGGACTGCCCCTGGCGCGGCGAGATCCCGATGGCGCAGCGGGTGCACCCCCCCTCGTCGGTACCGGGGCCGATCAGCTGCGACCACGCCGTCGTCCGGAGCCGGGACATGAGACGGATGTACGACTTCATGACGGGTGTCGTGGGCCTGAAGGAGTCCGCACGCATCGAGGCCCCCGACGTCGGCGACGTCATCGCGTTCCTGCGCGGCAAGATCCTCTTCCACTGCTTCGCCTACGCCCGCAGCGCCTACGCGGGACTGCACCACTTCCAGATGACCCTCAAGAACCCGCTGGCGTTGTACGCGGCGTACGACGCGATGCGCGCGAAAGGCGTCGAGATGGTCTGGGGGACCAGGTGTCCTGACATACGGCTCGTGTGTTGAGGTGTTTTCCCTTGTGATGTAGGGCTTTTCGGTGCGTGTCGGTTACCGTTTCCCACTCTCGGTTTGAGATAATGACTGCATGCTGGTTGT
>JBOHCT010000268.1:0-4081 GCA_050699055.1 Streptosporangiaceae bacterium | reverse complement strand
GTCGCCCCCGCCCCCGCCCCGCGGCGAATCACCGCCAGGGCGCGGCCAACGCGCCGCCGCGCCTGCGCCATCGACGTGACGTAGACGAGGGTGCGCGTAGGCGCCGCCGTCGCCGGCCCGGTTCCCTCATAAGGGACCTCGCCGGGGCCGCCGAGTACGAGCAGGCGTTCTCCTGGGTCGAACGGGACGAACCACTGGAGCGGCACGTGCCAGGTGCTCGTCAGGATGCGCGCCCGCTCGTCGCGATGACGCTCCTGCCAGCGTTCGAAGTCGAGCGTCACCTCTTCGGCCACCGCCGGAGGGACGAACGCGGCGATGACCTTCTCGGGAAGCCTCGCCTTGAGTTCCCCCAACGCCAGCCATGACCGAAGGCGCGTCTGCAGAGGGCAGACGTACGTCGCGCCACCCGCGCGCCGGACGTAGGCCTCGCTGCTCTCGCGCTCGGGCGCGATGATCGGGGGAGCCGCGACCACTCGGCGCAGCGCCCGCTCATGTTCGACATCGAGGACGGACGCGCGGTCGGCGCGGTCGTCCTCGGCGGCGTACGCGACCCACGCGGATCGCTCGGGCTCCGGGAACGCGGTGAGTGGCTCGTACACCCGGACGTAGGCGACGTAGGGCAGCACGGATGCATCGTCGCACGCCACGATCACATCCCGATATCGGCCGAGGACCCTGTGTCCTGGGGCCTTCCGTGTCCGGCCAGCGACCGGGAATGCGCTCGAGGCTAGAGGCCGCGCAGAGAGGGCGTGGGGTGTGGTCCCAGCAGTCCTCTCTGCACGGCCTCTGGGCCCCGCACCACCCAGGGTCTTCGACACGACATACCGAATCTTCGAGCTCGCTGACGAAGAGGGCGTGCCACCATCCGTCGCAGCTGACCGGCTCGCCGAACGCCGCATCGCCGACGTCGGTGGTCTGCGCCGCATCTGGCTCGACGGATCCGCCGCGACCTTCGGGACCATGGTGGGGCGTGTCGCCGCCCACCCGAACCAGGTACGGTTATAGAGGACTAGCCAGGGGCGCGCCCATCACGGCGCGGCCCCCAGACGTGAGACGTGAGTGACCCGGGGGCCGCTGGGCCCCGCCGGAGGGGGTCGAGCCAATGGGGCGCGGCCGACAGAAGGCCAAGGCGACCAAGGTCGCCCGTCGATTGAAGTACAACACGGGCGGGACCGACCTCGACCGCTTGCGCGCCGAGCTGGGCGTGCCCGATCGCGCCAGCGAGGACGACGAAGATCCGAGGTCCGAAGACCCGTACGACGATGATGAGGACTTCGGCGGTCGCTACGACGGGTACGTCGACGACGAGGGATCCTCCCGGGATTGAGGGGCCGCCCCGCGGGGGTGCGCAGTGGGCGGTCGGGACCACGGTCACTCTTATGGGTGGTGGCCGGTCATCCGCACCTTTCCCGCACCGTCGGTCACCGTGCCGATCGCGCGTCCGGGCGTTCCCCGCGTGTCGAGGATGGCGAGCGCGTGGTCGGCGTCATCGGCTCCGACGACCGCCACCATCCCCACGCCCAGGTTGAACGTACGTTCCATCTCCGCCCTCTCGATGCGTCCACATTCGGCCACCAGCCCAAAGATCGGCGGTGGCCTCCAGCTCGCGCGGTCGACCACTGCGTCGAGATGAGGCGGGAGCACGCGGGCAAGGTTGGCCTCGAGCCCACCTCCTGTCACGTGCGCGTAGGCGTGGACATCAACCCGGCGTGTCAAGGCGAGACAGTCGGGGGCATGGACCCGCGTCGGGGTGAGCAGCACTTCACCGAGCGAGGCTCCGCCGAGCTCGTCGACACCGGCGTCGAGCGGAAGCCCGGCTCGCTCGAGCAGCACGTGGCGCACCAGGCTGTACCCGTTGGCGTGCAGCCCCGATGACGGTAGGGCGACCAGCGCGTCGCCCTCGCGGACGCGGTAAGGGCCGAGCAGCGCATCCGCCTCCACGACGCCTGTCGCGGCGCCCGCCAGGTCGTACCCGTCCGGTCCGAGCTGTCCAGGATGCTCCGCGGTCTCGCCGCCGAGCAGCGCGCACCCGGCCGTACGGCAGCCGTCGGCAATCCCGCGGACGATCGCGGCCACCCGCTCGGGCACGAGCGTGCCGCACACGATGTAGTCGGTCAAGAAGAGCGGCTCCGCCCCGCAGGCGACGAGGTCGTCGACCACCATCGCGACGAGGTCGACACCGATCGTGTCGTGACGGTCGAGCGCCTGGGCGATCGCCACCTTCGTGCCGACGCCGTCGCTCGACGTCGCGAGCAGCGGGTCGCGGTAGCGTGCGGCGTCGAGCCGGAAAAGCCCCGCGAACCCTCCGAGACCTCCCACCACTTCGGGCCGATGGGTACTGGCGACGGCTCCCCGCATGAGGTCGACCGCGCGCTCGCCGGCCGCGATGTCGACACCCGCGCCCGCGTACGTCGCGCCCTCGTCGCTCACGGCAGTCGGGCGGCCCGGGACGTACGGTCAAGCGTCCCCGCACGCCGATGGATACCCTCGAGAAGGTGCTTGCCGAGCACATCGGGACGGGTCGCGATGGGGTACTCGCCGTCGAAGCAGGCCCGGCACAGCCGGTCCCTCGGGATCGTCGTCGCCTCGACGAGGCCGGCGAGCGAGATGTAGCCGAGCGAATCCGCGCCGATCGAGGCGCGGATCTCCCCGACATCGAGGTTGCCCGCGATCAGCTCGG
Source organism: Streptosporangiaceae bacterium (assembly GCA_050699055.1). Classification (GTDB taxonomy): domain Bacteria; phylum Actinomycetota; class Actinomycetes; order Streptosporangiales; family JBOHCT01; genus JBOHCT01. The sequence goes on along the minus strand of JBOHCT010000268.1, from coordinate 1,401 downwards.
CCTTGGTGGCGAAGTCGATGCCGTAGAAGCAGGGCCACCTCACCGGCGGGCTGGAGATGCGGACGTGCACCTCGCGTGCGCCGGCCTCCCGCAGCATCCGGACGATCGCCCGTTGGGTGTTGCCCCGCACGATCGAGTCGTCGACGACGACGAGGCGGTTGCCCTCGATCGTGTCGCGCAGAGGGTTCAGCTTGAGCCGGATGCCGAGTTGGCGGATGGTCTGGCTCGGCTCGATGAACGTCCGCCCGACGTAGGAGTTCTTGACGAGCCCCTGAGCGTACGGCATGCCGCTGGCCTCGGCGTACCCGATCGCCGCCGGGGTGCCCGACTCGGGGACCGGGATGACCAGGTCGGCCTCCGCGGGATGCTCGCGGGCGAGCGTGCGGCCCACCTCGACGCGGGTGGCGTGCACCCCGCGTCCCGCGATGGTCGTGTCGGGACGGGCGAGGTAGACGTACTCGAAAAGGCAGCCGTGGGGGCGCGGCTCGGCGAAGCGCCGCGAGCGCAGCCCGTGCTCGTCGATCGCGACGAGCTCACCCGGCTCGATCTCGCGGACGACCGCCGCGCCCACGATGTCGAGGCCCGCCGTCTCGCTGGCGACGACCCACCCGCGCTCGACCCTGCCGAGCACGAGGGGGCGGACACCGTCCGGGTCGCGGGCGGCGTACAAGGTCTGGTCATCCATGAAAACGAGGGAGAACGCGCCGCGCAGCAGCGGCAGCACCTCGAGCGCCGCCGCCTCGACGGAGAGGTCTGGGCGGCCGGCGAGCAGGGAGGCGATGACCTCGGTGTCGCTCGTGCCGCCGCGCATCTCCGGCGGTACCTGCTCTGCGAGCTCGCCGGTGTTGATGAGGTTGCCGTTGTGGCCGAGGGCGATGCTGGACGAGGCGGTCGACCGGAAGGTCGGCTGGGCGTTCTCCCATACCGAGGAGCCGGTCGTGGAGTAGCGGCAGTGACCGACGGCGAGGTGCCCGGCGAGGGAGTCCAGTGTCGACTCGTCGAAGACCTGTGCGACGAGCCCCATGTCCTTGTAGACCACGATGTGCGAGCCGTCGCTCACCGCGATGCCGGCGGACTCCTGACCACGGTGCTGGAGAGCGTAGAGGCCGAAGTAGGCGAGCTTGGCGACGTCCTCACCCGGCGCCCACGCCCCGAACACACCGCACGCGTCACGAGGCGGATGATCGGCGTGCACAGGGCCCAGTCTAGGAGACGAGCGGCGGGGTCACGGGCTCGCCGCGCCGTGGCGCACCCCCCTCCGCGCGAACCCCACCGTCTGAGCGACCGCGCCACGGGTGGCGCGTTCCCTCAGCCTGAATGCACCGAGCGGTGATTGCTCTAGTGCTTGGAAATGACAGCGCGGATGCCCCCTCACCTGCGAAAATGTGGTTTGTCGAAGTC
>JBOHCT010000267.1:0-4098 GCA_050699055.1 Streptosporangiaceae bacterium | reverse complement strand
CGCTGGCCGAGCGCGAGGAAGGGGCGTGGAAGCCGCCGATCGTGCTCACCACCGCGTCCGACGGCGGTGGCGTCGACGAGGTCGCGCAGAAGATCGACGAGCACCGGGCGTGGATGGAGGGCAGCGGCGAGCTGGACCGGCGCCGTACCCGTCGCGTCCGGGACGAGATCGAGACGATCGCGGTGACGTCACTGCGGCGGCGGTTCGCCCACCTGTCCGGGCACGCAGAGCTCGACACGCTCGCGCGCGACGTGCTCGCCGGCACGACCGACCCGTTCAGCGCGGCAGACGTCCTGATCGAGTCGCTGTAGGGGTCCGGGGCGGCGCGCAGGCCCGCGGCCGGTATCGTGGACGATCGCGAACGGCCGGGCGCGCCTGGTCGAGCCGGGCGTCCGAGTCCGTTATAAAGGTCGGTGGACCGCAACTTCACAACCACCGCAACTGCAAGGGCACCGCAACCGCAAAGCACCGTGGGACAGCAGAGAGGCGTGGAACATGGTCAAGAAGGCCGTCGTGCTGCTCGCCGTCGGATTCGCCGTGTACTACCTGTTCACGGCACCGGAGGGAGCGGCCGTCGCGGTTCGGGGCGCGGCCGACGCAGTGATCAACGGGTTCGGCCAGCTGATGCGGTTCTTCAGCCGACTCGCCTCGTGAGCCGGGCGTGCTGCGCCGGCTGGGGATGCTGATCCCCGAGCAGGAGATCGGCAAGCACCTGCTCGCCGAGGAGGGCGAGCAGGTGATCGACGTGGTGCGGCACCACTGGGTCGTCTACAGCCGGCCCGTCCTCGAGGTCGTGCTCGCGCTCGCCCTGTGGGTCTACTCCGTGATCGGGCCGATCGAGCTCGGTTGGTTGTTCATCCTCGCCGGGCTGGCCCTGCTCGGCCGCGCGGGCTGGGTCGCGCTCAGCGAGCACATGGACGTCTTCGTGATCACGAACATGCGGGTCTTCCGTGCGCGGGGCGTGTTCTCCGTCCGGATCGCGACGATGCCGATCGCCCGGATCCTGGACATCACCGTGGAGAAGCCGCTCGCCGGACGGCTGGCCGGTTACGGGCACTTCATCTTCGAGTCCGCGGCGCAGGAGCAGGGTCTGCGTGACATCCGCTACATCGGCGACCCCGACGCGCGCGACCTGACGATCCAGCGGGTGGTGCAGCGCTCCGGACTGCGCGGACCGCGCAACCCGATCGACCCCCGCAACCCGATCCAGCACTGAGCGCCATGGCCGAACGCAAACCGCTGGACTTCGACCCGATCGAGGAGGCCTCGCGGCAGTGGGCCGAGCGCTGGGAAGCGGTGCCCCAGATGCGCGCGGTCACGTCGATCATGCGTGTGCACCAGCTGCTCCTGGGCGTACTCGACGACCTGCTCAAGCCGTACGGCCTGACGTTCGCCCGGTACGAGGCGCTCGTCCTGCTGACGTTCAGCAGGCACGGCTCGCTGCCGCTGGGCAAGATGGGCGAGCGGCTCCAGGTCCACCCGACCTCGGTCACCTCGATCGTCCAGCGGCTCGAGACCGGCGGCTTCGTCGTACGCGCCAAGCACCCCGAGGACGGTCGGGCGGTGCTCGCCGAGATCACGCCGGCGGGGCGGGCCGTGGTCGAGGCCGCGACCCGGGACCTGACGACCGCGGAGTTCGGCCTCGACGCCCTGTCCGACGCGGGACTGCAAGAGGTGTTCGACCTCCTGCTCCCCGTACGCCGCGCCGCCGGCGACTTCTGACCCCAGGGCGGTTGGTGGGAAATAGTTGGACGTCCTACAATTAGGGGATGAGCGACGGGCGCAACAGGTGGCAACAGCGGTACGACGACGCGCTGGCGAGCGGGCGGGTGCGGGACGCGGACTTCACGACCTTGTCGGGGATGGAGGTCGACCCGGTGTACGGGCCGGCCGATGCCGCGGCGGAGCAGGCGTACCCCGGGTTCGACCGGATCGGCTGGCCGGGGGAGTACCCGTACACCCGCGGTCTCCACGCGACCGGATACCGCGGCCGCGCGTGGACGATCCGACAGTTCGCCGGCTTCGGCAACGCCGAGCAGACGAACGAGCGCTACCGGATGATCCTCGACGCCGGCGGAGGCGGCCTTTCCGTCGCGTTCGACATGCCCACGCTGATGGGACGCGACTCCGACGACCCCAAGTCGCTCGGCGAGGTCGGGCACTGCGGCGTCGCGGTCGACTCGGTCGCCGACGCCGACATCTTGTTCCGTGACATCCCGCTCGGTGACGTCACGACCTCGATGACGATCTCCGGCCCGGCGGTGCCGGTGTTCTGCATGTACCTCGTGGCGGCCGAGCATCAGGGCGTCGACCTCGGGACCCTCGACGGGACGCTGCAGACCGACATCTTCAAGGAGTACATCGCGCAGAAGGAGTGGCTGTTCCCGCCGGAGCCGCACCTTCGGCTGATCGGCGACCTGATGGAGTACTGCGCCGAGAAGATCCCGGCGTACAAGCCGCTGTCCGTCTCGGGCTACCACATCCGCGAGGCCGGCTCGACCGCCGCGCAGGAGCTCGCGTTCACGCTCGCGGACGGGTTCGCGTACGTCGAGCTGGGGCTCGCGCGCGGTCTGGACCTGGAGAAGTTCGCACCCGGGTTGTCGTTCTTCTTCGACGCGCACGTGGACTTCTTCGAGGAGATCGCGAAGTTCCGTGCGGCGCGCCGGATCTGGGCGCGCTGGATGCGCGACGTCTACGGCGCGAGGACCGAGAGAGCGTGCCGGATGCGGTTCCACACGCAGACCGCCGGTGTCTCGCTGACCGCGCAGCAGCCGTACAACAACGTGGTACGTACGGCGGTCGAGGCGCTCGCCGCGGTGCTGGGCGGGACGAACTCCCTGCACACGAACGCGCTGGACGAGACGCTGGCGCTCCCGTCGGAGCGGGCGGCGGAGATCGCGTTGCGGACGCAGCAGGTGCTGATGGAGGAGACCGGGGTCGTGAACGTGGCCGACCCGCTCGGTGGCTCGTGGTACGTCGAGCAGCTCACCGACCGGATCGAGGCCGAGGCGGAGAAGATCTTCGACCAGATCAAGCAGATGGGCGGCGGCGAGGACGCCCGGCACGACGTCGGCCCGATGACGTCGGGGATCCTGCGCGGCATCGAGGAGGGGTGGTTCACCTCCGAGATCGCCGAGGCCGCGTTCGTGTACCAGACCGCGCTCGAGAAGGGCGACAAGTTGATCGTCGGGATCAACTGCCACGAGCGCAGCGTCACCGACGAGCTCGAGATCATGCGGGTCTCCCACGAGGTCGAGACCGAGCAGGTCGCCCTCCTGCGCGGGCGGCGGGACGCGCGCGACCGCACGGTCGTCGACGCGGCCCTGCGGCGGATGGTCGAGGTGGCGCGCACCGACGGCAACCTGGTCGAGCCGATGCTGGACGCCGTCCGGGCGGAGGCCACCCTCGGCGAGATCTGCGACGCCCTGCGCAGCGAGTGGGGCGAGTACCGGGAGCCGGCACGATTCTGAGTGCGCCACAATAGGGGCATGAGTTCGTTTTCCCGTCCAGGGGCGGTCGACCTGTCCGCCCTCAAGAAGCAGGCCCCGTCGGGAGCGTCCGCGGGGACGCCGGGCGGGGGGCCCGGCGGTTACGTGATCGACGTGACCGAGCAGGCCTTCCAGACCGAGGTCGTCGAGCCGTCCATGCGCCACGTCGTGGTGCTGTCGCTGTGGTCCCCCCGAGCGCCCGAGAGCGAGTCCTTCAACGGCACGCTCGCCCGGGTGGCCAACTCCTACGAGGGGCGGCTGCTGCTCGCCCAGGTGGACGTCGACACCAGCCCGCAGATCGCCCAGGCGGTCGGCGCCCAGGGCGTCCCGTTCGTCCTCGGCCTCGTCAAGGGACAGCCGGTGCCGCTGTTCCAGGGCACGGTCGAGGAGGCCGAGGTGCGTCGCTTCTTCGACGAGCTGCTGAAGGTCGCCGACGCCAACGGCGTCTCCGGCGTGGCCGAGGTACGGGGCGCCGTGCCGGATCAGGAGGAGGATACCGAGGAGCCGGCGGAGGACCCGCGTTTCGCCGAGGCCGACGAGGCGTTCGCGACGGGCGACTTCGACGCCGCGATCGCGGCGTACCAGGCCCTGCTGACCGCCAACCCCGCTG
>JBOHCT010000266.1:0-4127 GCA_050699055.1 Streptosporangiaceae bacterium | reverse complement strand
GCGCAAGATCCACCGGGGCTCGCGCGCGCCGGTGTCGGTGGCGCAGGCGACCGCACCACTCGCCGGGGAGCTCGTGTCACGCTCGCCGGACGGTACGGGCGGCGCGGACGCCGGGCCCGGGGCCGAGCAGGATGAGCCGGGTCTTGACAACCCGGAGGCACCGGTCGTCCCGATCAAGATGGAGGGCGACGGTCCGCTCGTCGTTCGGGAGAAGACGCACAAGGCCGGGCCCATGTCCATCGAGGACGCGCTGCTGGCGATGGAGCTGGTCGGCCACGACTTCTACCTGTTCTGGGACACCGCCACCGATCAGCCCAGCGTGGTGTACCGCAGGCACGGATACGATTACGGTGTCATCCGATTGGAGGAGGCAAGCGTCAATCTGGTGGACAAGGGCTGAATGGGCCATCGTTCGGGGGCGGTAGAGCGTGGCAGGACAGATGGTGGTGCAGAGTCTCTCGTCGGCGCGCGCCGGCACGGTTGAGTTCGAGCCGCGTGCGGCGCCGATTCGAGTGCTCCTCGTCGACGATCATGGTTTGTTCCGCCGCGGGCTAGAGCTGATCCTCCAGCAGGAGAGCGACATCGAGGTCGTCGGTGAGGCCAGTGACGGCGCGGAGGCCGCACGGATGGCCGTCCAGCTGGAGCCCGATGTAGTGCTGTTGGACGTGCGCATGCCGCGCCGTCACGGCATCGAGGCGTGCTCGGCGATCCGTTCCGACGTGCCTACCGCGAAGATCGTCATCCTTACCGTGAGTGACGAGGAGGAGGATCTCTTCGAAGCCGTCAAGGCAGGTGCCTCGGGATACCTACTCAAGTCGATCCCGGTCGACGAGGTGGCGGCGTCCGTGCGCGCGGTGCACGAGGGCCAGTCCCTGATCCCGCCGTCGATGGCCTCGAAGCTGCTCTCGGAGTTCGCGACGATCGCCAAGCGGAAGAACCGCTCCGTTCCGGCCCCTCGGCTGACGGGGCGGGAGATGGAGGTGCTCCAGCTGGTCGCCCGCGGCCTTGCCAACCGGGATATCGCCGAGGAGCTCTGCATCTCCGACAACACGGTGAAGAACCACGTGCGCAACATCCTGGAGAAGCTGCAGCTGCATTCGCGGATGCAGGCCGCGATGTACGCGGTGCGGGAGAAGCTGTTCGACGAGATCTGACCGACCGCTCGACTCACGTCCGGCCGGCTCGGCGAGCGAGGTCGCCGAGCCGTGCGGCGCCCCGGACGGCGGCGCCGCCGGGATCGTTGTTGAAGTATGCGTAGACGTCCTGCTCAGGGCTCCAGACTGCTTCGATCCTGCCCAGCCAGGAGCGAAGCGCCGTGTCACCGTAGCTTGGCAACGGCCTCGCCCGGCCCTGGTGGAACCGGACATATCCCCAATCGGCGGTCCGCCACAATGGCGACTGCGGGCGGCCGAGCTGGTCCGACCAGCACAGTGCGGCGCCGCGCTCGGTGAGCACTTCACGGGTCTCGGGGACCCACCACGACGCGTGCCGCGGCTCCACGGCGACGCGTACGTGCCGCGGGAAGCAGCGCAGGCAGCGATCCAGCCGGTCGAGGTCGACCTGCTGGGTCGGCGGTAGCTGCAGCAGGATCGGCCCGAGCCGGACGCCGAGCCCGGCGACCGCCCCCAGCAGCCGGTCGACCGGTTCCTCGGGGTCCCGCAACCGCTTCACGTGGGTAAGGAACCGGCTGGCCTTGACCGCCATCACGAAGCCCACCGGGGTCCGCTCACGCCAGCGGGCGAACTGCTCGTAGCTGGGGAGGCGGTAGAACGCGTTGTTGCTCTCCACTGTCGAGAACCACTCGGTGTACCGCTCGAGCCACTGCCGCTGCGGCAGCCCCTGCGGGTACAGCACGTCCCGCCAGTCGGTGTACTGCCACCCCGACGTCCCGATCCGTATCGGCACCCGACCACCTCAGTACCAGCGTTAGGAGGCGACGGCCGCGGACAGTGGCGCGGACAGTCGCTCCGGGAACACCCGTTCGACCCGCACCGCGGTGCAGCCGACCCAGCGGGCGGCTTCCCGCAGCGCGGTGGCCATCGGGCGTACCGCCGAACCCTTGGCCAGGGACACCTGGCGGGCCACGAGAGTCTCGCCCTCGCGCGCGGGATCGACCCGGCCGAGGAGCTCGCCGCCGGCGAGCAACGGCATCGTGTAGTAGCCGTGCACGCGCTTCGGTCGGGGCACGTACGCCTCCAGCCGGTGGGTAAAGCCGAACATCCGCTGGGTGCGCCGCCGGTCCCACACCAGTGAGTCGAACGGGGACAGCAGGGTCGTACGGCAGCGACCCGTCACCGGCGTCGTCAGCGCCGCTGGGTCCGCCCAGGCGGTGCCACGCCAGCCGTCGACCGTGACCGGGACCAGGCCCGAGTCCGGTGCGAGCCGGTCGACCTGATCGACCGTCACCCGGATGTATTCGGCGAGATCGGCGCGGCTGGCCACACCGAGCGCACGCCCCGCCCGGGCGAGCAGCTCGCGCAGGCACGCGTCGTCGTCCTGGTCGTCGTGTAGCAGCTCCGCCGGCACCACGCGCTCGGGCAGATCGTAGACGCGCTTCCAGCCGCGGCGCTCCACGCAGGCGACCTCGCCGATGTCCAGCAGCCACTCGACAGCGATCTTCACCTCCGACCAGTCCCACCAGGGCCCGCCGTTCTTCGCGCCGCCCAGGTCGGAGGCGGTCAACGCTCCCTCCCCGCGCAGCTGCGCGTGCACCTCGTGGCACGCCTGCCGCGAGACCTGGTGCCAGCGTCGGCCCTTTCTGCGGCGCGCCCGCCGACGGAACGCGTAGGCCGGCCAGGCATCGATCGGCAGGATGCACGCCGCATGCGACCAGTACTCGAAAGTGGCCGGCGGGCGGCTCCAGTAGGCGCGCTCCACCCGGGCGCGGCCGACGGCGCCCAGCCGCGCGTACGCGACGAGCTCGTGCGAGCGTGCGAGCACCGAGATCGTGTCCAGCTGCACCGCACCCAGCCGGCGCAGCACCGCCTTGGTGCCGCCCGAGCGATCTCGCGGCCCGAGCAGGCCCTGCGCGCGCAACGCTAACCGGCGCGCATCGGTGGAGCTCAGCGAGGTCACAGGCGCGGGTACGGGAGCGCTGCGGGTGTGGGCATCGGTGGCGTACGGAGTCACGCCGGCAGGCTACGGTCCGCCGCTGACACTCAGGCGCTCGCTTGGCCTTCAGCGGCCTCCGGGCTCGCCTCCTCGCCCTCGTTTTCGGGGGCGGTCTTGTCTGCGCGCAGGCCACCGGGCGCGGTAGCGGTGACCTCGCCCTTGATCGGGCTCACGTGCTCCTCGCCGGGGACGTTCGGGTCGAGTTCGACGTCGGTGAAGATGTCGGCCACCAACCCCACGATGCCGCCGACCACAGTGATCCCCACGGCGACCCAGAACAGCCACCACTGGCCGAGGACGAGCGCGATCCCGCCGATCACGAACCCGGCCAGGATGATGAGCACCGCCACCCACGAACCGGGCCGCCCCCTCGTGTGGCCATCCTCCTCTGCCATCGTCTGCTCCCACGCCTTTCGATCCGTCCCGCCGACGGCATCTTGCCTGACGCCGCTCGGGCCAGTATGGCGGGTACGCTAAGGGCCGCCGACAGTGCCTATTGACGGGCTCACCTACCCCTTACCATGGGAGTGGGTCTCGTATACCCGATGTCAGGAACTCTCGAGGAGTCATTTCCAGTGCCGGTACTGATCGACAAGGTCCTTCGTGTAGGCGAGGGCAAGCAACAGCGCCGACTCCGGCGGATCGCGGAGCAGGTGAACTCCGTCGAAGAGGACTTCCTGCAGATGTCCGACGAGGAGCTTCGCGGTCAGACACCCGACTTCAGGAAGCGGCTGGAGAGCGGCGAGGACCTTGACGACCTGCTGCCCGAAGCGTTCGCCACCGTACGCGAGGCGGGCAAGCGGACCCTCGGCCAGCGGCACTTCGACGTGCAGATCATGGGCGGCGCGGCTCTCCACCTGGGCAACGTCGCGGAGATGAAGACCGGTGAAGGCAAGACCCTCGTGTCGACGCTGGCCGCGTATTTGAACGCGCTGGCCGGCAAGGGCGTGCACATCATCACCGTCAACGACTACCTGGCCAAGCGCGACGCCGAGTGGATGGGCCGCGTGCACCAG
>JBOHCT010000265.1:0-4156 GCA_050699055.1 Streptosporangiaceae bacterium | reverse complement strand
ATCCGGGCCTGCGCGGACCCCGCGCGACCCGGCTCCTGGATCAGCGCGGACATCATCGCGGCGTACGAGCGCCTGCACGCGCTCGGGTGGGCGCACTCCATCGAGGTCTGGGACGCCGATGGCGCGCTGGCCGGGGGCCTGTACGGGCTCGCGATCGGGGGGCTGTTCGCCGGCGAGTCGATGTTTCACCACGCGCGTGACGCGTCGAAGGTCGCCATCGTCGGCCTGGTCGACGTCCTGTCCGACGAGCACGTCTCGCGCCGCCTGGTCGACGTCCAGTGGCGGACCGACCACCTGGCGACGCTGGGCGTCGTGGCGTGGCCGCGATCGCGTTATCTGCAAGGACTTCCCGATATCACCGAGACGCCACTCCCGACCGCGTGGGTGTGAGCGCGCGCCCCGTCGCGGCGACGCTGCGACCCCGGTGCGCACCGGCCTGTCACCGGCCTGTCACGTCTCTGCACTAGTATCTGCGGGGCACCGCAACATGTGTGTATACGCCGAAACGCCGGAAGGACGGGCGATTACGCCCTGATCGTTCCCTATACTCGGTGCGACCCACTAACCAGTACGTCGGAGGAATTCTCGTGAACCGTAGTGAACTCGTAGCCGCCGTTGCCGACAGCGCCGGCACCAGCAAGTCCGATGCCGACGCCGTGCTGAGCGCGTTGGGCGACACCCTGATCGATGCGGTCAAGAAGGGTGACAAGGTCCAGATCCCAGGTCTGCTGACCGTCGAGCGGGTCGAGCGCGCCGCGCGGAGCGGTCGCAACCCCGCCACGGGGGAGACCCTGAACATCCCCGCCGGGTACGGCGTCAAGGTCAGCGCGGGCAGCAAGCTCAAGGGCGCGGTCAAGTAGCCTCAGCACCCAGCGAGAGGAATCGGCCTCGGTGACGCTCCGGCGTCACCTCGGCTGATTCTTTCTTTTTGCGCCTGACCGGGGGCAGACTTGGCTCGTGCCCGAGCTTCCCGAAGTCGCCGCACTCGCCGCCGACTTGCGCGCCCGCCTCGTCGTGGACGGGCCACGTGCGATCGTCCGCGTCCACCCGGTCGCGATCAGCGCCTTGAAGACGTTCGACCCGCCACCTGACGCGCTCTCCGGCCTCCTGGTGGATGACGTCACACGGCACGGCAAGTTCCTCGACCTCGAGGCCGGGGGTCTTCACCTGGTCGTCCATCTCGCGCGTGCCGGCTGGATCCGCTGGCGTGAGCAGATGCCCGCCGGCCCTCCGCGCCCGGGCAAGAACCCGCTCGCGTTCCGCGTCGTCCTCGACGACGACAGCGGGTTCGACCTCACCGAGGCGGGAACGAAGAAGGGCCTCGCCGTCTACCTCGTGCGCGCGGCCACCGACGTACCCGGCATCGCGCGGCTCGGGCCGGATCCCCTGCGCGAGGCGTTCACGATCGACGTGCTGCGCGAGATCCTCGTACGTGCGGGGCGCTCCCAGGTCAAGCGGGTGCTTCGCGACCAGTCGGTCATCGCCGGGATCGGTAATGCCTACTCCGACGAGATCCTGCATGCCGCGAAGATGTCGCCGTTCAAGCCGGCCGCGGCCATTGCCGACGATCCGCCCCTTCTCGACGCGCTGTACGCCGCGATCGGGGAGACGCTGCGGTCGGCGATCGAGCGGTCGGACGGCGTGGCCGCGGCCGACCTGAAGAGGCAGAAGAAGGCAGGGCTGCGGGTTCACGGGCGTACGGGGCTCCCGTGCCCGGTCTGCGGCGACGACGTGGCCGAGGTGTCGTACGCGGACTCCTCGCTGCAGTACTGCCCGACCTGCCAGACCGGCGGCAAACCACTCGCGGACCGCCGCATGTCCAGGCTGTTGCGGTAGGGCTGGGGGTATCGTGCCGGACATGCCTGGAATAGACGGACCACCCTTCCACGCTGATCACGTCGGCAGCCTGTTGCGAGTGCCGGCCCTGGTCGAGGCGCGCGCAGCGTACGCATCCGGCGCGATCGGGCGCGAAGACCTTCGTGCCGCCGAGAACGACGCCGTACGCTCCCTGGTCGCGATGCAGCGGCGCGTGGGGCTGCACGGCATCACCGACGGTGAGCAACGCCGATCGGCCTGGCACATGGACTTCCTGTACAGCCTGCAAGGGGTCTCGCGGGTCGAGGACCACATCGACGTCGTGTTCCACAGCGACCAGGGCGACACCACCGCGTCGTTCACGGGGATGCGGATCGACGACCGGCTCGGCGTCGGGGAGACGATCTTCGCGGACGCGTTCACGTTCCTGCGGGACACGGTGCGTGGGGGCGGCGCGGATGCCACGCCGAAGCTCACCATCCCGTCGCCGAACATGCTGCACTACCGTGCCGGTTCGGCCGCGATCGACCGCAATGTCTATCCGACGGACGAGGCGTTCTTCGACGACCTCGCCGCGGCGTACGCGGCCGAGATCGCCGGCCTGGCCGATCTCGGCGTCACGTACCTCCAGCTCGACGACACGTCACTGGCCTACCTGAACGACCCGTCCCAGCGCGCTGCCTTCGCCGCTCGGGGAGGGGACGCCGTCGAGCCTCACCACGCGTTCATCGACCACTTCAACGCCGCCGTCGCCGGCCGCCCCGAGTCGATGTTCTTGTCCACCCACCTGTGTCGTGGCAACTACCAGTCGGCGTGGGCGGCGAGCGGGTCGTACGAGTACGTCGCGGAGGACCTGTTCGGGCGGCTCGATGTGGACGAGTTCTTCCTCGAGTACGACGACGAACGCTCGGGCGGGTTCGAGCCGCTGCGGTTCGTGCCCGAGGACAAGTCGGTCGTGCTCGGCCTCGTCACGACGAAGTCGCCGGTGCTCGAGGACAAGGACACCCTCAAGCGCCGGATCGACGAGGCGTCGAGATTCGTGCCGCTCGAGCGGCTGTCGCTGTCGCCGCAGTGCGGCTTCTCCTCGACCGAGGAGGGCAACGACCTCACGGCCGGCGAGCAGGAGGCCAAGCTCGCCCTCGTGGTCGAGACCGCGGCGGAGGTGTGGTCGTGACGCGTCGCCGGGTCAGACCAACGGGCGTCCCGCGCGGGACCAGGCGGTCACGCCGCCGTCGAGGTTGACCGCGTCGACACCCGCGTGCTGCAGGAAGGCGGTCGCCTGTGCGGACCGGCCGCCGGACTTGCAGTAGACCAGGACCTGTCCGCCGGAGGGGACCTCGTTGACGCGACCGGGTAGCTGGCCCAGCGGAATGTGCGCGGCTCCGTCGAGATGGCCGGCGGCCCACTCGTCGTCCTCGCGCACGTCGAGCAGTGTCACGTCGTCGGGCACCGGGTCGGGCACGCCGTCGACCTGGACGGTCGGGATCGAGATCTGGTTCATGCCCCAATCCTGCCAGCGCACGCCAGTGGGGCCGTGAGCCTCCCTCCAGGAGGCGGTATGACCGCCAAGTCCGATACGCTGCCATCGTCGTCGCATCAGCAAAGGGGCATGGTCATGCAGGGTCCAGGTCAACCAGGCCCGCCGCCCGGCGGTGGGCAACCCCCGCAGGGGCCTCCTGGACCGCAGGGGCCGCCGCCCGGGTATCCGCACGGCCCGCCTCCGGGGCCGCAGGGACCGCCTCCTGGGTACGGGCCGCAGGGACCGCCTCCGGGGTATGGGGCCCCGCACGGATCACCGCAGGGTCCACCGCCCGGGCAGCCTCCGTACGGGTACCAGCCCGGCCAGCAGGGCGGCCCGCCCGGTCAACAGCAGTGGGACATGTACCCGCCGCCGGCCAGGAAGCCTAAGGGTCCGTCGCCGCTACCGGCGATCGCGACCATCCTCGCCCTGGTCGGCGCGCTCGCGGCTCTCGTCTACGGCGGCTACGCGGTCATCGCGCGTCGCGGTGTCTTCGCCGACCTCGCCGACGACCCGTCCTCGGTGTCCGCGGACGCCGCGTCCGGGAGCGACACGACGAACCTGATCCTGATGATCATCGCGATCGTCCTCGTCGTGGTCGCCGTGGCGCTGTGGGTCGTCGCCTTCCTCACCGCGAGGCGAGCACGCAGCTCGCTCGGACTCGGGGGGTTCGGCGCCGTCGGCGTCGGCGTGATCGCGGCCCTGGTGGGCGGCTTCATGAGCTCCGGTGTCGACGACGTCGAGGACGCCGGGAAGGCCGCGACCGCCTACATCCTCGTTGGCGTTGGGTTCCTCCTGATCGCGATCGGCCTGTTGCTCGGT
>JBOHCT010000264.1:0-4176 GCA_050699055.1 Streptosporangiaceae bacterium | reverse complement strand
AAGCGAGGGCTCACACTCAAGGGCCGAGGAGAACGGCCCTCCCGTTTCGGCGGGTCATTCGGGTAGCTCGTGGTAACCCGACGCTTGCGCCGGCGACAGCAATCGCTCCGACCACCCACGCTGAGCACCGGCGATCGGCATGGCCTCAACGGAACGACGGCCGGTGGCTGCGTTGCGGCTGTGTGGTTTCCTCGCGGTCGTCGGCTACGCGGACCTGTCGCGCGGCGGACGGCCGCGCCGGACCGGCCGAGGAGGCCACGTCAAGCGCCGCATCGAGGAGGCGACCAGCGGCGCGACGCACACGAGGAGCTGGGAGCCCTCGCAGCAAAACTTGGGCGTGTATTGGGCGTGACTACCCGTATCCAGCCGCCACTGATCGGTCACAGCCGGACAGCGGACACGCCAGATCTCCACCACCTGCGGCGGTGGGAATAGGCTCTGACCTGGGGAAATTGCTGGTTGAGCGGAGGGCGTGGGATTCGAACCCACGAGGACGGGAACACCGCCCTAGCGGTTTTCAAGACCGCCGCACTCGGCCGCTGTGCGAGCCCTCCAGGCTGGGCCCTTTACTACGGGCCAAGATCATCTTATTTGCCTTGGCTCGCACATGGCCCATGGTCTTCGGTATGCGGCTCCCGCTCGAAGCTCGAAGCCGACACCAGTGTGTCACGCCCGACCTGGTCCAAAGCCGCCCCGATACGAGCGTTCGCGGGTCTGCGCTTGCCTGTCGACGCACCGTGAACGCGGAAGGCGGTCGCGCCCATGTAGCCGGTGAAGATTCCGTGGGTGGTCAAGGTGATCAGCCAGGTCACCACCGGACCCCCACAGCAGCTGCGTCACATGAGTTGTCGGCTCCACCATCAGGCGGCTTCCCTCATCCGCATCGGCGACATGTTCGCACACGTCTTCTCTGGCGGTGCAGCGTCCCCCGCGGCCCCGTCCCAGTCCCTCGACCGGCGGGTCGTGTGCGGTCACGGTGGCCTGCGCCCCCAGGCAGCCACGGTGGTCTGAGACAGGAAGCTGAAGCTCGGGTCGCGGCAGAGGGCCAAGGCCTCGTCGAGGTCGCCACCGGCCAGACCGGCGGTGAGCATCGCGTCGCCAATCTGCTGGAAGGTCAGCCGCACCGCCTCGGCACCGGGTGAGCCCCCGACCCAGATCCGGGCGTGGCCTTCCGCGTCCACCCGTTGTAGCCCCTGCCCGACGAGCTCGTCGACAAGCTAGCGACCGTAGTACAGGTGGAGACCGCCTTCTGCCAGGGCGAGGTTATGCGCGGCGGTCTGAGGCGGTGCCGCGGGCCCACTCCCCGCCTCGTCAGCGCGCCCCAAACGGGAGTGCGGCGTACGAGACGTTCCACGCGCGGCATGATCGGCATGACGGACCCCCCATGCCTCGGTGGTGGCCGGCCCCGTACCGGGTTGTCGCCGCTACAGGCTTCGCCACCGCGCAGGCAGAGGCCAGCGTCCTTGATCCGTGGCCCGAGAACTCACCCAGCATCCCGCAGCACCCGACGTACCGCCTCCAGGGCGGCCGCGCACCCGCGTAGCTGGTCCGGGTGCGCCTCCCAGATCGGCATCCCGATCTCCGCCTCGATCAGCCGACGTAGGTGGTCCGGATGCGTCCCCAAGTCACCGGAGAGGCGCAGCACGAGGCTCTCGACATGTTGCCGCGCCGCGCGATCGCGGAGGTGTTGCATCTCCTCGTCCGGCTGCTCGGGGATCCAGCCGAACTCAGATCCGCTCATACCTAGTTGTCTACCCCGGCGTACGCGTCACCCGTCCACCCGAGAACCACGGAAGTACAGCGCCGCCGCACCCACGACGACCGACACGGCGGCGAGCGCAGCGATCGGAGCCGCCCACGGGACCTCCACCACGAGCGCACCGCCGACCGCGGCACCCACGCACAGCGCGACGAGTACCCCAACCCGGCGCGCCCACCCCGTCGCCTGCCTGCCGAACGCGACGATCTCGATGAGTCCGGCGAGAGTGCCCGTCACGTACGTCGTGGCGATCCCGGAAAGCGACAGCCGGCGGACAGCCCCGGTCTGGGGCGCCCATGGCCACCGCCGACACGCCGACAAGCACATACTCGCCGGCCCCGGACGGATCCGCCCCCGTCACCTCCCACCCGGCGAGGAAGGCGGTGAGGACAACCATCTCGAGGGCGAGGGTCGGGGTGACCCGACGCGGCCACACCGCCCCTGCCGAGTCCTCGTGGCCCGCCCCGACCACGAGCGAAGCAACCAACACGCCCACAGCGAAGCCGGCGAAGGCGACGCCGGACCGTACCGCGCGAAGGGCATCACCCTGCGCCGCGGCGACCCCGAGGAGCACCGTGTTGCCTGTCATGTTCGCGGTGAAGATCTGCCCGAGCCCGAGGTAGCTGATCGCGTCTACGCTGCCGGCCCCGAACGCCAACACGACGAGGAGCGTGTCACGGATCCGGGCAGCTCGAACCTCGGGAGGCGTCCCGCGCTCCCCCTCTACTGCGGGCTCTGTCGGGCGACGACCTGCCACGTCCGGACCTCGCAGTTCACGCCTGCTACGGCCCTGTCCCTTCCCTGTCGGCGGCCCTCTCCACCCTGGTCGGTGGGCCAGGCCCGCTCAGCGTCGGCGGCCGAAACCGTCGCCGACGGTCGCCGCCAGCGTGAGATACGCGTCGCGAGTGCCCGACTTCAGCCGCTCGAGGTCGACCTCGGCCCCCTCCTCGAGATGGGGGTCGTACGGAACGCGGATCACGGCGTTGGACCGAGACGCGAAGTGTTGCTCCAGGCGGTCCAGGTCGACGGAACTCTTGCTGTTCTCCCGGACGGCCGAGAGCACCACGGTGGCGGTGCGTACGAGGTCGCCGTATTCGTGGGCCTCCAGCCAGTCGAGGGTCGCGCTCGCGCTCCGCGCGCCGTCGACCGACGGCGAGCTCACGACGACGATCTGGTTCGCCAGCCGCAGTACCCCACTCATCGCGGAGTGCAACAGACCGGTACCGCAGTCGGTGAGACAGATCGAGTAGAAGTGCTCGAGCACCTGCGCGACCGCTTGGTAGTCGGCCTCGCTGAAGGCTTCCGACACCGCCGGGTCACGATCGGAGGCGAGGACCTCCAGCCTGCTGGGCGCCTGGGAGGTGAACGCGCGCACATCGGCGTAGCGGTGCACCTCCGACCGCTCGTTCAGCAGGTCGCGTACCGTCGCCGCGGTCTCGAGCCGGACCTTGTCGGAGAGCGTGCCCCGGTCGGGGTTGGCATCGACGGCGATGGCGCGGTCGCCGCGCAGCGACGCCAGGCAGGAGCCGAGTGCGACAGTGGTCGTCGTCTTGCCGACGCCACCCTTCAGGCTGAGCACGGCGACACGATGGTGACCGCCCGCCACCGGGGTACGGGCGCGGGCCACGAGCTGACGATGGCGGAGCTCGGCAGGCGACTCACCGGGACGGACGAGCCCGCCGCTCGCGCGGTAGACAGCGCGCCGCCAGCCGTGCGAAGGCGCCCGGCGCCGGCCACGCAGCAGCGTCTCGGGGCTCAGGCTGTCGGACGTCTCCGGCTGCGGCGCCGGTTGACCATAGGTCGGCGCCGAACCGTAGGGGGACGATGCCTGGTCAGGGGGCTGCGGAGCCTGGCCGTCCGCTGACGAGCGAAACGGTCCGCCGGGGAAGAGAGGAGGCTCGGTGGGGTGGATCTCCGGCCACGGCCCCGCTTCGTAGAGAGGGGCACCCGTGAAAGGCACCTCCGCAGGGGGATAGGCGTAAGGCGGGTCGGAGTACGTGGGGGACGCCTGCTCCTCGTGCGGATCGCCGGCGTATGGTTGTGGGTCCGGTGTGTGCGAGGGCGGGTACGGGGGCGGCTCCGCACGGCCGCGCGGGGGGGCATTGGGGTCGCGCTGGAACGGTCCCGTCCCGTACCCCTGTGGGGCCGGCGACCTGGAGGGATACTGCTGGGCCTCTGGGGGCTCCTCGGCGTACCCGCGCTGCGGCGACTGTGACTGGTCACTGTCGAACGCGCCACCTTGCGCGGCCCGCTCAGGCTCCTGAGTCTCCCGGGGCTCCTGACCGTTCTCATACGACCTGGACTCACCCACGAAAGGCGGTTCTCCGGAAAGCGCGGGCGCGCTGTGGAAAAAGGGGGAGGTCTCGGGAGAGAAGGCGTGCGCACCGGTGTCCCGGTCACCGCCCGCGTCGTCGCCG
>JBOHCT010000263.1:0-4241 GCA_050699055.1 Streptosporangiaceae bacterium | reverse complement strand
GGCTAGATCCGACTGGTGGCGGCTACAGTGATCATCGAGTTGTCGGTGGTAGGCGCCCTTACAGCGAACTCTGCCACCGACAAGCTACGCGCCTTCGAGCACGCCTTTGAGCGTCTCGAGGTCCGACGACACGGCGGCTGCGTCGCTTGCGAAGTCGTCCGCGCTCATCTCGGGCTGCCGTCGTAGCGTGAACACCACCTCGCAGCCGGCGTCGCCATCCGGAATCACCCGAAGTGGGTTGTACAAGCTTTGACCGGTCGGGAGCGTCACGGTGTGGTCCAGGACGCCGAAGTCGTTGCGCTCTGCGAAAGTGACGGTGACCCGCCCCATCGGTGAGTCACCTACCCACTGCCCGTCGACCCGCTCGACGGGCAGTGTCGGCGAGCCCGGCAGCCCAGTGCGGCAGGTTGGCCGGGTCCGAGGCGTACTCGTAGACCGCGGCAGCGGGCCGCTCGATGGCGATGCTGAGATGCTTGGATTCCGTCGTCATGCGGCCCATCCTGTCGCACGCGGACGACAGTCACCGTTGCAAGCTGTACGGATGCCGAGAGGCCCGCTCCAGCATCCGGGAGGGGGCCCTTGATGATGGGGTGAGCGATGGGGTTCGAACCCACGACCCCCAGGACCACAACCTGGTGCTCTACCAGCTGAGCTACGCCCACCATGCGCGTACGTCACTGCGGCTACACGCGGACCAACAGTGTACTGGTCCCTCAGGATTCCCTGTCGGAGGGCGGCGCCGCCGCCTGGCCCGCCGGCGCGCCCACGCGGCTGCCGACGCCGGCCGTCGGGTGGCTGGTGATAGACGCTGCGACCTGGCGTGCCTCCTCGCTGTCCGGCCCGGGAGGCCCGACGAACAGGGCAGCCCGGTAGTAGCGCAGCTCGTCGATCGACTCGCAGATGTCGGCGAGCGCGCGGTGGCCACCGTTCTTCTCCGGGCTGGCGAAGTAGACACGCGGGTACCACCGCCGCGCGAGCTCCTTGATCGACGAGACATCGATCATGCGGTAATGCAGGTGCTCGTCGAGCTCGCGCATGTGCCGCGCGATGAAGGCGCGGTCGGTGGAAATCGTGTTGCCGCACAACGGGGACTTACCGGCGTTCGGGACGAACTGGCGGATGTACGTGAGTACCTGATGCTCGGCCTCGGCGAGCGTGACACCGTCGGCGAGCTCGTCGAGCAGCCCGGACGTCGTGTGCATCTCGCGGACGACGGGCAGCATCCGCTCGACGGCGCCGTCGGGCGGCTTGATCACAACGTCGACGCCGTCGCCGAGGACGTTGAGGTCGCCATCGGTGACCAGAGCCGCGATCTCGACGAGCGCGTCGTTCTCGAGATCGAGACCGGTCATCTCGCAGTCCACCCACACCAGCCGGTCGTTCATGCTGCCACCCTATGTGACCGCTGTGACCTCTAGTCGACCCGCAGGCTCCGTGTCACGCGGTCGAAGGTGCTCTTCAGCTTCGGCTTGTTGTCGGGGATGGAGATGTACACGGCGTTGGGACGCGGGGCGTTGTCGACGACCTCGACAAGCACGGTCTCGCCCTTGGCGGCGAAGCCCTTGGGTGCGTTCTTGAAGGTCAGGTGAAACCTCATCTGGTAGCCGCGGTGTCCCGAGACCGTCACCTTGTGCTGGCCGATGTCCTTGTGACCGAGCTTCATTCCCGCGTAGTACGTCTGCCGCACCGACTTGGCGAGCGCGGCAGTCGTCGCCTTCAGGTCCTTCGGATCCTTGTACTCGAACTTGTCGGTCAGGCCGCCGACCGTGACGTTCGCAACCCAGGAGCCCGCGGAACCCGGCGGGTTCCGTTGCGTGACACGTACCTGGCCGGCGTGGTCGGCGAACTCCGGATACTCGGCGTTCGGGTTCGCTGCCCACGGCGCGGCCAGCTGGGCGTACGAGATGCCCCGCGCCGAGACCCGTTGTCCGCTCGGCGCACGTGTGTGCTGCTCGGTCGAGCTGGACGTGCGCGCCGGTTCACTCGACCGGCTGGCCGTCGGCGCGGAGCCGGTAGGGCTAGACCCGCCG
Source organism: Streptosporangiaceae bacterium (assembly GCA_050699055.1). Classification (GTDB taxonomy): domain Bacteria; phylum Actinomycetota; class Actinomycetes; order Streptosporangiales; family JBOHCT01; genus JBOHCT01. The sequence continues at coordinate 2,211 of JBOHCT010000263.1, read as the reverse complement.
ACCGGATCCCCGTCGACACCCGGGTAGACGAAGATGACCACGGCAGCCACGGCGGCGAGGACGACGGCGATCCCGCCCGCGATCCCGCTGATCACCGCACCGTTTCGCTTGGGTCGGTCGGGCTCGGGCGGCGGAACGTACGGGCCGCTCGGTTGCCCACCGGGGCTTCCCCACCCGTACGAGGCACTCGGCTGCTGAGCGGGGCCTTCCCACCCGCGCGGGCTGTTGGCTGGCTGGTTCCACACCTGGGTCCGCGGGGCCGACCCCGGGGGCGTTACCTCCACGTCGTCGAATCCAGCCCACCCGGAGCCGTCGTCGACCATTTGCGCGCGCGACGGCTCGTGCGGCGCCGAGGTCGCCGCGTCGGTCCACTGCGCTCCGTCCCACCACCGGTACACGCCGTGGGCGCCGTAGGGATCGGGGTACCAGCCGGACGGCACCTCGGTCATGAAGGTGCCTCGGTCATACGCACCGGGCGAGCGGTCATGGCCCGAGCGTACCGGCGGGCTCTGGAAGGCAGGGCCGCTCCCGCTAGCAGAGCCGCCAGTCGCCTGGCAGGCTCAGTGGCCCGTACGCGGGCAGTCCGAGCCGGGCGGTCAACCCGGCGAAGACACCCCAGCCCGACACCCGGAGTCGCGCCGCAGCCGCCCCCGGGTCCTCGCTCGACTTGGCAGGCAGGAGGCGGTTGACTGGCGTCGCGTGGGGGAGGACCCGTAGGTCGGTGTCGGCCGACGCGGGGATGCCGGCGTGCCGCTTGGCCACCTCCAGTGCGTGGGTCAGCCCGCCCAGCTCGTCGACGAGCCCCCGCTCGTGCGCGTCCGCCCCGGTCCAGACCCGCCCGCGGGCGAGCTCGTGCACCCGTTCCGGGTCGATGTGGCGGCTCTCCGCCACCTTCGCGGTGAAGTCCACGTACACCCGATCGAGCCAGTCCTCCAGCCGCCGCCTGTCCGCATCGTCGTACTCGAACAGCGACGAGAACATGAGCGCGTGCTCGCCTTCGGTGATCGCATCCCTGCTGATGCCGGCCCTGCCGAGGACCCGATCGAGCACGATCTTGCCACCGAGCACGCCGATCGAGCCGGTCAAGGTGGTGGGCTCGGCGACGACCGCGTGCGCGCCCATGGCCACGTAGTAGCCGCCCGAGGCAGCGGCCTGGCCCATGGAGGCGACCACCGTCTTGCCGGCGGCCCTGGCCCGTGCCACGGCACGCCAGATCGTGTCCGACGCGGCGTACGAACCACCGCCGCTGTCGACACGCAACACGATCGCCCGCACGTCCGGGCTGCGCACGGCGTCGCGCAGCGCCGCGGTCACCGTGTCCGCGCCCGCGCTGCGCGGGGCGAACGGCGACGTGCCGTCACTGCGCCCGAGGTGGATGCCGCCGGTCACGTGTACGAGGCCAATGGCATCGCGCCCGGCGCCGACCGCCTTGCGGCCCGCCTGCCGCACCCGCGGCTTGCCGTACTTGTGCAGGAACAGCAGCTGGGCGTCGTCGCCGGTGACGGCGCGCACAGCGGCGTACACCTCGTCGCGGTAGCCGACCCGATCGATCAGGTGCGCGTCGCGCGCGTCCGCGGCGGTGAGCGGCGCGCGGTCCACCACCCCGCGCACGTCGGTCGCGGTGAGCCCCCGTGCCTCGGCGATGCCGGTGATGAGCTGGTCGGTCGCGGACGTGACGACGCGTCCCGCCGCCTCCCGATGGGCGTCGGTGAACCCGTGCTCGGTGAAGACATTCGCCGCGTTCTTGTACTCGTACCGCTGGCTGTACTGGACCTTCGCGTCCGCCTGCTCGAACGCTCCGGCTAGGAAGAACTGCGCGAGGGCGATGCCGGTGAGCCCGACATCGCCGGACGGCTGGAGCCAGATCTGGTCGAAGCCGGTGGCCAGGTAGTAAGCGCCGTTGCCCGGACCGAACTCCCCGAACGTCTCCGCCCACGCGATGGCCGGTTTACCGTCCGCGCGGAAGGCGGCGACCGCCTCGCGCAGCTCCTCGGCGCGGGGCAGACTCATCGCCTGGGTGCCGCCGAGCTTGACGACGAGGCCGCGGACCCGGGGGTCGCGACCCGCCCGCCGCAGCGCGGTGATCGTCTCGCGCAGGGTCGGCTTGCGGAACGCGGCAGCGGCGGCCAGCGAGCCGTGCGGAACGCCCTCCACCAGCGGCCCGGTCAGGTCCGCCTCGAGTACCAGCGGCGCCGTCCGCCGTCGCTGCGT
>JBOHCT010000262.1:0-4250 GCA_050699055.1 Streptosporangiaceae bacterium | reverse complement strand
TCGTCGCCCTCGCCGCCGAAGTAGAAGCCGCGCAGGACCTCCAGCCGGTCCTCCTCGCCGCGGGCGACCGCGTCGAGGACACCCTCCATCATCGCGGTGAACCCGTAGTCGACGAGCCGGCCGAAGTGCCGCTCGAGCAGCCGGATGACCGCGAACGCCAGCCACGCGGGTACGAGCGCGGTGCCCTTCTTGTAGACGTAGCCGCGCCCCAGGATGGTGCCGATGATCGAGGCGTACGTCGACGGCCGGCCGATCTCGCGCTCCTCGAGCTCGCGGATCAAGGTGGCCTCGGTGTACCGCGCCGGCGGCCGCGTCTCGTGTGCCGCGGAGTCCAGCGCCGCAGCTGTCACCGGGTCGCCCTCGGACACGGCGGGCAGCCGGGTCTGCTGGTCGTCCCGATCGGTGCTGGGGTCGTCGTGGCCCTCCACGTAGGCCTTGAGGAACCCGTGGAACGTGATCGTGCGGCCGGACGCGTTGAACACGCAGTCCTCGCCGGTCGCCGCGGTCGCCCCGATCCGTACCGTGACCGAGCTGCCCTTCGCGTCCTTCATCTGCGAGGCCACCGTGCGCATCCACACCAGCTCGTACAGGCGGTACTCGTCCCCGGACAGGCCGGTCTCACCGGGGGTCTGGAAGTCCTCCCCCGCGGGGCGGATCGCCTCGTGGGCCTCCTGGGCGTTCTTCACCTTGCTCTGGTACATCCGCGGCGAGTCCGGCAGGTAATCGGCGCCGTAGAGCTCGCGCACCTGCGACCGCGCCGCGTCGATCGCCGACGAGGCCAGCGTGATCGAGTCGGTACGCATGTAGGTGATGAACCCGTTCTCGTACAGCCGCTGCGCAATCTGCATCGTCCGGGCGGCACCGTACCCGAGCTTGCGGGACGCCTCCTGCTGCAACGTGGTCGTACGGAACGGCGCGTACGGCTTGCGGGTGTACGGCTTGGACTCGACCGAGCGGACCCCGAACGTCTGCTCGCGCAGCGCGTCGGCGAGTGCGGCCGCGCGGTCGCCGTCGAGGTGCACGAGCTCCTTGGCGGAGCCGTTCGCGGTCTCCTTGCCGGAGCCCTTCAGCTCACCTTGGGCAGTGAAGTCGCGACCCTGCGCGACCCTCCGGCCGTCGACGGAAAGCAGCTTGGCGGGGAACTGCCGCGGGTCCTTGCCCTCGCCGGCGTCGAAGGTGGCCTCGAGGTCCCAGTAGGACGCGAGCCGGAACGCCATCCGCTCGCGCTCGCGCTCGACGACGAGCCGGGTCGCGACCGACTGCACCCGGCCGGCGGACAGCCCGCTCATCACCTTCTTCCACAGCACCGGGCTGACCTCGTAGCCGTACAGCCGGTCGAGGATGCGGCGGGTCTCCTGCGCGTCGACGAGGTGCAGGTCGACGTCGCGAGTGTTCTCGACCGCGTGCTGGATCGCCTGCGGCGTGATCTCGTGGAACACCATCCGCTTGACGGGGACGCCGGGCTTGAGCTCGTCGAGCAGGTGCCACGCGATGGCCTCGCCCTCGCGGTCCTCATCGGTCGCGAGGAACAGCTCGTCGGCGTCCTTGAGCAGCTTCTTCAGCTTGTTGATGTGCGACTTCTTGTCCGACGGCACCACGTAGATCGGCTCGAACTCGGACTCCACGTTGACGCCCAGCCGCGCCCACGGCTCGCCCTTGTACTTCGCCGGCACCTCCGCGGCGTTGTGCGGCAGGTCGCGGATGTGGCCGATCGACGACTCCACGACGTAGCCCTTGCCGAGGAAGCCCGCGATCTTCTTGGCCTTCGCGGGCGACTCGACGATGACGAGTGCGGTCACGTGCGTGTGCTCCTGGTCTCCTCGTAGGTGGTGGTGGTGAACAGGTCGCCACGGTAGCCGGTGGTGTCAACCGCCGTCGCGCGGGTGTCGACGGGCGTGTCGCGAAGTCCCCGTTCAGTCACGGAGCGTCAACGCTGCGCAATGCCCTCACCCCACGCACCGACCAGGGTCACGTACCCCTTCTGGTCGACGGACTCGAAGTAGGCGACCACATTCAGCTTCAGGTAGCCGTACTTCATCGTGGACACCGGTGTCTTGACGGTCTCCCGACCCGCAGCCTGCGCCGCCTTGTGCTCGAACGTCGCCACCTGCTCGGTCTTCATCCCGAGCTGGTCGAGCGCGGACCGATAGAGGCGGACGGTCTCGTCCAGCGACACCCGGTCCGTCTTCGCGTCGAGACCGGTGGGATCTGAGCTCTCCTGCGGCACCGAGCCCATGCTGTCGAACGTCAGCAGCTCGAGCGGCAGCTTCAACGTGACATCCTCCGGCAGGCGAAGCTTGACCGGGCGGGGGTCTCCGGTCTCGTGAACCGCTACCGTGCGACCTTCGTCCATCCCCACCTGTCCGCGAGTCGGCGGCTCGGTCAGGTCCCACACCTCGCCCTGGCCGTTGTTGGTCCCGTCGGTCACCTCAGGTCCTCCTCCGCATCCGATCGCGAGCACGGCGACCGCGATCAGCAGGGTCGACAATCCGAGTACGCGAACCTGTGTCCTCACCACTCGATTCTCACATCCCAGTCCGTCGCGAAGCGTCCGGCGATGTCGTCGACCCGGTGAACGAGTCGCTGTTCCTCGATCCGGTCGTGCACGTCGGACCCGATGATCTCCTCGGCCTGGGCGGGATCGCCGTCGACCACCCCGAGGTACGCGGGCAACGTGTCCTCCTCGATCAGTCCCCAGCGGGTGTCGAAGTCCGCGATGTTGCCATCGGGCAGTGGAGTCTGCACCACGACCTCCGGCGACGGCCCCAACGGGATCGGCGACGCCCTCAGACGCAGCTCCAACGGGCTCACCTCGCCGAGGCCCTCGGCACCGGGGATCGACGGCGCACCGATCGCTCCCATCATGTAGGTCATCACCGGGCCAGTGACGGGGTGGTCGTACATCGTCTGGTACGACTTGTCGATGATGTCGTGCTGCTCGCGATAGAGAAGTCCGCGGTTGCCCGCGTTCAACATGGCGTTGTCCCCCGTGCGACGCCCCTCGTCGATCTGCTGCCACGATCGCACGGCCTGATCGGCGTCTCCGTCGTCGAACAGGCCGGCATCGGCCATCTCCCGGATCGCGCCCATGCCGCCCTCGAGGTAAGCCTCGTGGCTGGCGGCCATGTCGACGAAGATGTCCTTCTGCATGCCGAGAAGGGTGGTCTCGAAGAACCTGACGTCGGCCTCGGAGAGGTTGCTCAGGCGGTGCAGGTCACCCAGCGGCCCGGGCAGGGCGTTGCCGACTCCGTACGGCAGGTCCGCCAGCGGGCCACCGGCCGCGTCCGCGACCTTGCGGATCAGCGACAGGTCGAGGAACCCGCCGGCGAAGGACGGCCCGATCATGTTCGCCATCCCGGCCCACTTCATGTACGGGTGGTCGAGGTACAACCGGCCGTAGTAGGCGTACACCGCCTCGATCGTGTCCCGCAGCTCCGACGCTCCCTTGGACGGGTCCCAGCCCCGGAGGTCGATGCCTGCCTTCTCCGCCGCCTTGGTGACGTAGTAGGTCTGGAGCAGCTGCTTGTAGTCCTTCGGGTCCAGGTCCATCCGGCGGGCGAGGTCGAGCAAGCGCCCGAGCTCCGTCGAGGTCGCGCCGCCGGGTGGGGAGGCGAAGTACGCCCGAAGCTGCCCGGCCTTCTTCAGCGCGGACTTCATCGCCCGCAGCTGCGCCGCATTCAGCCTGATGCCCGGGAACAGCTCGAACGCGCCGGCCGGCAGCGCGCCGGCGACGAGCAGCGCCTCGATGTTCGACGCCGAGGGCCTACGTTCGAGCCGGCCGGCGGCGTCCTCGGCGACGTCGTCGAGCTGGCGCTCGAGCCGTGCGCGACGGATCCTGAGCTCGTGCAGGAGCGCGGCGCGGGCCGTGGCCACGTACGCGGCGTGGGCCTCGGTGACCGACTCCCGGGCCTCGGGGGTCTTGGCCTCGGAGTAGTCCGCGGCGGGCACGCCGAAGCCGGTGGCCGACGTCTGTTCCCACCGACGGTTGAGCCGCTTGACGCCGGCGTCGTACTCATCGACCGCCCGGGACCAGAGGGTCAGGACGCCGCACGCCAGCAACGCGGCCCTGGCCAGCTCCGTACCTTGGCTCTGCACCGGGCGGCTCACGGAGAGCAGGGCCGCCTGCGGGTCCCCGTGGAGGTGCGAGCCGGACTGCCGGACGCCGCTCGCCACCTCGGTGACCACGGACCGGAAGGACGTCGACGTCCCCGAGAGGCCCTCGGACAGCTCGTCGAGCGTGCCGGTGGAGG
>JBOHCT010000261.1:0-4315 GCA_050699055.1 Streptosporangiaceae bacterium | reverse complement strand
GGTGCGCATCGAGGCCGGCGAGCTTCACAGGTAAGCTGCTCAGAGCGGGATGTTGCCGTGGTCGCCGTGGCTCGGGGGTGCCGCCACGATCGCGCGTGCCAGCGAGCGGCGGGTCGAGGTGGGCGGGATGACCTCGTCGACGACCCCGAGCTCCAGCGCGCGGCCGAGCCCGCCGGTCAGCCGCTCGTGCTCGGCGGCGAGCTCGGCCTCCAGCGAGGCGCGCCGTTCGGGAGCCGCCTCAGCGAGCTGCCTGCGGTGAAGGACCCGGACGGCCGCGACAGGGCCCATGACGGCGACCTCCGCGGTTGGCCAGGCGAAGACCTTCGTCGCGCCGAGCGCGCGGGAGTTCATCGCGATGTACGCCCCTCCGAACGCTTTGCGGGTCACCAGCGTCACGCGGGGGACCGTGGTCTCGGCGAAGGCGTGCAGAAGCTTGGCGCCACGGCGGACCACGCCGTCCCACTCCTGGCCCAGGCCCGGAAGGTAGCCGGGAACGTCGACGACCACGACAAGGGGGATGCCCAGCGCATCGCACATGCGTACAAACCGCGCCGCCTTGTCCGCGGACATGGCGTCGAGGCAGCCCCCGAGGCGTAGCGGATTGTTCGCGATGACGCCGATGGTGCGTCCCCCGAGTCGGCCGAGCGTGGTGATGATGTTCGGCGCCCACTTCGGGTGCAGCTCGATCCCGGGCTCGTCGAGTATCCCTTCGACGATCGGATGCGCGTCGTAGGCCCGGCGCGTCGACTCGGGCAGGACCCTGGAGAGATCGGTCTCGCGGACCCCGCGCACCCGGAGCCTGCGTTGGTTGCCAAGGAGTACGGCCACCTTGCTGGCCTTCGCGATCGCTTCGGCGTCGTCGTGGGCGACGAGGTGGACGAGGCCGCTACGGCGGCTGTGCGGCTCCGCTCCCCCGAGACGCGCCATGTCCACGTCCTCGCCGGTGACGCTGCGCACCACCCCCGGGCCGGTGACGAAGACCCGACCGCCCTCGCTCAGCACGACGATGTCGGTGAGCGCCGGCCCGTATGCCGCCCCTCCCGCGGCCGGGCCCAGCACCGCCGAGATCTGCGGAATCTTGCCGGATGCGCGGGTCATGGCGTAGAAAACCCGGCCTACGCCGTGCAGACTCTCGGCACCCTCGCGGAGGCGCGCGCCGCCGGAGTGCCACAGCCCCACGATGGGGACGTGCTTGCGCAGGGCCACATCGTAGGCATGGACGATCGCCTCACACCCCGCACCGCCCATCGCACCGCCCTGCACACGAGCGTCACTGGCGAAGGCCACGACAGGCGTGCCCTGGACACGGCCAAGCCCAGCCAGCACGCCACTGGTGTCCGGGCGGTCGAACGGGCGGAACGTAGCGTCGTCGAAGAGCGCCTCGAGACGCACCCGCGGATCTCGCGGGTCGGCCTCGTGTACGGGCTCCTGATCGAGTGCGCCGTTTTCGAGCACCGCCAACGGAGGACTCCGTCCTTCGAGTGGGGATGGAGGCAGGATGAGGGGACTACCTGGGACGTCGAAAGATCAGCGACACGTTGTGGCCCCCGAAGCCGAAGGAGTTGTTCATGGCATACGTCGCCCCCTCGGGAAGCGGCCGAGCCTCGTCCCGCACGATATTGAGCTGGACCTCATCGTCGGGGTCGTCGAGGTTGAGCGTCGGTGGGGCTTTACCGTCACGGAGCGCGAGGATCGTCGCCAACGACTCGAGCGTGCCCGCCGCCCCGAGGAGGTGTCCTGTCATGGACTTCGTCGAGGACACAGCGATACGGTCCACGGCGTCCGCGAACGCCGTACGGATCGCGGCCGCCTCCGCGATGTCGCCCACCTCGGTCGAGGTGGCGTGTGCGTTGATGTGCGCCACGTCCGCTGGGCCGATGCCCGCGTCGTCGAGCGCGCGGCGCATGGACAGCGCGGCTCCCGCGCCGGCGGGATCCGGAATGGCCACATGGTGGGCGTCGGCTGAGACCCCCACCCCCGCCAGCTCGGCGTACACGTGCGCGCCGCGACGTGCCGCCTGCTGGGCGGACTCGAGCACCAGCACGGCCGCGCCCTCGCCCATGACGAACCCGTCGCGGGCCTTGTCGAACGGCCGTGAGGCGCGCTCCGGCTCGTCGTTCCTGGTCGACAGGGCCATCATCGCGCAGAACGACGCGACCGCGATCGGATGGATCGCCGCCTCCGTGCCGCCCACGATCACAGTGTCGGCCCGGCCGCCCCGGATCATCTCGAGCCCGGCCGCGAGCGCCTCGGCGCCCGAGGCGCACGCCCCGACGGCGGCGTGTGCGCCCGCCTTCGCGCCGAACTCCATGCTCAGCGTCGCGGCGGGACCGTTGGGCATGAACTTCGTCACCGTGTACGGCGAGAGCCGACGGTACCCACGCTCCTTGTACGTGTCGTAGGCGTCCATCATCGTGATGAGCCCACCGATGCCGGTACCGACGACGGTCCCTAGGCGCTCGCCGTCGACCTCCGGGCTCCCCGCGTCCGCCCAGGCATCGCGTGCGGCGGCCAGAACGAACTGCGCGCAGCGGTCGAGCCGTCTTGCCTCGACACGCCCCAGCTTCTCAGTCGGGTCGACCGCTGCCCGTGCGGCGATCTTCGTCGGTACCTCGTCGAGCCAGGTCTCATCGAGCCGCGTGACACCCGAGCGCCCGGAGAGAAAGGCCTCCCAGGTCGAGGCCGCGTCGTCGCCGACCGGCGTGAGCGCACCCACGCCGGTGACGACGACCGGGTCCCGGCCGGTAGTCATGCCGAAACACCCGCCCCCTGGATGTAGTCGATGACGTCGCGAACGGTACGGAGGTTCTTCATCTCGTCATCGGGGATCTGGACACCGAACTTGTCCTGCGCGGCGACCGCGATCTCCACCATCGACAGGGAGTCGATGTCGAGATCATCCACGAAGCTCTTGTCCGGCTGGACCTCCTCGGCCGGTACACCGGCAACCTCGTTGACGATCTCGGCGATGCCGTTCAGGATCTCCTGCTCCGACAGGGCCATGGTTCCGCTCCTTCTCCTTCTCTTTGTTTGTTGTGCCTTGGACGGGCGACGACCCAGAGCCTTCCCGCTACGGAATCGTGATCACCTGTCCCGCGTAGGTGAGGCCGGCACCGAAGCCGACGAACAGCGCCGGCTCCCCACTGCGGACCTGCCCTTGATCGAGCATCGCATGCAGGGCGAGCGGGATCGACGCCGACGACGTGTTTCCCTGATCCACGATGTCACGCGCCACCGGCACGGTGTCCGGGAGCTTCAGGGTCCGTGCGAGCGCGTCAACGATCCGCAGGTTGGCTTGGTGAGGGACGAACGCGCCAAGCTCCTGGGGTTCCACTCCGGCCAGCTCCATCGCCTGCCGGCACACCGGGGCGATCTGTGTGACCGCCCAGCGGTACACGGCAGGACCGTCCATCTTGAACGCGGGGAAGACGCTCTCGCGCCCCTCCTTCATCGCGGCCTTGAGCTCGGCGAATGACGGGGTCTGGGTGATCGTGCGTACCGACGCTCCGTCGGAACCCCAGGCGACAGGCCCGATGCCCGGTTCCTCGGCGGGGCCGACGATCGCGGCGCCCGCGCCATCGCCGAAGAGGAAAGCCATCGTCCGGTCGTGTGGATCGATGAAGTCGGTGAGCTTCTCCGAGGCGGTCACGAGGACGTGCCGCGCCGTGCCGCAGCGTACGGCGTCGGAAGCCAACGAGAGCGAGTAGCAGAAGCCGGCGCAGGCGGCGGAGACGTCCATCGCACCGGCGGGGCCGGCGCCCACCCGGTGCGCGACCTCGGCCGCCGCACCGGGGGTGTTCATCGAATGCGTGCAGCTCGCGACGATCACGAGATCGATGTCCTCGGGCGACACCCCCGAAGCGGCGATCGCCTTGCTGCCGGCGTGGACCGCCATGTCGGCGACGGTCTCGTCCGGGGCGGCGAACCGGCGGAGCACGATGCCGCTGCGGTCACGGATCCACTCGTCGCTCGAGTCGATGTTCTGACAGATCTCGTCGTTGGTGACGGCGCGGACCGGACGATACTCGCCCAGGGCGAGGACGCGGGCGCTGGGCGCGCCCCGGGGTATCTTCATGCGGGCACAACCTCCGGATCGAGTCTGGTCAAGGACTGACCCGCGGAGACGGGATCGCCGTCCTCGGCGAGCCACTCGACGACGCTGCCGTCGCACGGTGCCGTGATGAGGTGCTCGTCACGTCGGGACGTGACTCGCCCAATGACAGCTCCGGCCCGTACTGTCTCGCCCGCGGGCATGTCCTCGGCGTGGAAGGTTCCGGCGAAGGGAGCGATGAGCAGTCGCCACTGCGGTGTGTGT
>JBOHCT010000260.1:0-4430 GCA_050699055.1 Streptosporangiaceae bacterium | reverse complement strand
CCCCTGGGGCCCCCGCGGAAACGCGGCAGCGTTTTCGTGGGGATGGGGCGAAGCCAGGCGAAGGTCAGGGGCCCGCGAGGCCAGCGGCCCCCCCTACGCCGCCACTAGGGAGGGACAGCATGCGCCGCGACCACTCGGTGTTCTGGCACTACGCGCTCCTGGCGGTCGCGCGGCCGGTGCTGTTCTCGGCCATGAAACGCGACTGGCGAGGTCGCGAGCACATGCCCGGCGGCGGGGTGATTGTCGCAACCAACCACATCTCTGAGGTCGACCCGCTGGCGATCGGCCACTATGTGTACAAGGCGGGCCGGTGGCCGGTCTTCCTCGGCAAGTCCGAGCTGTTCGAGACGCCGGTTCTCGGCGGGCTCTTTCGAGGTACCGGGCAGATCCCTGTCTACCGCGGCACCAAGGAGGCCGGCTACGCGCTCCGTGACGCCGAGCGGGCGATCGCTGACGGCGCCTGCGTCATCTTCTACCCGGAGTCCACCTGCACCCGCGACCCGGACCTGTGGCCGATGATGGGGAAGACGGGTGTCGCCCGGCTCGCGCTCGCCACGGGGGCTCCGGTCATCCCCGTCGGGCAGTGGGGACCACAAGAGATTCTGCGATACGGGGAGAAGCGGATCCATCTCTTTCCCCGCAAGACCGTCCATCTCCTGGCCGGGCCACCTGTCGACCTGTCAGCCTTCCGCGGCGGCGAGCTCTCGCGCGAGACACTCCAAGCGGCGACCGCGGAGGTGATGGGGGCGATCACCAGACTCGTCTCGGTGCTCCGCGGCGAACCCGCGCCGGCCACGCTGTACGACCCGCACAGCGGCGGCGCGGAGAAGGGCGAACCACAGTGAGGCGGCCTGTGACGCGGGCGACCGTCCTCGGCGGCGGGTCGTGGGGGACCACCTTCAGCGCGGTCCTCCAGGACGCCGGCACGCCCGTGACGCTCTACGGCAGGCGTCGCGAGGTCATCGAGGCCATCGACGCGGCCCACGAGAACCCCTTCTACCTCCCCGACGTGCGACTTCCTGACACGCTGCGGGCGACCACGGACATCGCGGAAGCCCTGGCCGCCGCCGACATCGTCGTCCTCGCCGTGCCCGCTCAGACACTCAGGGCGAGCCTTGTCCAATGGGCGCCGTACGTACGCGACGATGCGGTCCTCGTGAGCCTGATGAAGGGCGTGGAGCTGGGGACGTCCAAGCGGATGTCCGAGGTGATCCGCGAGATCACCGACGCCTCCGCGGACAGGGTCGCCGTCGTCAGCGGCCCCAACCTCGCCGGGGAGATCGCCGGACGGCAGCCCACCGCCACCGTCGTGGCGTGCGCGAACGAGGAGACCGCCCGCGAGCTGCAGCAGGCCTGCCACACCTCGTACTTCCGTCCGTACACCAACACCGACGTCGTGGGATGCGAGCTCGGCGGAGCCGTCAAGAACGTGATCGCCCTCGCGGTCGGCATCGCGGACGGTATGGGCCTCGGCGACAACGCCAAGGCATCGCTCATCACCCGGGGATTGGCGGAGACCGCCCGCCTCGGCGCGGCGCTCGGCGCCGACCAGCACACGTTCGCCGGCCTCGCGGGCCTCGGCGACCTCGTCGCGACCTGCACCTCCCCGCTGTCGCGCAACCGCACCTTCGGTGTCAACCTCGGCCGCGGGATGTCGCTCGACGACGTCATCGCGGCGACGAGGCAGACCGCCGAGGGCGTGCAGTCCTGCGAGGCGATCCTGGAGCTCGGGCGCAAGCACGACGTCGACATGCCGATCACCGAGCACGTAGCCGCGGTCGTCCACGACGGCATGCCGCCACGTGAGACCGTGGCAAGCCTGATGTCGCGTACGGCCAAGCCGGAGAGGCACGGTTTGTGATGCCCGATCGTCCTCATGGCGAGAACACCCGCGCGGTGCACCTGCCACCACCGCCACGGTTCGAGCAGGTTCCGGTCGGGCTGCCGGTCTGGCGGACCTCGGCGTTCGCGTTCCGCTCGTCGCAGGAGTTCGCCGACGTCCTGAGCGGCCGCGAGGCCGGGTACTCCTACGCCCGTGTCGACAGCCCCACCGCCGACGCGTTCGCGGAGGCGGTCGCGGTGCTCGAGGGAGTCGGCCTCGACCAGGAGGCGACCGGTCAGCCATTCGCGTCAGGCATGGCCGCCATCGCCGCGACGCTCATGGCCTTCACCGGTCAGGGCGAGCACGTCGTGGCGTCGCGAACCGTGTACGGGCAGACCTTCAGCCTGCTCGACCGCGTGCTTCGCCGTTTCGGGGTCGACGCGGACTTCGTCGACGTCACGGACCTCGACGCCGTGCGTGCCGCCATGCGTCCGAAGACGCGTCTGGTGTGGGCGGAGACGATCGCGAACCCGACTACTACGGTCGCCGACCTGCCCTCTCTGGCAGCGATCGCCCATGAGGCGGGTGCCTTGCTCGCGGTCGACTCGACGTTCGCATCGCCCGCCGTGTGCCGTCCCCTGCCGCTGGGCGCCGACCTGGTCGTCCACTCCGCCACCAAGTACATGGGCGGCCACAACGATGCGACCGGCGGCGTGGTCGTAGGGCGCCCCTCGCTGCTCTCGGAGGTGCGGGCGATGCGGATCGAGACCGGGGGTGTCCTCGCTCCCGACGAGGCCTTCCTGCTGCGACGCGGCCTCGAGACGCTGCCGCTGCGGGTACGCCGCCAGTGCGCGACCGCGCACGTGTTCGCGGCCACCATCGAGAAGCACCCGTCCGTCGACCGCGTCGAGTACCCGGGCCTGGAGAGCCATCCGGGCCATGCCCTGGCACGGAAGCTGTTCGACGCCGGGCCCGAGGGCACCCGGTTCGGAGGGATCGTGACCGTCACCCCGCGGGGCGGGCGCGAGGCGGGGGTGGCGTTCGCCGACAGCCTTCGGCTCGCCATGGTGGCGAGCTCGCTCGGTGGCACGCACACGAAGGTGAGCCCCGTCGCGACGACGACCCACCGTCAGCTCGACGACGCCGCGCTGGCCGCGGCCGGCATCGCGCCCGGCGCGGTGCGCCTCTCCATCGGGCTCGAAGATCCGGACGACCTCGTCGCCGACGCCGTCCAAGCGCTCGACACCATATCCTGGTGAACGGACCCGGCCCGCGTCCCCACCGGGACCAAGATCCGCACTCGAGGTGGCGGGGCGCGAGATACCGGCGCGCTCGGGCGGCGAGGACGGATCTCGAGGGCCCGGTTCAGCTACCCGCCCGCTCGGGGACACTTCGCTTGACTGGCCCGGCGAGATCCACGAGCGTGTTGGCCGGCGGCTGGTACGTCTTCGGCACCAGTACCTCGACGTACGCCGCGCGTCCCACGGTGACGAGGCGCCTCGGGTGACGCTCGGGTATGGGCAGCCACGACACGCCGTTCACGACGGCGAGCTGCGATGTCGGCGTGAGGGCGGCCGGCCGCCGGACACCGCAGCGCAGCACGATCGGCGGATCGCCCCAGGCCGCGACGTACGGGCTCCTCGGCTCGGTCGACCGGCGGTCCTTGCCCATCACCTCCCGCGGGAGGTGGTCGTGCAGCGCGCGGCACGCGGCGGCCGCCTCCCCCGCCGATGTGGGCGGGTTTACGCGTACGGCCCCCTGGCCGCAGCCCGCCACGAGGGACACGCAGGCCGCGGCCACGAGAGCACACCGCAGGAGGTCCTTCACCAGTACCGCTCTTACACGTGGACCACGGGGCAGGTGAGGGTCCGGGTGATTCCTTCGATCCCCTGGATCTTGGAGACCACGAGCTTGCCCAGCTCGTCGACGTTCCCAGCCTCGGCACGGGCGATAACGTCGTACGGTCCGGTGACGTCGTCGCAGTCCGTGACCCCCGGGATGTTCGTGACCTCGTGGGCTACCGAGGCGGCCTTCCCGACCTCGGTCTGGATCAAGATGTAGGCCTGCACCATCGCAGTCCTCCCCGCGAACGACAATGATCGGTGTCGGCACGGCACGCTACCCGTTTTTTTCTGAGCCTGCTTTTCCTGAGGAGGTGCCCTCATCACGGTTCGCGATTTCGGCGAGTTCGCCCTCATCGACAGGATCCTCGCCCGCCTTCCGCAGACCCGACACGTGATCCTCGGGCCCGGCGACGACGCCGCCGTCCTGCGCGCAGCAGACCGCAGGGTGGTCGCGACCACGGATCTCCTCGTCGAAGGTCGCCACTTCCGGCGCGACTGGTCGAGCGGATACGACATCGGCCGCAAGGCGGCCGCCCAGAACCTCGCGGACGTCGCGGCGATGGGTGCCGTGCCCACCGCGCTCCTCGTGGGCATGGCCATTCCCGCCGATCTCGCGGTGGCGTGGGTCGACGCGCTCGCCGACGGCCTGCGCGACGAATGCGCGCGGGCCAAGACGTCGGTTGCCGGAGGCGACGTCGCCCGTGCCGACACGATCACCCTTGGCGTCACCGCCTTGGGTGATCTTCAGGGGCGTGCGCCCGTCC
>JBOHCT010000259.1:0-4445 GCA_050699055.1 Streptosporangiaceae bacterium | reverse complement strand
CAAGCCTCGCGTTTCCGCGGGGACCCCGCTCCTCGCTCCGCTGCGATGCTCGCTTTGGAGGCCGCCTCATGACCAGACGGCGCGCCGCGACGCGAGAGGAGGTGAGCCGGGCGTGAGCGCGGTCTCCGACCTGGCCACCGGCCCCACACCCCCGGGGGGCGCCCCACCGGAGGGCGGCGAGGTCCAGGCCGTGGGCGGCCTCTGGCGCGCCGTCATCCGCACGTTCATCGAGAACCGCCTCGCGGTCCTCGGGCTCGGGCTCATCGTCTTCATGATCCTGTTCTGCTTCGTGGGGCCGGTCTTCTACCCCACCGACCAGATCCACACGAGCCTCCGGACCAGCAGCCTCGGGCCGAGTGCCGTCCACCCGTTCGGCACCACAGACCTCGGCTACGACGAGCTCGGACGGCTGATGGTCGGCGGGCAGAGCTCGATCGAGATCGGCCTCGCCGCTGCCGCGATGGCCACCGCGTTCGGCGTGTTCTGGGGCGCGATCGCCGGCTACATCGGCGGTGTCGTCGACTCGCTGATGATGCGCGTCGTCGACGTCTTCCTCTCCATCCCGATCCTGATCCTGCTGCTTCTCATCGCCACGATCTTCACGCCCACCCTGCTAACCATGATCATCATCATCGCGCTCTTCGCCTGGCTGGTGCCGGCCCGGCTGGTGCGCGGCGAGGTGCTGACCCTGCGGACGCGGGAGTACGTCCAGGCGGTCAGGGTGATGGGCGGCAGGAGCCCGCGGGTCATCATGCGCCACCTCGTCCCCAACGCGATCGGCGTGATCGTCGTCCAGACCACGTTCGAGGTCGCCAACGCGATCCTGATCGTGGCGATCCTGAGCTACCTCGGGTTCGGGCTGCCGCCACCGGCCGCGAGCTGGGGTGGCATGCTCTCGAAAGGCACGACCTTCATCTACGACGGATACTGGTGGCAGATCTACCCGCCCGGCATCGCGATCGTGATCGTGGTCATCGCGTTCAACTTCGTGGGCGACGCCTTGCGCGACGCGCTCGACGTACGGCTCCGGCAGCGTTGACGAGAACAGCTGAGGAAAACGGCTGACGAGGACGACCGAGGAGAGCGGCTGAGGAGAACACACCGTGGGTGACCTGCTCGAGATCACCGAGCTGCGGACAGAGATCCGGCAGCGGCGCTCGACCGTGCACGCGGTCGACGGCGTGTCGTTCTCCGTCGAGGAAGGCGAGACCCTGGGGCTGGTCGGCGAGTCCGGGTGCGGCAAGACGATGACGGGCATGTCGATCGTGCGGCTGCTGCCACATGGCGGGCACATCGTGGGCGGCTCGATCAGGCTGGGCGGCACCGAGCTCACGACGCTCAGCGACGACGCGATACGGGGTTACCGCGGCAACGAGGTCGGCGTGGTCTTCCAGGACCCGATGACCTCGCTGAACCCCACCATGACAGCCGGGCGGCAG
The DNA here is from genome assembly GCA_050699055.1 of Streptosporangiaceae bacterium. Taxonomy (GTDB): domain Bacteria; phylum Actinomycetota; class Actinomycetes; order Streptosporangiales; family JBOHCT01; genus JBOHCT01. The sequence continues at coordinate 3,006 of JBOHCT010000259.1, read as the reverse complement.
ATCGCTGAGGCCGTGCGCCGGCACCGCGACGTGTCGTGGGGCAAGGCCCTGGACCGGGCCGCCGAGGCGCTCGACCTGGTCGGCATGCCGCACCCACGCGAGCGTCTCGGCGACTATCCCCATCAGCTCTCGGGCGGCATGCGCCAGCGCGTGATGATCGCGATGGCGCTGGCCTGCGAGCCGCGGCTGCTGATCGCGGACGAGCCCACGACCGCGCTGGACGCGACCATCCAGGCGCAGATCCTCGACCTGCTCGACGACCTGCGTGCCCGCCTCGGCATGGGAATCCTGCTCATCACCCACGACCTCGGGGTGGTCGCGCGGTACGCCAACCGTGTCGCGGTCATGTACGCGGGGAAGCTCGTCGAGACCGCCCCGACCTCGCTGCTGTTCCAGCGGATGCGCCACCCGTACACCGAGTCCCTGATGGAGGCGGTGCCCCGTCGCGACCAAGACAGCAACCAGGACCTCTACAGCATCCCCGGGCTCCCGCCCGACCTCTCCAACCCGCCGCCAGCGTGCCGGTTCGCGGCGCGCTGCCGCTACGCCCAGAACGACTGCGTGGCGGTCGAGCCCGAGCTCGTCACCGACGTCGGCGACCACAAGTACGCCTGCTTCCACCCGGTCGAGCACGCCGAGGAGACCGCCCGAGCCGCGGAGCGCTCGGCCGCCCGCCGGCTCGACCGGTCGAACGGGCCGCTGGTCGAGCTCCGCGACGTGGTCAAGGAGTACCCCGTCACGGCCGGGATGCTGCGGCGGACGGTGGGGGCGGTCCACGCCGTCTCCGGCGTGTCGTTCCAGATCCCGCCCGGCGAGACGTTCGGCCTGGTCGGCGAGTCGGGCTGCGGGAAGAGCACGCTCGGCCGGCAGATCGTGGCGCTCGAGGAGCCGACCTCGGGCAGCGTGGTCTTCGACGGCCGCGACCTCGCCGCGATGCGCTCGCGGGAGCTGCGGCGCGTACGCCGCGACCTGCAGCTGATGTTCCAGGACCCCTACGCCTCGCTCGACCCGCGCATGCGGGTCGGCGCGATCCTGCGCGAGCCGCTCGCGATCCAGCGGATCGGGTCGCGAAAGGAACAGGATCACCGGATCGCCGAGCTGCTGCACGAGGTCGGGCTGCGGCCCAGCGCCGCCGAGTCGTACCCGCACGAGTTCTCCGGCGGGCAGCGGCAGCGCATCGGCTTGGCCCGGGCGCTGGCGCTGCGGCCGAGGCTGGTCGTCGCCGACGAGCCCGTGTCCGCGCTCGACGTGTCCATCCAGGCACAGATCCTGAACCTGATGCGTGACCTGCGTGACCGGCGCGGTCTCACGTACGTGATCATCTCCCACGACCTCTCCGTCGTCCGCTACATGTCCGACCGCATCGGCGTGATGTACCTCGGCAAGATGGTCGAGATCGGCCCGAGCCACGAGGTATACGACCGCCCGGCCCACCCGTACACCATGGGCCTGCTCGAAGCGGTTCCTGACGTCGATCCAGGGGAGGGCCGTACGGAGACCTCGGCGGCCGCGCGGGTTCGCGGCGAGCTGCCGTCCGCGATCAACCCGCCGTCGGGCTGCCGCTTCCGCACCCGCTGCCCGCTGGCCCAGGAGATCTGCGCCGAGGTGGAGCCGCCGTTGCGGGCGTTCGGGACAGAGCACTTCGCCGCCTGCCACTTCCCGCTGCGAAGTCCGGCGGACCCGAGCGGTGCGGCGGGGCTCTCCCGGCCGACGGCCTCGGCGTAGCCAGCCGGTCCGGCCATGGGAGTCAAGATCTCGGTTTGCGGTCCGGACGTACAGGAAAATGCGTCGCTGGACCACAGAAGCGGATCATGGTTGGGTAGTGCGGTGCACTACCTTGCGTCCTACCTACGCGCACGCCGACGTGGCGCTGGGGAGCCGACGCGGTCCCAGGAAGAGGAGAGACGATGAGGCTGTTCGCCAGGTCGCGCATCGGCCGCTTGTTGACGGTCTGTGCCGTCTGCGCCATGACGGCAGCGGCGGCCGGGTGCGGCGGAGGCGGCAAGGGGAGCGCGGGGACGACCGGAGAGGGTGGGGGCAACAAGCTCACCCCCGTACGGATCTTGGACGTCGCCGGTATCCCCTCCGACTACCTGATCGCGGGCGTCAGGAAGGGCTTCTTCAAACGTCACGGGCTCGACGTCACGGTCAAACGGGCATCCGGTGGTGCGGCGATCATCCCCGCTGTGGTCAGCGGCGACGCGCAGTTCGGCGGCAGCAACATGGTCTCGGTGCTGCTCGCCGCCACCAAGGGCCTCCCAATCGAGATCGTCGGCCCCGGCACCTTCGGCCCCGACAGCAAGCAGGACGGGTGGTCGGCGATCCTCGTGAGCCACGACAGCCCGATCAAGAAACCCAAGGACCTGGAAGGCAAGACCATCGCGGTCAACACGCTCAAGAACGTGGCATCGGAGACCGTCAAGGCGTCGCTCGACAACCTCGGTGTCGACATCTCCAAGGTGAAGTTCACCGAGATCGGATTCCCTGACATGCTGGCCGCGCTCGACCAGGGGCGCGTGGACGCGATCTTCGAGATCGAGCCATTCGTGACCGCCGGACTGAGCGCGGGCGACCGGCGCGTCGTCTACCCCTACTACTCGACGCAGCCGGGCATCGAGATCGGCTCCTACGTCGCGCGCGAGGACTACGCGCGGAAACACCCGGACGTGGTCAAGGCGTTCCAGGCCGGCCTCGCCGACACCTCGCGCTTCGTCGCTCAGCACCCGGACGAGTTCCGCAAGGTCATGGCCGCGGAGGACGTGTCGCACGCCAAGGACCTCACCCTGCCCACATGGAAGGACGCGGTGAGCCTCGACGCCCTGAAGAAGCACTCGTCGCTCATGGTCAAGTTCGGCCTCATCAACAAGCCACCCCCGCTCGACAAGGTCGTGGCGCCAGGCGCCGCCGATTAGGCTAGCCGAGCGCTCATCTCTACCCGGCGTAGCCGCAGCGCGAGGAGGACGCCACAGGCCGCCGCGGTCGAGAGAACGACCGGCGACGCCTGCC
>JBOHCT010000258.1:0-4471 GCA_050699055.1 Streptosporangiaceae bacterium | reverse complement strand
GTCGCACGCCTACCCAGGTAACAAGACGGACGTCACCCAGTTCGCCACCATGATCGACGAGCTGGCCGCCCGCCACCGCGGGCTCGGTGCCCGCGCCGGTGAGCTGACCGTGGTCTTCGACGCCGGGCAGAACTCCGAGTCGAACTTCACCACCCTGGTCGAGGCGGGCCTGCACTACGTCGGGTCGCTGCCCCCATCCGACCATCCCGACCTGCTGGGACATCCCCCGGTCCGCCTACCAGCCGGTCCCCGGCCTCGACGGCGTGCACGCCCACGACGCCGGCACGGTGACCGCCCTCGGCCGTGCCCACCGGGGGATGCTGACCCACTCCGCCGAGCTGCACGCCGGGCAGGCCCGCGGCCTTGACCAGACCCTCGCCAAGACCGAAGCCGAACTGGCGAAGATCGCTGACGTGCTCGCCTCCGGACGTGGCCGCCGCCACCGCGCGCAACTCGAGGCCGCCGTCGACAAGGCCACCCACAAACGGTGGGTCCGCGACGTGCTGACCACCGCCATCACCGGCAACACCCCAGCCACCCTACGGCTGACCTGGCACATCGACCCCGCCGCCCGCGCCGAGCTCGAAGACCGGATCTTCGGCAAACGGATCCTGATCACCGACCGCGGCGACTGGACCGTCCCCGACATCATCGCCGGCTACCGATCGCAATCCGACGCCGAGTTCGGCTTCCGCCAACTCAAAGACCCCCACCTGGTCTCGTTCAACCCCATGTTCCACTGGACCGAGCAGAAGATCTGCGTGCACACCTTCTACTGCGTCCTCGCCCTCACCGTGGCGCATCTGATGCGCCGCCACGCCCACCAGCACGACCTGAACCTGTCGGTACACGCCCTTCTCGCCGCCCTCGCCGGCATCCAACAAACCGTGCTGCTCTACCCCGGCGACCGCGGCCGCCCCAAAGCCCGCCGCATCCTCACCGACCGCGACCCCACCCAACAGCGCCTACACGACATCTTCCACCTCCACCGCTGGGCGCCACACCGTTAGGTAATACACCCCACCAGCATCCACACCACGCGTGACCTGCGAAAACACGCCCCCAGATCAACCCATCCAGGAAACTCGGGCTAGTCGTCTGCGGGTTCGTGTCGTTGACCGGAGCTCTCGCTCTGATCGCGTTGAATGTCTGAACGCGCCGGTGAACCTCGCAGGGGTCCGCGCAACCGAGCTCATTCCTCCTCGCCCGAGGCGACCGAGTGGCGGTCGAGGAAGGCGTAGACCTCTGCCTCGTCGACGCCGGGGAACGCGCCCGGCGGCAACGCGGCGAGCACGTGGGAGTGGGCACGGGCGGAGGGCCAGGCGAGGCCTTCCCAACGAGCGGCCAGCTCGGCGGGCGGGCGTGCGCAACAGTCCCCCGACGGGCACGCCGACGCGGCTCGCTCCCGCGTCTCCCTGCCCCGAAACCACCGCGACTCGGCGTACGGCGCGCCGACCGTGATCGCGAAGTTGCCATCGCGGCCCGGCTCGACGTGGGTCGCGCACCAGTACGTCCCGCCCGGCGTATCGGTGTATTGGAAGGACGTCGAAAACCTGTCGGGCGAGGCGAAGACCCGCCGCGCGGCCCACTGTCGACAGGCGCGCTGGCCCTCGATGGCGCCCTGCTCATCGCTCGGGAACGCGAGCCCGTCGTTCTCGTACGCCTTGTAGATCGTCCCGCTCTCGTCGCTCTTCACGAAGTGGACGGGCAAGTCGAGGTGGTGGCTGGCGAGGTTCGTGAAACGGTGCGCGGCCATCTCGTAGGACACCGAGAAGACGTCGCGGAGGTCCTCGACCGACAGCTGCCGCCCGGCCTTCGCCTCCCTGAGGTATTCCGCCGCCGGGCGCTCCGGCACGAGGAGCGCGGCGGCGAAGTAGTTGGTCTCGACCCGCTGCCGGAGGAAGTCGGCGAAGTCCCTCGGTACCTCATGGCCGAGAACCACGTGGCCGAGGGTCTGCAGCAGGATAGTGCGAGGAGTGTGCATACCGCCGAGCGACTCTCGCCTGAGGTAGAGGCGATGGTTGCGCAGATCGATCACCGAGCGGGCCGAACGCGGCAGGTCCTGGACGAAGTGCAGCGTGAAGCCGAAATGGGCGACGACCGCGAGGACGACGCCCTGCGACAGGGCACCGCCCCGATACCCCACCGCGGCGAGGGTGTCACCCGCGCCCTTCTCGATCTCGGAGAAGTAGTTCCCGCGCTCACGCATCTGGGCGCGCAGCTCGGCGTTCGCGACACGTGCCTCCTCGGGGGTCGCGGTTGGCCGGATCTGTCTGCGCCGCAGCTCCTCGTACAGGGCGAGAAGGTGGTCCAAGACGTCGTTGGGCACGCGCGCCCCCGGCTTCAGGTGCGGCAGCCCGAGCGAGGCGTACACCGGGTCACGCTGCGCCTGCTCGACCGCGATCTCGAGCTGGGCGCGGCGGCTTGGCGCCTGACGTTGCAGCAGGTCCTCGACCTTGACGTCCAGGGCCCCCGCGAGGGACCTGAGCAGGGACAGCTTCGGCTCGCGACGCCCGTTCTCCAGCAGCGAGAGGTGCGACGGCGCCCGACCGACCCGTGACCCCAACTCTGTCAACGTCAGCCCGCGCGTACGCCGCAGATGACGCACCCGTTGGCCGAACGTGACGAGGTCCAGCTCTGCAAACTTCTCGCTGTCTTCGCCTTCAAACTTCGCCATAGTGACACTGTAAGTGAAATTATCCGCTTCTTCCTCTATCTAAACGGCTCTCAGTCTGGCCCATGGCGGTCAGACTGCCCTGAGGAGGTGGCAGAGATGACAGAGCACACACTCGACCAGCACGGCCAGACGACCCAGACGGCCGCCCGTGAGCTGCGGCGCGCATGGGAAAGTGACCCCCGCTGGCAGGGCGTCGAACGTCGGCACAGCGCGGCGGACGTGATCCGGCTGCGCGGCAGCGTCCAAGAGGAACACACGCTGGCCCGGCTCGGTGCCGAGCGGTTGTGGACCCTCCTGCACAGCGAGGATTATGTCCCCAGCCTCAGCGCCCTCACGGGAAACCAGGCGGTACAGCAGGTGCGGGCCGGCCTCCAGGCGATCTACCTGTCCGGATGGCAGGTGGCGGCCGACGCCAACCTCGCCGGTCAGACCTACCCCGACCAGAGCCTCTACCCGGCCAACTCAGGCCCGCAGGCCGTCCGGCGGATCAACAACGCCCTGCTGCGTGCCGATGAGATCACCTGGGCCGAGAGACACGAGGACGCACAGGACCCGCCTGTGCACTGGCTCGCGCCGATCGTCGCCGACGCCGAGGCCGGCTTCGGGGGCGTGCTCAACGCCTTCGAGCTCATGAAGGCCATGATCGCGGCGGGTGCCGCGGGCGTGCACTTCGAGGATCAGCTCGCCTCTGAGAAGAAGTGCGGGCACATGGGCGGCAAGGTGCTCGTCCCGACCGAGCAGCACATCCGTACCCTCTCCGCGGCCCGGCTCGCGGCCGATGTCTGCGGAGTGCCGACGTTCGTCGTGGCCCGCACAGACGCCGGGGCGGCGACCCTGCTCACCAGCGACGTCGATGAGCGTGACCAGGAGTTCCTGACCGGGGATCGCACGGCGGAAGGCTTCTTCCTGGTACGGAACGGCATGGAGGCCAGCATCGCGCGTGCGCTCGCGTACGCGCCGTACTCGGACCTCATCTGGAACGAGACCTCCACCCCCGACCTCGGCGAGGCCAGGGAGTTCGCCGAAGCGGTCCACGAGCGGTTCCCCGGCAAGATGCTCGCCTACAACTGCTCGCCGTCGTTCAACTGGCGGCGGAACCTCGACGAGGGGACGATCGAGAAGTTCCAGCGTGAGCTCGGCGAGATAGGGTACAGGTTCCAGTTCATCACCCTCTCGGGCTTCCACTCGCTCAACCACTCGATGTACGAGCTGGCCAGCGGGTACGCGGCGGAGGGCATGCCGGCCTACGTCCGGCTCCAGGAGAAGGAGTTCGCGGCCGAGCCCCACGGCTACACCGCGACCAAGCATCAGCGCGAGGTGGGCGCGGGCTACTTCGACCTGGTGAGCACGGCTATCACGCCCGAATCGTCGACTGTCGCGCTGAAGGGCTCGACCGAGGACGAGCAGTTCGCGCCTGCTCACTGAGCGGAACAACCGGCCAAGGCCGAGGCCTACGCGACCAAGATCCCGATCTGTGGTCCGCAAACGCAGGAAACCACGCCCGTGCACCACAGAAACGGATGTGGGTCGCGGGCGGGGGGTCGCCGGACACCACGACCCTCGTTCGTGGTCACAGCCGGCAGTGAACTTCGCTTCGCGACCACGAACGGGGATCATGGGCGGGTGGCGGTCCGCTTCCCGACCACCCGCGGGGATCACGGGGGGCGTGTTAGCCGCCACGGTGTCTGTCGCTGTGGCAGGGTGATCACGACGGTTTGAGCGTCATCGACGCTGAGTGATCGACGCCGATGTCGTGGCGGTCCGGGGGTTGTCGCCGTTGGTGACGTGAGAAGA
>JBOHCT010000257.1:0-4473 GCA_050699055.1 Streptosporangiaceae bacterium | reverse complement strand
GGCTCTGGGCAGGGCTCGCTGCACGGGACGGTCAGGTGCCCATCGCGTGGTACCCGCCGTCCACGTGCACGATCTCCCCGGTCGTGGCCCCGAAGAAGTCGCTCAGCAGGGCAACCGCGGACCTCGCGGTCGGGGCGGTGTCCTGGTTGTCCCACCCCAGCGGCGCCCGCTCGTCCCAGACCGCGTCGATTCCCTCGAACCCCGGGATTGACTTTGCGGCGAGGGTCTTCAGCGGTCCCGCCGACACGAGGTTCACCCGGATCCCCTCGGGTCCCAGGTCGCGGGCCAGGTAGCGCGCGCACGACTCGAGCCCGGCCTTGGCCACGCCCATCCAGTCGTACGCCGGCCACGCCACGGTGGCGTCGAACGTCATCCCGACCACGGCGCTTCCCGGCGGCATCAGCGGCTTGACCGCCACCGTCAGCGACATCAACGAGTACGCCGAAACCTGCACCGACTGAGCCACGTCCTCCCAGGGGGCGTCCAGGAAACGCCCGCCGAGGATCGTCTCGGGGTTGCCGTACGCGATCGAGTGGAACACGCCGTCGAGTCCGCCGTCGAAGCCGTTCAGCCCCCCGATGTCGTCGGCGAGACGCGCGAGATGGGCCTCGTCGGACACGTCGACCTCCAGGACGTCGGCCGGTTCGGGCAGACGCTTCACTATCCGCCGGGTGATCCCCATCGCCCGGCCGAAGTTCGACACGACCACCTTGGCGCCCTGTTCCTGCGCGATGCGCGCGACCGCGAACCCGATCGAGTTGTCCATCGTCACCCCGGTCACCAGGAGGCGCTTCCCGTCAAGTATTCCCACGACGTTGCTCCTTCGTCCGTCGGCCCGCTCGGGCCGCTCGTTGCGCACGGCCCCGCCGTTCGGAGCCCGTGGTCACGCTCAGTGCCCCATCCCCAGGCCACCGTCGACCGGCACGACAGCGCCGGTGACGTACGCGGCGGCGTCGCTCGCGAGGAACCGGACGACGCCGGCCACTTCCTGCACACTCCCGTACCGCTGCATCGGGATCTGGGCCTTGTACTCGTCCCGCTTGGCCTCCGGCAGCTCGGCGGTCATCTCGGTCTCGACGAATCCGGGTGCGACGACGTTCGCGGTGATGTTCCGGCTTCCGAGCTCGCGCGCGATCGACCGGGCCATTCCGACCAGCCCGGACTTGCTGGCCGCGTAGTTGACCTGGCCCGCGCTGCCGAGCAGTCCGACGACCGAGGAGATGAAGATGACGCGGCCCCGGCGCTGCCGCAGCATCCCCTTGGCCGCCCTTCTCGCCACCCGGAACGCTCCGGTGAGGTTCGTGGCCAGGACGTCGTCCCAGTCCTGCTCCCCCATCCGCAGCAGCAGCGTGTCCCGGTTGATCCCGGCATTGGCCACCAGCACCTCGACAGGTCCGTGTGCGTCCTCGACGGCGGAGAACGCGGCGTCGACCTGCTCGGAGTCCGTGACGTCGCAGCGAACGCCGAGGAAGCCTTCGGGAGGCTCACCGCTGCGGTACGTGACGGCGACGTCGTCGCCGGCGTCGGCGAACGCCTGGGCGATCGCGCGCCCGATCCCGCGGTTCCCGCCGGTGACGAGTACGGACCTGCCCACGTCCAACCTCCTGAGCGCTCTCGGCCGTGCGCCGACCGGGTCCGGCACGCGTTGCGTCGGACACCGCGACGCTATCGGCTACCGCGCAGTAGCCGAAAATCCCGTGCGGCTGCGCGCCAGGTCCGCGCGCCGGCCGGTTCGTGGGCTACTCGTCGTCCTCGAGCCGGAACCCGAGCTTGAGGCCCACCTGGTAGTGCTCGACCTCGGTGCCCTCGATGTGGCCGCGGATGTCGGTCACCTCGAACCAGTCGAGGTGACGGACGGTCCGGCCGGCACGGTCGATCCCGTTGGTGATGGCCTGGTCGATCCCCTCCGGGGACGTGCCGACGACTTCGGTGATGCGGTAGGTGCGATCGCTCATCTGTCCATCATGCACCGCGGGAGTACCGTGGGACACATGGAGGAAAGGGACCGCGAGTCGGTCAACATCACGAACGCTCGGTTCGGCCGCAGCGTCGACCTCCGACACCGTCAGGTCCGTTACCTCGTTTCGATGGGCATCCGTACGGCGTGCTTCATCGCCGCCGTGGCGACCTCGGGACCGCTGCGGTGGGTGTTGGTCGTGGCCGCGCTGTTCCTGCCCTACATCGCGGTCGTGCTCGCGAACAACGGGTCGCACAGGGACCCGGATGAGGCCGAGTCCGTGACCTCCGAGCCGATCGGCGAGATCACCGAACGCAAATCGGACGAGTGACCCCCGGGGCGTGACGTGTTTGTCCAGACGTGCCATGATGTGGCAGCGCCCGTGGGCGCAACAGATGCCGGGCAGCATCCCCCCGTGGCTGTCCGGCATCGCCATGTCCGGACCTACGACATCATGTCCGGTCGAACGACACGATGTGTGCGAGGAGAGGCCCGTCGATGAGTGAGTACGGTGACCAGGCGGGTCCGGAGGGCTTGATCTGCTCGTCGCGGGGCTGTCAGCGGCCCGCCGTGCACGCGGTCCTCTGGAACAACCCCAAGCTGCACACGCCCGAGCGGCGCAAGACCTGGCTGGCGTGCGACGAGCACGAGCCGACGCTGCGATCCTTCCTGTCGGCTCGGGGGTTCTACAAGGAGACGCAGCCGCTATCCGCCGATCGCTGACATCGGGCGGGTCGGCTGGAGGAAGCCGACATCGTCGATGCCGTGCCCCGGGAGCTTGACCCACATGGCGTCGCACCAGCGCTGGGCGATCTCCTCGTCGCCGGCTCCGCCGCGCAGCGCGGCGCGCAGGTCGGACTCCTCGCGGGCGAACAGGCAGTTGCGGATCTGTCCGTCGGCGGTCAACCGGACGCGGTCGCAGTCGCCGCAGAACGGCCGGGTCACCGATGCGATGATCCCCACGGTGGCGGGGCCGCCGTCGACGAGGAACTCCTCGGCCGGGGCTGACCCCCGCGCGCGCGGCGCCGGGGTGAGGGTGAACCGCTCCCCCAGCAGGTCGAAGATCTCGTCGGCGGTGATCATCGACTCCCGGTTCCACTGGTGTTGCGCGTCGAGCGGCATCTGCTCGATGAAGCGCAGCTGGTAGTCGTGGTCCAGGCACCAGCGCAGCAGGTCGGCCGCCTCCTGCTCGTTGTGCCCCCGCAACAGCACGGCGTTGACCTTCACTGGGGCCAGCCCCGCCGCCTGCGCCGCTGCGAGGCCGTCGAGCACGTCGGCCAACCGGTCACGCCGGGTGATCGCCGCGAACGTCTCCGCGCGAACCGTGTCCAGGCTGATGTTGACCCGGTCCAGACCGGCCTCCGCGAGCGTGGCGGCGGTGTGCTTGAGGCCGAGCCCGTTCGAGGTGATCGAGACCTTCGGGCTGGGCGACAGCGCCTTCGTGCGGGCCACGATCGACGCAAGGCCGCGTCGCAGCAACGGCTCACCGCCGGTGAAGCGCACCTCGGTGATCCCGAGCCGTTCGACGCCGATCGTCATCAGACGGACGATCTCGTCGTCGGTCAGCGTCTCCTCCGTGGGCAGCCAGTCGAGGCCCTCGGCGGGCATGCAGTACTGGCATCGCAGGTTGCAGCGATCGGTGAGCGAGACACGTAGATCGGTGGCGACACGCCCGTGTCGGTCGACGAGGCCAGCGTTGGGGTCAGCGGTCTGGGGACTCATGGTCCGCAGTCTAGTTCGCCGCGGTGACAAAGACCCGTGGGATGCGGGCGCGCGCCTCCGAGATACCGTCGACGCCGTGTACCGCTTCGTGCTGAGCCGCCGCTGGCTCGGTTTCGCCCTGTTCGTCGTCGTCCTCGCCGGTGTGTGCGTCCGGCTCGGGGTCTGGCAGCTCGACCGGCTGCACGAGCGGATCGACCAGAACCGCGTGGTCGAGCAGAACATGTCGGCCTCCGTCGTTCCGATCGACGCCGTACAGGACGTGCCGGACGCGCGCCGGTCGGGCGAGGAGTGGCAGCGCGTACGTGCCACCGGCACCTACGACACCGCCCACCAGGTCGTCGTGAAGTACCAGACACGTGACGGGCAGCCCGGGGTCGAGGTCCTCACCCCGCTGGTGACCTCGTCCGGGCGCGCCGTCCTCGTCGACCGGGGGTGGATGCAGAGCGCGAACAACACCGAGACGATCACCGACATCCCGGCGGCCCCAGAGGGCAGTGTCACGGTCGAGGGCTGGTGGCGGCCCAACAGCACCGCGACCGGCAACGCCGTCGAGCCGCACCAGGGCCAGGTCCGCGCCATCTCCAGCTCCGGCGTGGCCGGTGAGCTGGACTACCCGTTGTATACCGGTTATGTGAACCTGCGGGGGCAGGAACCGGACGGCGCCGGGGGGCTCGAGGGCGAGCCTCGACCGGACATGGGGCAGGGGCCGCACTTCTTCTACGCCATGCAGTGGTACTTCTTCGCCGCCCTCGCGGTGTTCGGGTGGTTCTACTTCGCCTGGGTGGAGGCTCACC
>JBOHCT010000256.1:0-4505 GCA_050699055.1 Streptosporangiaceae bacterium | reverse complement strand
CTAGATCCATTGAGGTACACAGCGCCAATGAACACAGCAAGGCAGCTGACCAGCGTGTTCGGGCGACACCATCACGTCTGCGTCGCACACGAGCGGACTCAACCCGCCCACCGGGAATCGAGGCTAACCCGGGCCGGGTAGGCTCGTGCGGTGCACCCAGCTCTCGCTGTGAACGTCCTCGACCCAAGCTCGCTGATTGAGGCATTCGGCCTGCTCGGGGTGCTCGGCATCGTGTTCGCCGAGACTGGGCTGCTCATCGGTTTCTTCTTCCCCGGCGACTCGCTGCTCTTCACCGCCGGGTTCTTCGCCTCGGGGGCCACAGCGGCGGTCGGCCTGCGGCTGCCACTCTGGGCGCTCCTCGTCGGCGGTCCAGTGTTCGCGATCGCCGGGGCTCAGACGGGCTACTACATCGGCGTCAAGACTGGGCCGCGTTTGTTCAATCGACCCGACTCACGACTTTTCAAACGTGAGTACGTCGAGCGTGCTGAGTACTACTTCGACAAGTTCGGTCCTGCCAAGGCTGTCGTCCTCGCGCGTTTCATCCCTGTCGTCCGGACGTTTCTCAACCCGGTGGCGGGGACCCTCGGGATGGATGCCAAGACCTTCTTCGCCTGGAACGTGGTCGGGGGCATCCTCTGGGTCGACGGCGTCGTCTCCCTCGGGTACTTCCTCGGCACGGTGATCCCAGGAGTCGACCGCTACCTGCTCCCGGCGATCGGCGTGGTCGTCATCATTTCTGTCCTTCCGGTCGTCCTTGAGGTGATCAAGGCAAGGAGAGCCAAAACGGCCATCCGGGACTGACCGGTGCCGTATCCTCGCGGTGTGGGTGACGGACGACACCGTGCCGACCCCAAGGGTCACGGGCGCTATGTCATCGCCGGCCTCGGGATTCTGATCGTCGTCATGCTGATCCTGGCCGGTGGTTACGCGCTGTACGGCGCGCTCATGGCTAAGCCGGGGGAGACGACGTTCAGCTCTGAACCGGCACGGCACACCGGCGGCGGTCGCGTACTCGACACCACGGGTCTGCCGAGCAGGGACGCCACCCTCACTTTGAACGTCACGGGAGACCGCTGTTTCGTCTCCGTCCATGTCCCGGACGGCAAGACGCTTCTCAACAAGACCCTGAAGAAGGGCGACCACGTCGCCTTCGACCAGCCCAAACTGGTCGTGACGGTCGGCAACTCCGCGGCCGTCGACGTACGGGTCAACGGTAAGCCTTACCACACCCGCAAGGGCGCTCAGGTCGAGGCCTTCACCGTCACCAGCGGACACTGAGCGGCGCGCCGCCGACCCCCGGCCGGTACGCACGGGCGTACCGGCCGCGAAGCGGGGAGGAGGCGGGCGCAATTCATCAACACCCGAGCGCGGGCCACCAACACAGGCGGCGAGTGGGCCGCAGGGGCACCTTCGCGTACGACTCCCCTACGGTGGACCTGCGCGGCCGGCAGGACGCGTCCAACGGCTGATCGCAGAGCGGCCGATCGTAGCGGCGAGAGAGGCGGTGTGCCCCCATGGCGGTCGATGTCGTCATCGCGACCCCACTCGAGGACGAGCTCGTCGACCGGATTCGCCGTGAAGTACCCGAAGCGCACGTCAGCTTCGATCCCACGCTGATGCCGACGCCCCGCTACCCGTGCGACCATCGCGGCGACCCGCACTTCAGCCGTAGCGAGGATGACGAGCGGCGCTGGTGGAAGCTGCTCGCGACCGCGGAGGTGCTCTTCGGGCTGCCTGGCGACACGGGCCGGGGGCTCGCCCGGATCGTCCGCGCCTCCTCCCGGCTCCGCTGGGTGCAGGCGACGGCCGCGGGCGCGGGAGAGCAGATACGCGAGGCGGACCTCTCCGCCCCGGAGCGGGACAGGGTCTGCGTGACGTCAGCCGCGGGTATCCACGCTGGGCCGCTGGCCGAGTTCGCCCTCCTCGGCATCCTGACCTTCACCAAGGATCTCCCGCGGCTCCGGCGATACCAGCGGGAGCGCCGATGGGATCACTCCCCCGTACGCGAGCTGCGCGGCTCGACGCTGCTTGTCCTCGGCGTCGGAGGCATCGGCCTCGAGGTTGCCCGCCTGGCGCGGAGCTTCGGGATGTACGTCCTGGGCGTCAAGCGGGTACCTGACGCCGCGCCCTGCGTCGACGAGATGCATACCGTCGATGCCCTGCCCGACCTCGCGCCGCGTGCCGACGCCGTCGTCTGCACCTTGCCCATCACAGAGGAGACACGTGGGGTGGTGTCCGCCGAGGTGATCGCCGCCCTGCCACCGCACTGCGTCTTCGTCAATGTGGGGAGGGGGCGGGTTGTCGACGAGAGTGCGCTCACCGAGGCGCTGGCGTCGGGTCGGTTGGCGGGCGCGGCGCTCGACGTGTTCGCTACCGAGCCCCTCCCCGCCGAGAGCCCCCTGTGGGAGCTCGACAACGTCGTCGTCTCCTCCCACACCGCCGCCCTGTCACCGCACGAGAACACCCGCATCGTGGACCTGTTCATCGACAACCTGCGGCGCTACGTTCTCGGGAAGCCGCTCCGCAACCGGGTCGATACCACGTACTTCTACTGACGGAGAAATCAGGCCAGTCCCAGGTCCGCGAGGGTGTACGCCGCGCGGTAATCGAGCCCCGTGGCCTCGATGCGGCCGCGGGCCCCCCGCTCGACGAGCGCGCCTACTCCCGCCACGGACGCCCCGGCCGCGCGGAGGCCAGCGACGGCGGTGAGGACGGACGTACCCGTCGTCGAGGTGTCCTCAACGGCCAGCACCCGACGTCCCGCCACGTCAGGTCCCTCGACACGCCGCTGCAGCCCGTGGGCCTTTCCCTCCTTGCGGACGACGAACGCGTCCAGCGGCCGCCCCTCGGTCGCGGCCGCGTGCAGCATGGCCGTCGCGACGGGATCCGCGCCGAGCGTGAGTCCCCCCACCGCGTCGTACGCTAGGCCGGAGGTCAGCTCGAGCATCACACGACCGACGATCGGCGCGGCGTCGCCGGCGAGGGTGACGCGGCGCAGGTCGATGTAGAAATCAGTCTCCTCGCCCGAGGAGAGCACCACACGCTCGTGGAAGACGGCACGCGCCTTGATCCGCCGCAGCAATGTCTCGCGCTCGTCCACGCGGGCAGCTTAGACCGACAGGCAAATAGGCTGTCGCTGCGTCCGGCACGCGGTGGCCTTCGGACGCTCCGCTCGGGAACCTGCCCGCTAGCCTGGGGGTTCGTAAACAGGTTCTCGGGGTCGAGCGAGACGAGGTGGCCGACCGGAGCCCGCCCCACCCCCTCTTCGGGGCGGGGAATCCGGCCGGCCACATGGATGAGACAGGGCGATCGCCCGACCATGACGCGAGTTCGAGGGCTATCGTGCGAATGAACACACAGCGAGACGGGAAACGACGGGTGAGTGGATAAGTCGGCGCAGGCCATGGCGGCTTCGGACCCCGAGGGTCCGGAGCTCGCCGACGCTGACCTGATCGCCGCGGCGCGCGCCGGCGATACAGAGGCGTACGGCGTTCTGTACGCGCGCCACTCACACGCCGCGCGCGCGCTCGCGCGCCAACTGGGCCGCGACGACGCCGAAAGCGACGACCTTGTCGCGGAGACCTTCGCGCGGGTCCTCGATGTGCTCAGCCGGGGTGGCGGGCCTGAGGTCGGCTTCCGCGCGTATGCCCTCACCGCGATGCGGCGCATCAAGTACGACCGAGCGCGTGGCGAGGCGCGCCAGGTGGTCCTCGACGACCTCGACCCGTACGCGCCCGGCGTGCCCTTCGACGATCGAACGCTCGAGGGTCTCGAGCGTTCGATGGTGGCGCGGGCGTTCGCCTCGTTGCCGGAACGCTGGCAGACCGTCCTGTGGCACACCGCGATCGAGGGTGAACGGCCCGCTGAGGTCGCCCCGCTGCTCGGCATCAGCGCGGGCAGCGTGGCCGCGCTCGCGTACCGTGCCCGCGAGGGCCTGCGGCAGGCGTACCTCCAGATGCACTTGTCCGGGGCCGTCCAGGAGGGCTGCCAGCCCGCACTCGAGCGCATGGGCGCCTACGTCCGCGGCGGCCTGTCGAGACGCGAGACGCGGGTGGTCGAGCGACACATCGACGAGTGCGACAAGTGCCGAGGGCTGTACCTCGAACTCGCCGACGTCAACTCGAGCCTGCGCACGATCATCGGGCCGATCATCCTGGGTCCGGCCGTGGGAGGCTACCTCGCCAGCGTGCACGGCGGCGCAGGCCTGTTCGGGGCGCTGTGGCTGCGTCACCTGAGGCGCGTACCGAAACAGGCGGCAGGCGCCGCCGCGGTCGTCGCCGCGCTCGCCATCGCACTCCCGCTCGGCTGGATGGCCTGGCAGGGTGACACGTCGGACCACGTGGGAGGCGGGGGCCAGGGCGGCCAGGCAGAGGCGGCCGCCCCGGGAGGGGCACCGCCCTCCAGCAACAACCCGGCGCCGTCGCAGAAGAACCCACCCGCCGCCCATCACCCACACAAGCAGCAAGGAGCATCGGAGAGCAGCGCTGGGGGCGGAGACTCTTCGC
>JBOHCT010000255.1:0-4511 GCA_050699055.1 Streptosporangiaceae bacterium | reverse complement strand
GCTCAGACGGGGGCGGCTGCGAGCGCGGCGAGGAGGCGGTCCAACGGGCCGGCGAGGTTCCAGCGCTCACGGAGGTGCGCGAGCGCGTCGGGGTCCCTCGGGACGTGGGGGAGTGCGTCGTCGTACTCGGGCAGCGGCACGTCCCGCGCCGTGCGCACCACCTCGGGGGCGGCGGCGAGGTAGTCGGCGGCGGCGCGGAGGCTCGAACGCACGCGCGCGGAGATGCCCGTATTCTCGTCGTCGGCGGCGGCCAGGGTTCCCTCGAGATCGCCGAACCGCCTGATCAGCCCGGCCGCCGTCTTCGCTCCGATGCCCGAGACGCCGGGAAGTCCGTCGCTCGGGTCACCGCGTAGCACGGCGAAGTCCGCGTACGCCCGGCCGGGGATGTCGTAGCGCTCGGTTACGGTCGCCTCGTCGACCACCTCGAGCCGGGCGACGCCCTTGGCGGTGTAGAGGACGCGTACCTGCCGTGTGTCGTCGACGAGCTGGAACAGGTCGCGATCACCTGTCACCACGTCGACGGGGCAGTCCGCGCGCGTGGCCAGCGTCGCGATCACGTCGTCGGCTTCGTACCCGCCGACCCCCACGCGGGCGAGGCCGATCGCGTCGAGCGCCGCCTCGATGACAGGAACCTGCGGCGCGAGCCCCGGCGGCACCTGCTCGCCGCCTTCTGGTGCGACCCGGTGGGCCTTGTACGAGGGGAGCGCGGCGACCCGGAAGGCCGGCCGCCAGTCCGCGTCCATGCACGCGACGAGGCGGGTCGGCTGGCGTTCGCGCACGAGCCTGGCGACCGCGTCGATGAGCCCGCGTACGGCGTTGACGGGGGTGGTGCCGTCGGGTGTGGTCACGGTGTTCGGTATGCCATGGAACGCACGGAAGTACAGCGAGGCGGTGTCGAGAAGCATGAGACGGTCGACCATGTGACGATCATGGCACGGGCCGGGGCGGGCGGCCTACGCCTACCTGGGTGCACTGGCCTGGGTGCACTGGCCTGGGTGCACTGGCCTGGGTGCACTGGCCTGGGTGCACTGGCCTGGGTGCACTGGCCTGGGTGCACTGCCTGCACTGCCCTCGCCGCCGCCGCCCTACTAGATTGGCTGCGTGACAACCGCGACAACGCTGTCCGACCTGTACCCGCCGGAGCGGCTCCGCCGCGTCCGGGACGCGACCGCCGGCGCTGGTGTCGACGCCCTTCTCCTGACGCCAGGGCCCGACCTGCGCTATGTCACCGGCTATGACGCCACCCAGCTCGAGCGGCTGACCTGCCTCGCTGTACCCGCCCATGCGGATCCGTTCCTCGTGGTCCCCCGGCTCGAGCTGCCGGCCGCCGAGGCGTCGCCGGCGGCCGGGCTCGGCATCGACATCACGCCGTGGGGCGAGACCGACGACCCGTACGCGATGGTCGCGGGCCGCCTCCCCGGTGGCATCCGGCGCGTCGGCCTCGCCGATCGGATGTGGGCCATGATGGTGCTCCGGTTCCGCGCCGCGCTGCCCGCCGCGGAACAGGTCACCGCCGGCGAGGCCCTCCGCGAGCTGCGCATGCGCAAGACGCCCGCGGAGATCGAGGCGCTGCGCCAGGCCGGTGCGGCGATCGACCGGGTGCACGACCGCGTTCCCGGCTGGCTGCGGCCCGGGCGCACCGAGCGCGAGGTCGGGCGCGACATAGGCGAGGCGATCCTGGCCGAGGGCCACGCGACAGTGGACTTCGTCATCGTCGGCTCGGGCCCGAACGCGGCGAGCCCCCACCACGAGGTCTCCGACCGGGTGATCGAGGCCGGCGACGCGGTCGTGGTCGATATCGGCGGTACGACGCCGGAGGGCTACTGCTCCGACGAGACGCGGACGTACGCCGTCGGCCGTCCGCCCGCGGGCTTCGGCGACTACTACCAGGTGCTGCGCCGTGCGCAGGAGGCCGCCTGCGCGGCCGTCCGTCCCGGTGCCACCCCCGAGTCGGTCGACGCGGCGGCCAGGGACATCATCGACGGCGCCGGGCACGGCGACCACTTCGTTCACCGCACCGGCCACGGCATCGGCCTGGAGTCCCACGAGGAGCCGTACATCGTCGCGGGCAACACCGAACCGCTCGAGGCGGGCATGACCTTCTCGATCGAGCCGGGCATCTACCTCGCGGGCCGGCACGGCGCGCGCATCGAGGACATCGTCGTCTGCACCGAGGATGGGGTCGAGCGGCTCAACCGGACGGATCGCGCCCTCACGGTCGTGGAGGGCTGAGCGACGCCTCTCCAACGCTCGCTCCCTACGCCAGAGGCCGAGGATCTCGTCGGGCTCACCCGGGAGATCGCCACCCGGGAGCTCGCGCCGCGCGCCGCCGGGGCGGAGGAGAGAGGCGAGTTCCCCCGCGAGGCGTTCCGGCTGCTCGGCCGCTCCGGCCTGCTCGGGCTGCCCTACCCCGAGGAGTACGGCGGGGCGGGGCAGCCGTACGAGGTGTACCTCCCCGTACTCGAGGAGCTGTCGGCCGCCTGGCTCACCATCGGCCTCGGCGTCAGCGTCCACACGCTGGCCTGCTACCCGGTCGCCGCTCTCGGGAGCGAGGAGCAGCGGCGACGCCTCCTGCCCGACATGCTGGGTGGGGACCTGCTCGGCGCCTACTGCCTGTCGGAGCCGCAGTCGGGATCGGATGCCGCCGCGCTGCGGACACGTGCGGTTCGCGACGGCGACGGTTACACGATCGACGGCACGAAGGCATGGACGACCCACGGCGGGCACGCCGACTTCTACACGATCATGGCGCGTACCGGTGCGGGCGAGCGCGGCGTCACCTGCTTCCACCTGCCCCGCGAGACGCCCGGGCTCAGCGCGGCCGCGCCCGAGCACAAGATGGGCCTCACCGCCTCACCGACCGCCCAGATGCTCCTCGAAGGGGCGCGGGCCGCCGTGGACCAGCGCGTCGGCGACGAGGGGGACGGGTTTTCCATCGCGCTCGCCGCGCTCGACGCCGGCCGGCTCGGGATCGCCGCGTGCTCGGTGGGACTCGCTCGAGCGGCGCTCGACGCGGCCGTGGCGTACGCCAAGGAGCGTCGCCAGTTCGGCACGCGGATCATCGAGTTCGAGGGCCTGGCGTTCATGCTCGCCGACATGGCGACGGCCGTCGAGGCGGCCCGGGCCCTGTACCTGCGGGCTGCCCGCCGCCGGGACAGAGGACTGCCGTACGGACCGCAGGCGGCGATGGCCAAGCTGCTCGCGAGCGACACCGCCATGCGGGTGACCACCGACGCCGTCCAGGTGCTCGGCGGGTACGGGTATGTCCGCGACTTCCCCGTGGAGCGGTATCTGCGGGAGGCGAAGGTCCTGCAGATCGTCGAGGGCACCAACCAGATCCAGCGCCTCGTGATCGGTCGCCACCTCGCCGGCAGGTGATCCCCCTCCGGTTCGTCATCGAACCGTATCGGTTGGGTTACACCCACTGTGACCTGTCCCTGGCTAGATGTACCGATGGGGCCTGGCAGGCAGGCACAGCGCGCGGGTGTCCGGCGCCGACCGCCCACCGCGCGGTACGGCGGGGCCAAACAGGAGGTGGAGGTGACATGCTCGGTACGAGACGGAACCACGAGCTTCCGTGCGGCGGGGGTGAGCGACAACAAGACCGGCTGGTGGCAGGCCTTCACCGACCCCGCCCAGGTCACACTCGGACCGTACCGGTCGCTGGTCGCCGACCCCGGCATGCTGCGCGCACTGCTCAACACCGTCTACATCACCGTGCCCGCCTCGATCCTCGTGGTGCTCATCGGTGCGATGGCGGCGTACGCGTTTGCCTGGATCGACTTCCGCGGGCGCGACATCGGGTTTCTCGTCGTGGTCAGCCTGCTGATCGTCTCGCTGCAGATGGCGCTGATCCCGGTGGCCCAGCTGTACGGAGCGATCGGGATCTTCGGCACGGTGTGGGCGGCGGTGTTCTTCCAAACGGCGTTCGGGCTGCCGTTCGCGATCTTTCTGCTGCGTAACTTCTTCGTCGGCATTCCTAGCGAGCTGCTCGAGGCGGCTCGGATCGACGGGGCGGGGGAGCTGCGGATCTTCTCCACTGTCGTACTGCCGCTGGGCGGGCCGGCGATCGCCTCCCTGTTCATCTTCCAGTTCCTGTGGACCTGGAACGACCTGCTCGTGGCGCTGGTCTTCGCCCCAGGGTCCGCTGCCCCGATCACCGTCTTTATCCGCGACCAGATGCGTGCCTTCGGTCAGAACCTCGACGTCATCGCGCCAGCGGCGTTCCTGTCGATGGTCGTGCCGCTGCTGGTGTTCTTCGCCTTCCAGCGGTACTTCGTTCGCGGGCTCCTTGCCGACGCGGTCAAGTAGGCGGTGGAGCGGCGTCGGTCCGTGCGGAGTTGGGCCCGGCCGACTCGCCGTGCCCACTGCCACGAGGGTGGACAGCTCAGGGGGTGGCTTGGGCGGGGGAGGGGGTGGTGGTGAGGGTGTGGGCTTGGGGGTGGCCGATGGCGAGGCCGCTGTCGGGGTCGAAGTAGTGGAGGTGGCCGGTGTCGACGGCGAGGGTGACG
>JBOHCT010000254.1:0-4514 GCA_050699055.1 Streptosporangiaceae bacterium | reverse complement strand
CATGTGGAGGAGTAGAGACCTCGATGCTGATCGACATGCACGCCCATGTTCTCCCGGACGACTTTCCCGAGGCACCCGACGGCGCCTCCGACTGGCCGCGGATGGAGCGTACGGATACCGAAACCGCTCGTCTTCTCGTCGCTGGCAAGCTGCGCTTCAAGGCACAGGACGCCTTCTTCAGCGCGGAGCGACGCCTGAGTGCGATGGAGGCCGACGCCGTCGACGCCGAGGTCGTCTCCCCCATGCCCCCGCTGCTGAACTACAGGTTGTCACCGAACCACGGCCGCGACCTGAGCCGTTGGATCAACGAGTTCATCGCCGGCCTCTGCCAGGCGGAACCGAGGCGGTTCTTCGGCCTGGGCACCGTGCCGATGCAAGATCCCGACCTTGCCGCCGAGGCGCTCTCCGAGGTCAAGACCACCGGCCTGCACGGAATCGAGATCGCTTCCAACGTAGGTGGCGACTCGCTTGGCGAGGACCGCTTCCTGGAGTTCTTCTCCGAGGCGGAGAGGCAGCGGATCCCGATCTTCGTCCATGCCCTCAACCCCACCTTCGCCAACCGGCTCCCCGGTGCCGCGATGCCCTCGTTCGCGGTCTCCGCGGAGGCCACCTTGGCGGCCGCGTCGATCATCACGAGCGGGACCGCGGAGAAACTCCCCAACCTGCGTCTCGCCTTCAGCCACGCCGCCGGCGGGTTCCCCTTGGGACTACCCCGAGCCAACTACTTCTGGGCCGGTACATGGAACGAGGAACCACCCGCGGCGGAGGGAGTCGGTGGGCCGAACCGAACGCCGGTCTCGCCCGCGGAGTACGCTCGCCGCTTCTACTACGACACCCTCGTCTTCGATCGCCGGGCACTCCGGTACCTCATCGACATGATCGGCCCGAACCAGCTGCTGATCGGGAGCGACTTCCCCGCGATGCCGCGTGAACATCCCGCTGGCAGGACGCTGCGCTCGATGGGGCTTGCCCCGAATGTGGTCGACGACATCACCTGGCACAACGCCTTCCGGTTCCTCGGCGTGGACGCGCCCGAGCTCGCGCGGGGCTGACCGAAGTCGATGCCGCGACCCCGGGTCCGCGAAGACGAGGCACCCGCGTGCACCGGCGACATATGTCTCGCGGGCGTCGCGACAAAAGGACGCGCGAACGTCGAGTCACGTCGCCGACGACACCGAAAACCGTGGTGAGGTTAGATCCCCAAGGGAGGCTATTGCGGCGCCCTCCGGCCGGGTGGGACCGTCCCCGTAGAGGAGGCGTAGTGTCCGATGACGTACCGAATGAAGCTGGCGGCGCTGGTCGGCGTCGCGGGGGCGTCGATTCTTCTCGCGGCGTGCGGAAGCGGCACGAGTGGCGGTAGCGAGAGCTCCAACGCGGGCTCGACCACGCCGCAGCGCGGCGGGTCGCTGACCGTCCTGGAGGGCGGGTCGTTCGCGGGCGCCTGGCCGACGGGCCTCGACCCCGCGACCAACACCACCGGCGGGGGAAACCTCACCCAAATGGACGCCATCTTCGGCCAGCTGTTCTACCTCGGCGAGGACGGTAAGGTCCACGGTGGGCTCGCGACCGGCCACACGTTCGCCGACGGCGGCAAGACCGTCACGATCTCCCTCCGCAAGGGCGTGAAGTTCCAGGACGGTACGTTGTTCGACGCCGAGGCGGTGGCGTGGAACTTCAAGCGCGACCTCAAGTCGCCCTGTAGCTGCAGCCCGCGTGACGCGTGGCCGCCACTGACCTCGCGGGGCATCACCACGCCCGACGACCACACGGTCGTGCTGCACTTCACCCGTCCCTACGCGGCCGTGATCCACTCGTTCCTCGGCTCGAACGCGAACTGGATCGCCTCCCCGACGGCGCTTAAGAAGATGGGGGAGAAGAAGTTCAAGATCAAGCCGGTCGGGGCGGGGCCTTTCGAGGTGGTCAGCGACACGTTGAGCTCGCAGCTCGTGCTGAAGCGCTACGACGGGTACTGGAAGGAGGGGCGCCCCTACCTGGACAAGCTGACGTTCAAGTCGATCGGGGGTGACCAGCCCGCCTATCAGGCGCTGCTGGCGGGCCAGGCTCAAGCCTACGAGGGGATGGTGACCACCCCGCTCATCGAGCAGGCCCAGAAAAACGACCGGCTGACGGTAACGATGGAGCCGCCGACGTCGCCGTACGTCATCCAGCTCAACACCAAGGCGCCGCCGTTCGACAAGAAGTTGGCCCGGGAGGCGATCTACTACGCGACGAACACAGAGGCGATCCGCACCCACCTGTTCAACGGCCTGTACCCTGCGGCCCAGTCGTTCACGGCCCCTGGCGGGCTGTTCTACAAGCCGAAGGTGCCCGGGTACCGTACGTACGACCTCGCCAAGGCGAAGAAGATCGTCGAGCGGCTCGGCGGGCTGCACGTCGAGCTGGGGACCCTCAAGAACTACGTCGCCGAGCAGGTGGACCAGGTCCTGCAGGCCCAGTGGGCCAAGGCGGGGATCAAGACCGACATCCACTCCTGGCAACTCGCGACGCTCGTCAAGCAGTTCCAGGGCAAGAAGTGGCAGGCGATGCTGCAGACCGCCGGCGCCTGGGACCCGGCCGCCGGGGTGAGCGTGGGCTTCCGCTTCTCCTCGGACTCGCCGTTCACCGGTGTCCACGACAAGAAGCTCGACGCGATGTTGCAGCGGGCCGCGGCGACGCTGGACAAGGACAAGCGCGCCAAGCTGTACGCGCGAGCCGGGAAGTACATCAGCGACCACGCCTACGCGCCGTTCCTGTTCGCCTTCGCTCCGGCGAACGTCGCCGTGAAGGGGGTGCACGGGCCGGGCCTGACCACGAAGATACCGCCCCTCCTCGTGAACCCGGCCGTCCTCTGGGATGAGGTGTGGATCGCGGAATCGGCGCGATGATGGCGCCATCACCGCGGCTGACCGGGGAGACCGCACGCGAGGTCCTGAGCTGACAGGTGAGACAGGAGGTTGCATGCTGTATCGGCGCGACATCGCGCACGTCGGTCATGTCGAACTGCTGACCCCGTTGCCGGAGCAGAGCCTGCGGTTCTTTACCGAGGTGATGGGGCTGTCGGAAAACGGCAGGGAGGGCGACTCGGTTTTCCTGCGTACGTGGGACGACTACGAGCACCACACGGTCAAGCTGACGGCGCACGCCACGTCGGGGATCCGGCGGACCGGGCTGCGGGCGGTGAGCCAGGAGGCCCTGGACCGTCTGGTGACGAAGGTCGACGAGGCCGGGTACGGACGCGGCTGGATCGACGGCGGCCCGGGGATCGGCCCCACGTACCTGTGCGTGGACCCGGACGGCCACGAGTTCGAGCTTTACTGGGAAAGTGAGTGGTACGAGGCGCCCGAGCCGCTTCGCCCCGCGCTGAAGAACCAGGCCCAGGCATATCCGGGCCGCGGGATCTGCCCGCGCCGGCTCGACCACGTGAACTTCCTCGCCTCCCGTGTCGAGCCGAACGGCGAGTTCCTCACCGATGTACTGGGGGCACGGACCACCGAACAGATCATGCTGGACGACGGGACCATCTCCGGGCAGTGGCTGCACTTCACCAACAAGTCCTACGACGTCGTGTACTCCGAAGACTGGACCGGTAGCAGGGGGCGGCTGCACCACGTCGCCTTCGCCACCGACACCCGCGAAAACATCCTGCGGGCCGCCGACATCTGTTTGGAGAACGACGTGTTCATCGAGACTGGGCCGCACAAGCACGCGATCCAGCAGACGTTCTTCCTGTACGTCTACGAGCCGGGCGGCAACCGGATCGAGCTGTGCAACCCCGGTGCGCGGCTCATCCTCGCCCCCGACTGGAAGCCCGTCACGTGGACCGAGGCCGAGCGCGCAAAGGGCCAGGCATGGGGCCTGAAGACGATCGAGTCGTTCCACACCCACGGCACCCCGCCCGCCCCCGCCGCGGAGACACCCGCTGACGAATGAGGAGACGGACCATATGAGCGAGACCCGCAACGCGGCGACCCCCGCCACCGCGATGGCCGGCCCAGCCGCGGAAAGGCCGCCGTTCCGCGCCGATCACGTCGGCAGCCTGCTCCGCCCCCCTGAGCTGCTGCGGGCGCGCGACGACCTCGCTGAGGGGCGGATCGACGCCGAGGAGCTGCGCCGCATCGAGGATGACGCGATCCGCGAGGTGGTGCGCAGGCAGCGGGACGTGGGGCTGCGGTCGGCGACGGACGGCGAGTTCCGTCGCGAGTCGTGGCACATGGACTTCATCTACCAGCTCGGCGGCATCCGGCAGGTACGCGACGACACGATCAAGGTGGCGTTCCAGAACGAGCGGAAGACGTACGAGTGGTCGCCGCCGTCGGCGCACGTCGTCGCCCCGTTGACGCTGGAGCATACGATCTTCGGCGACGCGTTCGCTTTCCTGCGCGACACGGCGACGGACACAGCGGCGGGCCCAGTGGCAGACCCAGTGGCAGACCCAGTGGCAGACCCAGTGGCAGACCCAGTGGCAGACCCAGTGGCAGACCCAGTGGCAGACCCAGTGGCAGACCCAGTGGCAG
>JBOHCT010000253.1:0-4552 GCA_050699055.1 Streptosporangiaceae bacterium | reverse complement strand
GCGTCGTCGCCGGAGGACTGGTCGCGGCCGCCACCGCTCCCGCTCCCGCGACGCACGGCTCGTGGGCCGCTGTGTACCTCGTCCTGGTGGCGGGCGTCGCGCAGGTCGCTTTGGGCGTCGGGCAGGCGGTCCTCGCGCCGACGCCTGCGCCGTCGCGGCTCGCCGCCGGGCAGCTCGCGGCGTGGAACGCGGGGAACGCCGCCGTCATCGCCGGCACGCTCCTGGGCGTCGTTGCGGTGGTGGACGCCGGTGGCGCGCTGCTGGTCGTCGCCCTTGCGCTTCTGGTCGCGGCGGTACGCGGCGCCCAGGCCGGCAGGGGCTGGCTACTGTACGCGTTTCGGCCGTTCGTCGTCGTGCTGCTCGTCAGCATCCCGGTCGGGCTGGTCCTCGCCCGGGCCGGCAATGTCTGAGCCCATGACTGGGCTCACCGCTGGGATCACGTCGCCAGGACGACCCCGAGGGCGAGGAGGACGAGGCTGAGGACACCGATCAGGGCACGGAGTATGCCGGCGCGGCCCGCCCCACGACGTACCCGGGCGGCCAAGTCGACGTCATCGGGTCGCGAGGCCGCGCGTCCGCGCAACCGTGTCATGCCCCTCGCCTGGATGACGCCGGCTACGGTAGCGGCCAGCAGCACGGCGGCGACCACAACCGCCACCGTGAGCGAGCCGTCCCACGCGCGGCCATACAGCAGGGCCGCTCCGACGACGAGGGCCACGGCCAGTGCGATGCCGCCGACGACGCCGTAGGCCGGGCCCAGCCCGCGGAAGAACGTCACACGTACCGGAGGCGGAAGTGTCCGGCTCGCGACGCGCGTCACCACGACGATCGTCACGAACCCGCCCACCCACACGGCCGCGGCGAACACGAGGAGCCCGGCGAGCACGCCCTCGACCGCGGCGGGCATTCCCTCCATGACCGCGCCTTCCCGTCGGCCCGCTCAGGCGGACTCGAGCGCGGCGTCCACGGTGACCCGGGCGCCCGCGAACAGCCGGGAGACCGGGCACAGCTCCGCGGCCTCGTCGACCGCGGCCTGGAACCCGGCGGCGTCGAGGGACGTCCGGGCGCGGACCCGCAGCGCCGAGGACACGATCGTGGGCACGCCGTCCACCTCGTCGAGGGTGACGGTCGCGGACACGGTCAGCCGCTCCGGGGGAGCGTCGTGCTCCCCGAGCCGCAACGAGAGAGCCATCGCGAAGCACGAGGAATGCGCCGCCGCGGCCAGCTCCTCCGGGCTCGTCATGCCGTCCGGCCGCTCGGTCCGGGACGCCCACGTCACCGGCAGGTCGCCAAGCGCCCCCGTCGACCCGCTCACCGTTCCCCGGCCGCTCGCCAGCGTTCCTTCCCAGGTCGTCTCCGCGATCCGTTCCGCGATGGCCATCGTGCCTCCCCTTGTTCGTAGCTTCTCACGGAGATCGTACTAGAGACCTCGTAAAAACTCGCCTGGAACCTCGTCCTGGAAGACCTCTCGTGGCTGAGCGAGGACTACGTCGGCCACGGCCGACCGGCGGACACCCCGTGCCCCCGTCACCGTGGGTTCGAACTGTCCCGGTGCGGCGCTCCATCGAACGCCGCGCGGGTCACCGATGTCACAGCACGGCTCCGCTGTCGTCTCGCGGCCTCGTGGGGCGCGGTCCGCGGGGGCGCGTCCGGGCGGGGTCGCGTTTGGGCAGCGGCGGCGGGAGTGTGCTGTGCTTCTCCAGCTCGACCGCGAGCGGGGTGGCGGTGAACATCGAGGAGTACGTGCCGACCGCGATGCCGATGAGCAGGGCGATGGCGAAGTCGGTGAGCGAGTCGCCGCCGAACAGGGCGAGGGCGGCGAGGATGAAGACCGCGCCGGAAGGACAGCTGCGCGGTACGCCCGATGACGTCCGCCGCCTTCCGCGGGTCCTGCACCCCGGGCAGCTCGACGATGATCCGCTTCTCTCCCGAACGGGCGAGGGTGGGCTCTGCCACCCCCAGCGCGTCCACCCGCAGGCGAAGCACCTCGAGCGCCCGGTCCGTCGACTCGGCGTCGGCCCGTACGGTCGGCGTGTCCTGGGCCTCGAGGACGATCTGGGTGCCGCCGCGCAGGTCGAGACCGAGTACGTCCGGGTGCGGATTTGGGCCCTGTCAGGGGCCGAACGGGTAGGCGCGCGTCTCCCTTGCCGGCTCGGGCCAGGCAAGGCCGCGTAGCGGAAAAGGCGGTCCGCGCTACAGTGGTGACGTCGCCGGCGGGGCGCGTACAGGGCGCCGCCGAGACCGCCCGAGGACGGACGCCCGGGGCACGGTCGCCGCGGCGAGCCCGAGGAACGCGAACGTTACCGCGGAGACGACCCCTGCGTCTACGGAGCCGCCGGGAACCAGGCGAAGCGCCGTCGCGTCCATAGCGGACCGGGGCGCCGCCGTCGTCGGCTCGACGTGGCCGACCTGTTGGTACACGGCCGCGTGGTGTGCCGGCACGCCACCGGTCGGATGCGCCCCAGATGCCCCGAGGGTGCCTCCGCCGAAGGCGAGAGCGAGCAGAACGAACAGACCCGCCGTCGCGATCGCGGCGAGGGTCGGCGCGGTCTTGCGACGCTCGACAGTCATGGTGAGCACAGGGTAGGCGTAAGTCGTCGGCCGTATGCAGGGACTTTCGTCCCCGACCGTGCGTACCCCGCTATGAGTTGGTCCACGTGACGACGGGTAGCTTGGAGTTCGTCGTGGGCGGCCAGACCTACAAGGTCGAGCCCGGCGACACCCTGCACTTCCCGGGGATCATCCGTACGCGTGGCGCAACCCTGGCGAAACCGAAGCCAGAGGGCCCGGATGGCTCTGCGCACACAGTAGCCGCGGCTGCGGTGGCCAAGGCTTTCCTTCCGAGGGGGAATGGCATGACGGAGCAGCGCAAGCCGCGGGTCGGGATCTACGTGTTCAACGGCGCGGAGGTCGTGGACTGGGCGGCCCCCTTCGGTGTCATGGCCGTCGCGCGGCGGCTGGACCCGGAGATCGATGTCTTCCTCATCAGTGACTCGGGGGGTCCGGTGGTGGGGACGGGCAACATGGTGGTCACGCCGCGATACGGACTGGATCATCGTCCCTCGATGACGGCGTTCGTGATCCCCGGTGGCATCGGGACAAGGACCGAGATCCACAACAGGCGGTTGCTCGAGTTTGTGCGCACACTCGAGTCCGGTACTCGTCCCTATTCGGTGTGCACCGGCTCCTGGGTGTATGGCGTCGCGGGTCTCCTCGACGGTCTGCCGGCGACGTCACGTAAGGAGGCGGACCCCAGCGAGCCGGTGACGCCGCTGGACCGGCTCAAGACCTATGCCCCCGAGGTGGAGCCGAGCCGGGCCCGCATCGTGGATGCCGGGAGCGTCGTCACGGCTGGAGGCATAAGCAGCGGCATGGAGCTCGGTTTCTACCTTCTCGAGCTGCATGGCTACGACGACGCTTTCGTCTTCGATGTCGCCCGCATCATGGAGTACCAACGTCAGTGGGAGCTCATGCGCGACGACCGGCTCGTCCGGTGAGCCCACACCGTTCCCGCGACGCGCCCATGACGGCATCGCCCTCACTTCGACGGGCATTCCCTTCGCCGTAGCTCCGGAGCTACGCTGCGACCCTGCGGGCGAGGAACCGCCTGCCCACCATTGGTCAGTCCGAACTGTGGTCCCGAAAATAACGGCAAAGCGGACGGAACTCCGTGCTGAGGGGACCACGATCGTTCTCTCGGGGCCACCCACCGACTGCGGGGACCACCCTCCCGCGGTCGCGCGTGAGGTTTCCGAACAGGCTCTTAGTCAATCTGGCCACCCATACGGACCACCGCGAAGACGCCCGACGCCATGGTCCGGGCCGCGGGCAGGCTGCCGATCACAAGTAGGGTCAGGGCCGCGACACCGACGGCTCCGACCTGGCCTGGCAGGACGAACGCGGCGACTGTCAGAGGGCTGCTGGCGATCATCGCCCAGGCCGCCGATCGCCTCTTGAGATCCGGCAGTTCGCCACCTTTGACGGACACGGCACGGACATCGACGAGCACATCTCGGGTCCGCGATCCGGCGCCGCAACCTCCCGCATCCCGACAAGATCAGCGCCGTCGGTGGCGACAAGCGCTCTCATGCTCAGGCCGGCCAACGCACGGCGGCGACGCCCTCGGGTTCCAGGCGCTCCCAGTCGCTTCGAACTGGCGAATAAACCTCGGCGACCACCGCACCTTCGGGGCCGACTCGAACATGGTGCGGAATATCCGCGAGAATCCGCCAGGTCTCTCCGGGGCCGAGCTCGCGGGTCTCTTCCCCTACCGTGAACGTGACGGAGCCTTCGATGACAAAGCCCAACTGCTCGTTCTCATGGTGGTGCTCGGGTACCACGACCGATGGGTCAAGTTCCACAATGGCCATCGTGACCAGATTCCCCTGCACGATCCGAGCCACTACCCCGTTCCAGATTCGTTTGGGCTGAATCGAGGTAGCTAGTCAGCGTGGGTTGCTGAGGTGTGAGCTTGCCGGCGTTGTGATCGTGATGTTGCACGGCGTGTCGGCTGGATCTTGGTGAAAGATCGTCGATCATGGTGACTTGTGCC
>JBOHCT010000252.1:0-4599 GCA_050699055.1 Streptosporangiaceae bacterium | reverse complement strand
GGGTCCGAGGTGGGATGGGTCGTAGGCCCGCCACCACCACCCCCCGGGTCGCCGCCGCCGGGATGCCCGCCGCCGCGAGGCGGGCTCGGCGACCGTGGCGGGATGATCACCCTCGTCGTGGTCTGCCCGTTGGGCAGGGTGCTGGTGACCGTGGTCGGGGACGGTGCGGCTGAGCTCGACGGGGCCGAGGTCGACTTCGCGGAGCCACCGGAACTTTGCGTGGGGGCCCCCTGGCGGTCCGGGCCGTTGACGTTCGTCGCGAGTGCGGGGTTGTCCGGGCTGCCGTTGCTCGTGGGCTGCTGGTGGTCGACGGCCGCGGCGATCGTGGCGAACGCGGTGGCCACGACGAGGCCGGAGATACCGAGCAGGACTCCGGCCCTGCGCCCGGCGGGTGGGTCGCTCGGTGGCGCCGTCCCGGTGGCCGCGGGCGACTCGGGGTGGTTGGACTCTGAGTAAAAAGACACAGTTCGTCCTTGTCTGCATCGTCGGCGTGATGCCGTGCGGCGCGTCACCGTACCACCGGCTGTCTATCATGGGTCACGCCATGTCCGAGTCGGAAACCGAAGCCGTGCCTCCCGCGCCGGCCGTGCGTATGACGGCGTGGGTGCACGGTCGCGTGCAGGGGGTCGGTTTCCGCTGGTGGACGCGCAGCCGCGCGTTGGAGTGGGGGCTGCGGGGCTGGGCGCGTAACCTTCCGGACGGCAGGGTGGAGGTCGTCGCGGAAGGCCCGGAGGGGCACTGCCGCCTGCTGCTGCAGGCGCTGCGGTCGGGCCGGGCGCCCGGAACGGTGAAGCACGTCGCGGACAGCTGGTCGGAAGCGCGGGGCGGGCTGGAGCGGTTCGTCGAACGATGACGGGGTCGCGACGCTGCCGCCCGCGTCGGAGATCCCACTGTCGATCACGACAGCCGGGTACGCTCCGCCGGAGCGTCGTGATCAGGGAAATTGCGATCGGAACGTTGTCGCTGGAGGACTACGAGCGCGCATGTATCTGAAGAGCCTGACGCTGAAGGGATTCAAGTCCTTCGCCTCGGCCACCACGCTGCGCTTCGAACCGGGCATCACGGGAGTCGTGGGGCCGAACGGGTCAGGCAAGTCGAACGTGCTCGACGCGTTACGCTGGGTGATGGGCGAGCAGGGCGTCAAGGGGTTGCGCGGCGGCAAGATGGAGGACGTCATCTTCGCTGGGACGTCGGGCCGTGCGCCGCTCGGTCGCGCCGAGGTCACCCTGACCGTCGACAACTCCGACGGCGCGTTGCCCATCGACTATGCCGAAGTGTCGTTGACGCGCCGGATGTTCCGCGAGGGCGCCCACGAGTACGAGATCAACGGCAGCTCCTGCCGGCTGCGCGACATCCAGGAGCTGCTGTCGGACTCGGGTATCGGACGTGAGATGCACGTCGTGGTCGGGCAGGGTCAGCTCGGCGCGATCCTGGAGGCCAAGCCCGAGGAACGCCGCGGCTTCATCGAGGAGGCCGCCGGTGTCCTCAAGCACCGCAAGCGCAAGGAGAAGGCGCTGCGGAAGCTGGAGGCGATGCAGGGCAACCTGGACCGGCTGAACGACCTCACCGGCGAGCTGCAGCGACAGCTCAAGCCGCTCGGCAAGCAGGCCGAGATCGCCCGCAAGGCCCAGTCGGTGCAGGCGGAGCTGCGTGACGCGCGGTTGCGGCTGCACGCCGACGAGCTCGTCGCCAAGCGGGACGAGCTGCAGCGGGACGAGGCGGACGAGGCCGCCGCCCGTGCCCGCCGCACCGAGGTCGAGCAGCAGTTGCAGGCCGCACAGCTGCGGCAGAGCGAGTTGGAGAAGCAGCTCGCGGCGGACGCGCCACGGCTGGCCGCCGCCCAGGACACCTGGTACAAGCTGTCCGCGCTCGCCGAGCGCCTGCGCGGCACGGTGCAGCTCGCCCAGGAGCGTCACCGTCACCTCAGCGCCGAGGTCGAGGACTCCGGCCAGGGCCGCGACCCGGAAGAGCTCGAAGCCGAGGCCGAGGAAGCCGCCGAAGCCGAGGAGGAGCTCGCCGAGGGGGTCGAGACCGCGCGGGCCGCATTGGAGGAGGCGACCGATCGGCGCGGTGAGCTCGAACGCCGCGTCGCCGAGGCGGAGCGGGAACATCTGTCCGCCGTGCGCGCGATCGCGGACCGCAGGGAGGGGCTCGCGCGCCTGTCCGGTCAGGTGGACGCGCTGCGCAGCAAGACGAACGCCACCGCCGACGAGATCGAGCGCCTGTCCGCGACGCTGGTCGAGGCGACGCGGCGGGCCGAGGAGGCCGAGTCCGAGGTCGCGGGTGCGCGCGCGGAGACGGGCTCCGACGAGGCGGACGACAGCGAGCTGGAGCAACGGCACGAGCAGGCGGTCGAGGCGAACGACGTCGCGAAGGCGCGGGTGGCGGAGCTCACGCGTGCCGAGCGCGCCGCGGAGCAGCAGATCGCCACCGAGCGCGCGACGGCGGAAGCGCTGTCCCGCGGTCTGCAGCGCAAGGACGGTGCCGGCGCGTTGCTCGCCGCCGCCGATCGGTTGCCGGGCCTGCTCGGCTCGGTGTCGGCGTTGCTCACCGTCAGCCCGGGGGACGAGATCGCGGTCGCCGCGGCCCTCGGTACCGCGGCCGATGCCGTCGCGGTCGCGGGCGACGCGGGCGCGCGGGAGGCATTGCGGCTGCTCAAGGACGAGGACAACGGGCGGGCCGGCGTGCTGATCGGCGGCACCGGAGAGTCGGCGGCGGAGTCGCTCCCGCCGTTGCCGGACGGCGCGCGCTGGGCCCTCGACGCGGTCCGCGCACCGAACGAACTGCGGCGCGCGGTCGCCCGATCGCTGCGCGGGGTCGTGCTGGTCCCCGATGTCGTGGCGGCGTTCGACCTGGTCGCCGCGCATACCGAGTTGCGTGCCGTCACGCCGGACGGCGATGTCGTCGGCGCGGAGCTGGCCGTCGGCGGCTCGGAGCGCCCGCAGAGCACGATCGAGGTGCAGGCGGCGGTGGACGAGGCGAACCAGCGCCTCGCCGCGAGCGAGCGTGCCCGCGACGAGGCGTCCTCGGCGTTGGAGGGTGCTCTGGCCGAGCAGCGGGCGCGGCGTGCGGACGTCGGGGCCGCCAAGGAGGCGTTGAACGAGGCGAAGGTGCGTCACGCGCGCACGGGCGAGCGGTTGGACCGGCTACTGAAGGCCGCCAAGGTCGCCACTGACGAGGCGACTCGTGTGCGAGAGCAGCGCACGAAGGCGGAGGAGTCCCGCACGGAGGCGTTGGAGAAGCTGGCCGAGCTGGAAGAGCGGCTGGTCGCGGCACAGGAGCAGCCCGTCGAGGACGAGCCCGATACCGGGCAGCGGGACCAGGCGGCGGCGGAGCTGACGACCGCGCGCGCCGCCGAGGTCGACGCGCGCCTCGCGTTGCGTACGGCGGAGGAGCGGCACCGCTCGCTGCATGGCAAGGCCGAGCAGCTGCTGCGCTCGGCGCGAGCCGAGCGGGAGGCCCGGGAACGCGCCGCCGCCGCCCGGCTGGCACGGGAACGTGGAGCCGCGGTCGCGGTGGCCGTCGTCCGGGGTGGCAACGAGGCGCTGCGCCGTATCGAAGGTTCCGTCTCCGCCGCGGCGACCGAACGGGACGACGCGGCGGCACGGCGCACGGAGGCCGAGGGCGTCCTCTCCGAGATCCGCGACCGCACCCGCGAGCTGTCCGGCGAGCTGGAAAAGTTGACCGACGCCGTGCACCGCGACGAGGTGCTGCGCGCCGAGCAGCGGCTCCGACTGGAGCAGCTGGAGACGAAGGTGACCGAGGAGTTCGGTATCGGGCTCGACGAGCTCGTCGCCGAGTACGGGCCCGACGTCACGGTGCCGCCGAGCCCGGCCGAAATGTCGGAGTACGAGGCCGCCAAGGAGCGCGGCGAGGACGTCGTCGCGCCCGCCGCGATCCCCTACGACCGCCCGACCCAGGAGCGCAGGGCGAAGCGCGCACAGCGGGACCTCTCGACGCTGGGCAAGGTCAACCCGCTGGCGCTGGAGGAGTTCGCCGCGCTCGAGGAGCGGTACAAGTTCCTCTCCACGCAGTTGGAGGACCTGAAGGCGACCCGCCACGACCTGCTCACCGTCGTCTCCGAGGTGGACGAGAAGATCCTGGAGGTCTTCTCGAACGCCTACGCCGACGTGGCGCGCGAGTTCGAGATCGTCTTCTCGGCGCTGTTCCCCGGCGGCGAGGGCAGGCTCGTGCTGACCGACCCGGACGACATGCTCGCCACGGGTGTCGACGTCGAGGCGCGCCCGCCGGGCAAGAAGGTAAAGCGGCTCTCGCTGCTCTCCGGCGGGGAGAAGTCGCTCGTCGCGGTGGCGATGCTGGTGTCGATCTTCCGGGCCCGGCCCTCGCCGTTCTACGTGATGGACGAGGTCGAGGCCGCGCTCGACGACACGAACATGCATAGGCTGCTCGTGCTGCTGGAGGAGCTGCGCGCGACCTCGCAGCTGATCATCATCACTCACCAGAAGCCGACGATGGAGATCGTCGACGCGCTCTACGGGGTGAGCATGCGCGGCGACGGCATCAGCGAGGTTTTCTCCCAACGCATCCCTGAGGTTGCCGCCGCGGGGCGCTGAATGTGGCGTTAGTGCGGCCCTGCCG
>JBOHCT010000251.1:0-4621 GCA_050699055.1 Streptosporangiaceae bacterium | reverse complement strand
CATCCGGACTATCCTGCTGGCAGCAGGAGGCGCTCGGATGGACCGGATCGGTGTGACGTCGAAGGACCTGCAGGCCGCCTTCGCCTGATCTCGTACCGCCGGTCAGGCCCGTCCGCGCGTCGCCCAGGCGGTCGCGATCCGGCCCCCGACGGTGATGTTGTTGGCCGCGATCCGCAGGTTGACCTCGAGGCTCTCCCCGCCGGTGATCTCGACCATCTTCGCCAGCAGGTACGGGCTCACCTCCTTGCCGGTGACACCGGCGGCCTCCGCGGACGCGAGGGCGTCGGCCAGCGCGCTGTCGTGCACGCCGGGGTCGAGCTGCTCGTCGACCGGGAGCGGGTTGGCGACCAGGATCGCCGCGTCCCGGCCGAGGCCGTCCGCGGCCGCCATCACCTCCGCGACCGCGGGCGCGTCCGGGACGGACCAGTCCAGCTGCTCGCCGGAGTCGGTCAGCCAGAAGCTCGGGAACCGGTCGGTGCCGTACCCGAGCACGGTCACGCTCAGCGTCTCGAGCCGCTCCAGCGTGGCCGGGATGTCCAGGATGGACTTCACACCGGCCGAGACGACCGTGATCGGCGTGCGGGCGAGGACCGAGAGGTCGGCGGACTCGTCGAACGTCTGGCCCGCCTCGCGGTGCACCCCGCCGAGCCCGCCGGTGGAGAACACGCGCACGCCGGCGAGGTGCGCGATGTACGACGTGGCCGCGACCGTGGTCGCGCCACTCGCGCCCCGCGCGATCACCACCGGGAGGTCGCGCACACTGACCTTGACGACGTCGTCGTCCTCGGCGACGCGCCGGAGCTCGTCGTCGGTCAGGCCGACCTTGAGGGTGCCGTCGAGCACGGCGATCGTGGCGGGCGTGACGTCCATGCCGGTCAGGATCGCCTCGAAGTCACGCGCCGCCGTCAGGTTGCGGGGGCGGGGCAGGCCGTGCGAGATGATCGTCGACTCCAGCGCGACCACGGGGCGCCCCGCGGACAGCGCGTCGGCCACCGGGGCGGCGACGGCGAGCGGGGTGCCCATCAGATCTTCGTCCGGTAGAAGTTGGCGTACGAGCGCGACGGCGTCGGTCCGCGCTGGCCCTGGTAGCGCGAACCGTACTTCTCCGACCCGTACGGGTGCTCGGCCGGCGAGGACAGCCGGAAGAAGCACAGCTGGCCGATCTTCATCCCGGGGTAGAGCTTGATCGGGAGCGTGGCCACGTTCGCGAGCTCGAGCGTCACGTGGCCGGAGAACCCGGGGTCGATGAACCCGGCGGTCGCGTGCGTGAGCAGGCCGAGCCGGCCCAGCGACGACTTGCCCTCCACCCGCGCCGCGATGTCGTCGGGCAGCGTCACCTGCTCGTACGACGACCCGAGCACGAACTCCCCCGGATGGAGGATGAACGGGTCCCCGTCCTCGGCGGACACCTCGTGGGTGAGGTCGGCCTGGTCCGCCGCGGGGTCGATGTGCGGGTAGCGGTGGTTCTCGAAGGTACGGAAGTACTTGTCGAGTCGTACGTCGATACTCGACGGCTGGATCATCGTCGGTTCGAACGGGTCGAGGACCACCCGCTCGCGGTCGATCTCGGCCAGGATGTCGCGATCAGAGAGAAGCACACCGCGAATCTACCGAACGCCGCCGGACACGCACAGCCCGCGCGGCGTCTCGCCGCGCGGGCCGGCCGGGTCACCGCTCAGGACCGGTGCTGCCCGGGCGGCGCCTCCCCGCCGGGCTTGGTCTCCACGTCGGGGTCGAGCTCGTCGGCGTCACGCATCTGCTGGTCCATCTCCGCACGCCTTCCGGCGGCGTGCTCGTCGCGCTCGTGCGCCTCCATCTCCAGCCGCTCGGCGGAGGCGGCCTTCTGGTCGGCCTCGGCCTGGGCCTGGCGGGCACGCGCGTCCCGCTCCGCCGCGTCGGCCTCGTGCTTGCGCACGGTGCTCTCCTCGGACACGGCCCGCATCCTCATCTCGTCGGCCTCTGCCC
Source organism: Streptosporangiaceae bacterium (assembly GCA_050699055.1). Lineage (GTDB taxonomy): Bacteria > Actinomycetota > Actinomycetes > Streptosporangiales > JBOHCT01 > JBOHCT01. The sequence continues at coordinate 2,656 of JBOHCT010000251.1, read as the reverse complement.
GACGGTGCTCGCGCTTCTTGGCCGCGGCCTTCCTGCCCGCCACCAGCACGATAGCCAGCACGATCAGGACGACCACGATGATGACGATGGTCCACACAATGGCGCTACCGCTCATGATGTTCCTCCTCTTCGGGGACGCCTCGACCGTACCGGCGTGGCCCGGGTCCGCAACTCAGGAACGCGACCGGCTAGTATCCTGGCGTGCGATCCGGACCCCGTCCGGACAGCGCGGGCGTAGTTCAATGGCAGAACATCAGCTTCCCAAGCTGAGAATGCGAGTTCGATTCTCGTCGCCCGCTCCACACCTCGCCGCGAGGCGACCCACGTGCGACACTACGGCCGGCTGGCGGCGTACGCGTCGAGGACCAGGCCGCCGAGCTCATTCATCTCGTCGACGGTGAGCGCGTCGCCGAGGACGCCGACGAACGCCGCCTCGGTCGCGGCCTCGGCCTCACGCCAGCGCTCCTTGTCGTCCGATCGAGCGCTGTCGACGATCTCGGCGATGGCCTCCTTGGACCACCCGGTACGTCGCATCCGTCCCGCCCCGCCCAGGTCGTCGGCGACGACGGCTCGCATGATCGGCAGGCTCACCAGGGACAGCGCCGCGAAGTGCAGGCCCCCACGGACCTCACGCAGCACCATCGCCGCGTGCGCCGCGCGTGCGGGAACGTCGTCGGGCCGCTCGGCGTGCTGCCACGCCCGGGCCAGCACGGCACCGACCGGCTCGACCCCGTCGACCGCACGTGCCAGCAGGTCGGCGAGACGTTCCCCCGCGGGCAGGTCCGCGAGGTGCCTGCGCCCCCAGTCGTGGCAGGACGCGGTGTACGCTTCCACGGCGCGCGGCGCGGGGATCGAGGCCGACGAGGTCCACGTCCGGTCGATCAGCCACGCGGGGAAGATCGCGAGCAGGTCGTGCGCGGCCGTCGCGGTGAGGTCGCCCAGGACACCGACGCGCCCGCGGAAGTAGAGCCCGCCCTTGGGGATGCCCAGCTCCTTGGCCTGCTCCCCGATCTCGTCACCGGTCATGAAGTCGCCGCCCAGAGCGAGCAGCGGGACGCGCCAGGGATTGCGTTGAGGGGGTTGCGACATGCGGCCCTTCCTGGTCGAGGTGATGGACGACGGGGTCAGTGTGGCAGCCACGCCTCCTCGTCGGCGGTACGCGCGACGACGTCCTCGGGCAGCGTGCCGGCGGCCAGCGCCTCGATCGACACGTTCTCGAAGACCTGCCGAAGGCTACTGCGAGCCGCGATCCAGACCGGCTGGAGCACCTTCGCCTCCTCGTTGTACGAGACCGCTTCGGGGCGCATCCCGTAGACGCTGACCAGTGGGCCGTCGACGGCCCGGATGACGTCCGCCACGCTGATCCTCGTGGCCGCGCGGGCGAGTCGCCAACCCCCGGACTGCCCGCGCTGGCTGATGGCGATGCCCGCACGCCGCAGGTCGGCCAGGATGGACTGCAAGAACCCGTGCGGGATTTCCTGGAGCCGGCCGATCTCCTCCGCGGACACCGGCCCGTCGTCGACGTGGCGCGCGATCTCGATCAGTGCCCGGAGGGCGTAGTCGGACTTCGCGGAGACGCGCATGGCGCCAATTCTGACAGAAGTACTCGACATTGCCGCCCGCGGACGGAGTCGCGTCGACGCTCAAGCGGAGACTCCCTCGCGCTCGACGGCGTGCGCACGCCTCGCCGCCCGCTCGGTGTTGACGGCCGCGCCGATCAACGTGAACCACACCAGGGCGAGGATGCCGACCACCGCCCGCACCGTGGTGGGGTCCGGCTCGATACCGGTCCAGCCGCTCTCGAGCACGGTCTTGGCGTTGGTCAGGATGATGATTCCGCCGGCGGCCACGCCGAGGAGGCGCGCCGGCAGATGCCGGACGGTCCAGGCCGCGACCGGCGCGGCGACCACACCGCCGGCCAGCAGCGCCAGCACCCACCCGACGTCGATGCCCGACGACCCGAGGGCGAACAGGAACCCCAGCGAGGCACCGACGGACACGACGAACTCGGAGGTGTCGATCGACCCGACCACCTTGCGCGGCTCGACCCGCCCCGAGGACAGCAGGGCCGTGGTTCCGACCGGGCCCCAGCCCCCTCCGCCGATGGCGTCCATCGTCCCGGCGACCGCGGCGAGCGGCACCAGGAGGACGCCCGACACGCGTCCGCCGAGCTGCGGACGCCGTCCGGCGAGCCTGAGGAACCTCCACACGACGTAGACGCCGAGGCACACGAGCAGCAGCGCGACCCACGGCTTGGCCTGGTCGCCCGGGAGGCTGACGAGGAAGGTCGCGCCGATGAAGCCGAAGACGCCGCCGGGCACGGCCATGATGGCGACGATCCGCCAGTCGACGTTGCCGAACCGCCAGTGCGCCGCACCGGAGGCGAGGGTCGTGCCGACCTCGGAGAGGTGGACGGCGGCCGACGCGGCCGCGGGGGCGATCCCGGCGGCGAGCAGCAAGGACGACGAGGTGAGGCCGTACGCCATGCCCAACGAGCCGTCGACCAGCTGGGCGAAGAGACCGACGGCGGCCAGGACGATCAGGTTGCGCATCGGGCGAACCTTTCTCTAGTAAGTATAGTTATTCAGTACAGTAAAGTTATTTAGTTCAATTAGTCAACAGAGGGAGGCGCGCCGTGTCGTGACCTGCGCCACCT
>JBOHCT010000250.1:0-4702 GCA_050699055.1 Streptosporangiaceae bacterium | reverse complement strand
CCAAGGAGGTGACGGCCGAGCTGGCCGACCTGGCCATGCCGCACGCCCGCGTCGACGTCGAGGTGCGCTCGAGAGACGAGCTCGGCCCGCATGGCGCGGATGAGGTCGAGATCCGGCTCGCCTCGCATCCCGATGCTCCCTTCCTCCCACTCCACAGGGGGGCCTCCGGAGGTGAGCTGTCACGGGTGATGCTCGCGGTCGAGGTGGTGTTCGCTGGCGCCGATCCGGTGCCGACCTTCGTGTTCGACGAGGTCGACGCGGGTGTCGGCGGGAAGGCCGCGGTCGAGGTGGGTCGGCGGCTGGCTCGGCTGGCGCGTACCGCTCAGGTGATCGTGGTGACCCACCTTCCCCAGGTGGCGGCCTTCGCGGACCGGCACCTGGTCGTCGAGAAGACGGATGACGGACGCGTCACCCGCAGCGGGGTCAGGGCGCTCGGCGACCCTGAGCGCACACGGGAGCTGTCGCGTATGCTCGCGGGCTTGGAGGACTCCGATCTCGGACAGGCGCACGCGGAAGAGCTGCTGGCTGTCGCGGAGCGCACCAAGAGCGACACACTGTGACGCGTGGTGTCGCGTTCACGATCTCGTAGGCCCTGGTCTGGCAGGATGGCAGAGATGAAAGTCCTGACACGCCGCCGTTCGCATGAGGACGCCCTGCCGGGTATCACCGCGCCGGCCAGGCTCGACCGGCGCACCAAGAACCTCACCAAGCGCCTCAAGCCAGGCGAGGTCGCGGTGGTCGACCACCTCGACCTCGATCGGGTCAGCGCGGAGACGCTCGTCTCGTGCGGGGCGGCGGCCGTCGTCAATGCCGCCGCGAGTGTCAGCGGCCGCTACCCGAACCTCGGCCCCGAGATCCTCATGAAGGCTGGAGTCCCGCTGCTCGACGGCGTCGGTCCGGATGTCTTCGCGCATGTCGACGAGGGCCAGGTGGTTCGCGTGCAGGCGTCCTCGCTGTACGTGGGGGACCGGGTCGTCGCCACCGGCACCCGGCAGACGCTCGACTCCGTCGCTCAGGCGAAGGAGGAGGCGCGCTCCGGTCTCGCGGTACAGCTCGAGGCATTCGCGGCCAACACGATGGAGTACCTCAAGCAGGAACGCGAGCTGCTACTCGACGGTGTCGGTGTGCCCGAGATCACCACCGCCCTCGAGGGTCGCCATGTACTTGTCGTCGTGCGGGGCTACAACTACCGCGAGGACCTCCAGACGCTGCGGCCTTACATCCGGGAGTACCGCCCCGTCCTCCTGGCTGTCGACGGCGGTGCCGACGCGCTCGTCGAGGCCGGGTATAAGCCTGACCTCATCGTGGGTGACATGGACTCCGTCTCGGACGAGGCACTTGGCAGCGGCGCCGAGCTGGTCGTCCACGCCTATCGCGACGGACGCTCCCCGGGACTCTCGCGCGTCCGCTCCCTCGGCCTCGAGCCTGTCGCCTTTCCCGCCACGGGTACCAGCGAGGACATCGCGATGCTGCTCGCCGACGACAAGGGCGCGAGCCTCATCGTCGTCGTCGGGACACACGCGTCCCTTGTCGAGTTCCTCGACAAGGGACGGGCGGGGATGGCGAGCTCATTCCTGACCCGACTGCGCGTCGGCGGGAAGCTCGTCGACGCCAAAGGGGTGAGCCGTCTCTACCGCAGCAGGATCTCCGCGTCGTCGCTGTTCCTCCTCGTATTCGCCGCGCTGGTGACCTTCGCTGTCGCGGTGGGGATCTCACCGATGGGCCGCCTCTACGCCACGTTCATCTCCGACAAGTGGAACGCTTTGGTGTTCTGGGTAACCGGGTTGTTCACGTGATCGACTTCCGCTATCATCTCGTCTCCATCGTCGCGGTCTTCCTGGCCCTCGCGATCGGTATCGTGCTCGGAACGACCACACTGCGCGGGCCCGTGCTGAAGACCGCCGACAAGGTGACCAAACAGCTCAAGTCCGACAACGAGGGTCTCCGCAAAGAGTTGGGTCAACGGCAGAAGCAGGCCGACGGCACGGACACCTTCGTGACCGCGGTCTCCCCACAACTCGTCGCGAGCCGCCTGGCCGGCGAGAGCGTCGTCATCGTCGCCCTTCCCGGCGCTGAGGACTCCGTGCGGCAGAAGCTGGTCAAGGTGCTCGAGCGTTCCGGGGCCACGGTCACAGGAACGCTCGCGGTCCAGCAGAAGTATCTGTCCAATGACGAGCAGCAGGTGCTGAGCGAGCTCACCGGCCAGCTGAAGCCGAAGGGCCTCAAGCTTCCTCGGAAGGGGACCTACGATCGTGCCGCCGCGGAGCTCGCGAGCGCCGTCGTGACCAGCGACCCCTCGTCCGCGGACGGCAAGGACCAGAGCAGCGACACCATTCTCGCGGGGTTCAAGACCGCCGGATACATCACGACCAGCGGGCGGCCGAGGACCCACGCTACGCTGGCGGTCGTCCTCGGGCCCCCGGAGCCGGTGCGGGGTCAGGGGGCGTCCGCCGATGATCGCGCCCTCGTGGGGTTGGCCCGCGCCCTTGACAAGACGGGCCGTGGTGCGGTGCTCGTGGGTCCGCCGGATCTGACCCAGGACGGCGGCCTCATCCGCACCCTCCGCGCGGACGATCGGCTCGCCTCGCGCGTGTCGACGGTCGACGACGTCAACACCGCGGCTGGCCGGGTCGTCACGGTTTTCGTGCTGCACGAGGAGACCGAAGGTAAGACCGGCCAGTACGGCATCGGTTCCGGGGCTCAGGGTTACCTGCCGACACCGGTTCCGACACCACCCACTGGCCAGGCGGCTGCACAGGCCGGGGCGCACCGGTGAGCGTGTTCGCCAGGCTCGCGGGCGTCGCGCTCGGCGCCGCGGCCGCGCGGGCCGCTTACGTCACCTTGGTCCGGCGCCCGCCCGGCGGTGGGTCCAACTGGTCGCGCACGAACCATCGCGGCGAGCCCGTCACGCTGCTCGCGGGCCCGGCGTGTGTCGCGGGCGTCGCGACTGGCGTCGCCGTGACGCCGTGCGTCCCGCCTCGCGTACGGATGGCGGTGGGTCTGGCTGCGCTCGGCGCCGGCGGCCTCGGCGCGTACGACGACCTCACGCCTTCCGGTGCCGCGAAGGGGTTCAAGGGCCATCTGGGCGCTCTGGCGCGGGGCGAGGTGACGAGCGGGGCCGTCAAGCTGTGCGGCATCGGGGTCACCGGGCTTGCCGCCGGGGCGCTGGTCGCCAGGCGTCCGGCGGATGTCCTGGTATGCGGAGCCGCCGTCGCCGGGAGCGCGAACCTCGTCAACCTCTTCGACCTGCGCCCCGGCCGCGCGATCAAGGTCGGGCTCCTCGCGGCGCTGCCGCTGCTGTGCGTACCCGGCCCGGCGGGCGCGGCGGCTGCCGCCCCGCTCGGCGCCGCGGTCGCGCTCCTGCCCGACGATCTCGGCGAGCGGGCGATGCTCGGGGACGCCGGCGCCAACGCTCTCGGTGCCGCCCTGGGTGTGGCGGTGTCGGCGCGACTTCCTACCCGGGGACGCCTCGCCGCCGTCGGCGTGCTGGCCGGGCTGACCGCCGCGAGCGAAGTCGTGAGCTTCACCAGGGTCATCGAGGCCGTCGCCCCACTGCGGTGGGCCGATGGCCTCGGACGCCGGTCGACCTCGGGCCGCCCGGGCGCCGTGCCCGCTGAGTAGGGTCGAGGCCCGTGGCCGGCTCGCGTCTGGGCAGCCCGCACTGGCAGCGTCTCGTCCGGGGTATGACACGGGGCCTCACGCGCGGTATCGCGGGAGCCGCGGCGCTCATCGCCGTCGTCACCGTGGTGTCCCGGGCCGCCGGATTCGGTCGCTACCTCGTCTTCGCCCACACCGTCGGTGGTACGTGCCTCGGGACCGCGTACTTCACCGCGAACATGATCCCGAACATCGTCTTCGACATAGTCGTTGGCGGGGCGCTGTCGAGCATGGTGGTCCCCGTCCTCGCGGGCCCGGCCGCCCGCCGTGACACGGACCATGTCCGGCAGGTCTCCTCGGCCCTGCTGACCTGGTCCTGTCTCCTGCTGGTCCCGCTCGTCGTGGCCGGCGTCTTCGTGGCCGAGCCGCTCGTGCGGCTCTTCGCGCAGAGCCCGCTGGGCTGCGCGGGGGCCCAGGTGGTCGCTGTCGCCTCCCGCATGCTGATTGTGTTCCTGCCGCAGCTGGTGCTCTACGGCGTGGCGGCCGTCGCGTACGGCGTGCTGCAGGCGCACCGGCGCTTCCTCGCCCCGGCGGCGGCTCCGCTAGCCAACAGCCTGGTGGTCAGCGCGGCGTACATCGCCTTCGTCCCCTTCGGGGGAGGGCGGCAGGACTCCCTCGGCCGACTACCGTTCGACGCCGAGCTCATCCTGTCGATCGGCACGACCCTCGGGGTCGCCGCGCTCGCTCTCACCGCGGCAATTCCCCTGGCGCGCCTACGCCTCCGCCTGCGGCCGAACCTGTCTTTCCCGCCCGGAGTCGCCGGCCGCGTGCGACGACTCGCGGCCGCTGGGGTCGCCGCTCTTGTCGCCCAGCAGCTCGCGACCGCTGTGGTGATCGCGCTCGCCAACGGGTACGGCGGCCGGGGCACGCTGCCGCTGTACAACTACGCGTGGGCGCTGTACCTCGTGCCGTACGCCGTCCTCGCGGTGCCGATCGCGACGAGCGCGTTCCCGACGCTCTCCGCGCGAGCCAGTGCGGGGGACGCGCCCGGGTTCGCGAAGACGGCCGCGGCTACGACGCGCGCGGTGCTCCTCGTGTCCTTGGC
>JBOHCT010000249.1:0-4806 GCA_050699055.1 Streptosporangiaceae bacterium | reverse complement strand
CGGCGGCTCCGCCCCGGCTCGGGCGGGGCCGACACTCAATAGCTGTACGAGCGCATGGTCACCCCACGATCGCTCGGCGCTTCGCCGCGATACGCGGGGCGCCGCCTCCGGGTTGAACAGCGGGTCGGTCCTGTTGCGCGGCTCCCCAGGGAAGTACAGCTGCGTGGTCAGGATCGGCTCGTACGGCGCCTGCGCCTTGACGTGGACGTGCCGGGTACGGCCCGGGTACAGGCCCGGCACGATCGTCACCAGCTTGAACGCGCCAGTGTCGTCGGTGTACTGGGGTGCCTGGCATGCCCGGCTCGCGTATCTTCCTACGCTGCGGGGAGTTGGGCTTGAAGTAGGGACCCTCGATCTCCGGCGGCGTGAGATCGTCGTCTCCGTCGCCGCACGCGGGCGTGGGGGTGAGCGGACGGTCGGGCGACCTCGCGTGCCGCGCCAGCTCGATGCCGCCGCCGAGCACCGACCCCGGCGACTCGGTGGCCTTCGCCCATGACCTTGCGGAGTTCGTTCGCGGCGTGCGCGCCATTGACGCCGATGGCCGAACATTCTCTGGCTCAGGCCGGGGCGGGGACCTGCGAAACCACGATGACTGGATGGAGACCCGCTTCCAGAACAGCGAAGGTCTGCTGGACGTGCCGCGGCTTCGTCGACTGTGGGGAGCGTTTCGGGACTTGCCACCCTCAGCTTCCGCTGAGGTCATGACCCACGGCGACTTGATTCCCGGCAACGTACTCGTCTGCCATGGGCGTCTTGCCGGGATCATCGATGTCGGTGGGTTGGGTCCAGCCGACCCAGCACTCGATCTGGTGGGCGCGTGGCATCTGCTCGAAGAGGTGCCGCGACGGTCCTTCCGCGACGACCTGGGTTGCGACGACATCGAGTGGGCGCGCGGGAAGGCGTGGGCCTTCGAGCAGGCGACGGGAGCAGTCTGGTACTACGTGGATAGCAACCCATCCATGGGTCGGATGGGCCGATGCACCCTCGAACGCATCGTGGCGGACACCGCGGTCTAGGACCAGCCGCGCATCTGATGCGGCTGCGCTACTCGGTCGTCTTTGAAGGGATGGGGGACCGGTCCCGAGGCCCCGCAGCGACTCATCGACGCCGCGGTGGCCCGGCTTGGCCCGGTCGACACGCTGATCCTCAACCATGCCCGATCGCAGCTGGGCGGACTCGACGCGCTGACGAGTGAGACCTGGACGCCGACGACGAACCCGAACCCGAGCATGCAGACATGGCGTTCGCCGGGCCCGTCGGTCAGACGGCCACGACCTCGACCAGACTGTCCGCGCCGACGAAGTCCTCGGCGTTGCGGGTATAGATGCGCGCGGAGTGGGCACGCGCGGTGGCCGCGATGAGAAGATCCATCGCCCGCGCGCGGGGCTGGCGACCAGAATCGACCACAGCGGCCGCCACCTGGCCGTAGCTGACAGCGACCGCATCGTCCATGGGCAGAGCGTCGAACCGGCGTTGCAGGATCGACAATCTCCGCAACCGCTCGGCGCGGACGCTTGGCTCTTTGGCGACGAGGACACCGAAATGCAGTTCCGCTAGCGTGACCGCGCTGATGGCCAGCTCCCCGGCAAGCGGAGCGACGTCGGTGGCGATGACCACGCTGGTGTCCAGAATGGCCCTCACGCCGCCGTCCACGGATCACGCACCGCTTGATCGACGCGCTCGCGGTCGGCCTCCCACGCGGTGTCGGCAGGACCATGAAACAGCTCAGCCACCTCGTCCCAGCGTCGCCACCTCTGCGGCGGCGTGGGCACGAGGCGGGCACTAGGCCGACCAGCAACCGTGATGGTGATCTCTTCGCCGGCCTCCACGCGCCGCACCAGCTCGGAGGCTTGTTGGCGAAGTTCCCGCAACCCTACAACGCTCATGTCGCCATGGTAGCACAAGTGTTACCTGTTGCCGTCGCCGATCCCTTGTAGGCACAGCAGGTCCCGATCCGCGGGCCGGGCCCGCCCTGGGCAACTCAACTCGGTCATCGAGGCGTGGCACTTGACCCTGACCTTCGAGCCGCGCGGCCTGAGCACTTCCCCACCAAGGCCCAGGTTGGCTCCTCAGGGAACACCGAGTACACGCTCACGCTGGTTAGTCGCTCGATCAAGGACCTGCTGCAGCGCTGCGCGCTCCTCGTCGTCGAGCCGTCGACCCTGCCATTGCAGGAACAGCGGCACATGCCAGAGCAACGCGACCAGCCGATGATCGATTACCTCAGCCTGACCCAGGTCAACGGACTCCAGCAGCCGCATGAACCGGTCGCGAGCCCGCGCCCGCACTCGCTAGCACTGAGCGACGCCGACCGTGCTGCCGTCATCCACATCCTCGATGGACTCCTCGCCAACACCCGCACCCGAGCAGGTCCTCGGTGCGCGCCCAGCTCGGCCGGGGCAGACCGGACTCCGCGGAGGCGATACGCACGTGATGGTGGAGACCCCGATCGTGCGCCGTCAGCGGCACCACGAGCGCCATGCCGATCGGGCAGCGGCAGTGCGTGGTCGAGCCGACCACTATGGCCGGGCGGACACCCCCTGACGAGGAGAGGCGCCGTGTCAGGGTCCATACAGCACAGCGTGGGCTTGCTCCTCGCCCGCTGGTACGGAGTAGCGTCATTGGTATGGACGTGCAGCGGCTCGCGTCGCGGTTTCGCGCGATCGTCGGCGACCAGGGTGTGATCACCGACCGCCAGCAGCTCCGCACGTACGAGTGCGACGGCCTCGCTCACTACAAGGCCACGCCCGCGGTCGTGGTGCTGCCGGAGACCGCGGAGCAGGTGGCCGCGGTGGTCCGGGCGTGCGCCGACGCGCAGGTGCCGTACGTCGCCAGGGGCTCGGGCACCGGCCTGTCCGGCGGCGCCCTGCCCCACGCGGACGGGGTGCTGATCGTGACCGCGCGGATGCGGCGGGTGCTCGAGGTCGACGTCGAGAACCAGCGCGCGGTCGTCGAGCCTGGCGTGATCAACCTGTGGGTGACGCGGGAGGCCGCGCCGCGCGGCTACTACTACGCGCCCGACCCGTCCAGCCAGCAGATCTGCTCGATCGGCGGCAACGTCGCGGAGAACTCCGGCGGCGCGCACTGCCTGAAGTACGGCTTCACCACCAACCACGTGCTCGGCCTGGAGATCGTGACGCCCGACGGCGAGATCGTCGAGATCGGCGGCACCGCGCCCGATCAGCCGGGGTACGACCTGGTCGGCGCGTTCGTCGGCTCCGAGGGCACGATCGGCATCGCCACCAAGGTGACCGTACGCCTGCTGCGCGCGCCCGAGACCGTGCGCACGCTGCTGGGAGGCTTCCCCTCGACAGACGACGCCGGCGGCGCGGTGTCGGACATCATCGGCGCGGGCGTCGTCCCTGCCGCGATCGAGATGATGGACGCGCTCGCGATCGAGGCCGCGGAGGCCGCCGTCCACTGCCGGTACCCGGAGGGCGCGGGCGCGGTGCTCGTCGTCGAGCTCGACGGGCCCGCCGCGGAGGTGGAGCACACATTCGCGCGGGTCGAGCGGTACTGCCGGGACAACCGTGCCTTCGAGATCCGGGTCGCGAAGGACGACGCCGAGCGGGCGCTGATCTGGAAGGGGCGGAAGTCGGCGTTCGCGGCCGTCGGCAGGATCAGCCCCGACTACATCGTCCAGGACGGCGTGATCCCGCGTACGACCCTGCCGGAGGTGCTGCACCGCATCGCCGAGCTGTCGGCGTCCTCCGGCGTGCGGGTGGCCAACGTGTTCCACGCCGGCGACGGCAACCTCCACCCGCTCGTGCTGTTCGACGACGCCGTGCCCGGCCAGGCCGAGCACGCCGAGGAGGTGTCGGCGGCGATCCTCGACCTGTGCATCGAGCACGGCGGGTCGATCACCGGCGAGCACGGCGTCGGGGCCGACAAGGCGACCCACATGCCCCGCATGTTCTCCGCCGACGACCTCGACACGATGCAGCTCGTCCGCTGCGCGTTCGACCCGGACGGACTGTGCAACCCGGGCAAGGTGTTCCCCACCCCGCGGCTGTGCGGGGAGGTGCCAGGCAGGCACAAGGGCGCTCACCCGCTGCAGGAAGCCGGCCTCGCGGAGATGTTCTGATGGACCCGCTGGACGCGCTGCGGCGGGCGTGCGAGGCGCGGCCGGCCGAGGAGGCCGACGCCGTCGACGGGGTGCGCCCGTCGTACGTCGCATCGCCCGGCTCGGTCGAGGAGGCCCGCGACCTGATGCGGATGGCGGCCGAACACCGACTCGTCGTGGTCCCACGGGGGGCGGGCACGAAGCTCACCTGGGGGATCGCGCCGCACGCCTGCGATCTGCTGGTCGACACCAGCCACCTCGACCGGCTACTCGAACACGCCGCCGGCGACCTGGTGTGCCGTGTCGAGGCGGGCCTGCCGATGGCCCGGCTGGCCGAGACGCTCGAACCGGCGCGCCAGCAGCTCGCGCTCGACGTTCCGGTCCCGGGTTCCACCGTGGGCGGGGTGCTCGCGACCGGGACCAGCGGCCCCCGCCGCCTTCTCTACGGCGCCGCCCGCGACCTGCTCATCGGTATCACAGTCGTGCGCGCCGACGGCGCCGTCGCGCGTTCCGGCGGCAAGGTCGTCAAGAACGTCGCCGGGTACGACCTGGGGAAGCTCTACACCGGCTCGTATGGAACCCTTGGGGTGATCGTCGAGGCCGCCTTCCGGCTACATCCTCTGCCCACCGCCCACCGCTACATCACGGCCCGCACGTCCCACCCGGGTGCGGCGGTACATGCCATTATGAGCGGCCAGCTGGCGCCGGCCGGATTGGAACTCGACCGGCCCGCAGGCGAGCTG
>JBOHCT010000248.1:0-4836 GCA_050699055.1 Streptosporangiaceae bacterium | reverse complement strand
AACATCGACACACGGTGCCCGGGGGTTGTCAGCCCTGGCCCGGCCGCTGCTGGCCTCCGGGTGGGGGCCCGCCGTACTGAGGCCCGCCGTACTGAGGCCCGCCGTACTGAGGCCCGCCGTACTGAGGCCCGCCGTACTGGGGCCCGCCGTACTGGGGCCCGCCGTACTGGGGCCCGCCGTACTGCGTGCTCGGCTCATCGCCGGCCGGCGGCTGCCGCAACGCGACAGCGGCGAGCAGGAGGCCGAGAGCGATCAGGACGAACCCGACACCGACGAGGATGTACGCGCCGGCGGCCTTGCCCGCGTCCGCGACGTCCTCGACACCGGAGCTCAGGACGCCGCCCACGACCGCCCCGATGATGCCCAGGCCGACCAGGCCGAACGCACCGTAGCCGACGGAGCCGCGCCCGCGGCGGGCGCGGAGCAGAGTCGTCAGCCACAGGGCCACGGCGACCACGACGAGTACGAGCGCGATCGTGAGCAGGACGGTATTCGTCGTGTCGCTGCCGGACGCGCGCCCGGTCGAGACCGCGGACGCGTCGTCCGCGAGGTCGGCGAACACGCCCCGCCGCGCGATGATCGCGTAGCCGCCGTAGACGAGAGCGCCGAGCGCGCCGACCAGCACGCCGACGGTCGCGATCGCCGGTAGACGCGACGGCCCCCTGCGCATGGCCGGTGACGGGGGCGGGCCCGGGGGCTGCCCGCCGGGAGGGCCGTAGCCGTACGGGGGCGCACCGTAGCCCGGGGGCGGGCCCTGCGGACCGTAGCCCGGCGGAGGGCCCTGCGGACCGTAGCCCGGCGGAGGGCCCTGCGGCCCGGGCGGCCCCTGCGGCGGTTGCCCGCCGCCGGGTGGCTGACCTGGCTGACCTGGACCCTGCATGGTCGCGCCCCTTCGCTGATCGTCGACGGTTGCAGCGTATCCGACCGAACCGTCAGGACACCGGCTGACTGGACCGGCCTGGCACGATGGAAGGATGAACGAGATCTCGATACCGACCGTGCCGGTCGCGGGCGTCCCCGACCCGCTGCCGGAGAACCTGACCGTGCTGGACGTGCGCGAGGACGACGAGTGGGCGTCCGGGCACCTCGAGGGCGCGTCCCACATCCCGCTCCGGCAACTGCCCGAGCGGGTCGAGGAGGTCCCCACCGGTGACCAGGTCCTGGTCTACTGCAAGTCCGGCGGGCGGTCGGCGCGGGCCACGGCGTTCCTGCAGAACGCCGGCGTCGACGCGGTCAACCTCGACGGCGGGGTGACCGAGTGGCGACGAGCCGGGCGTCCGCTGGTCTGAGCAGCGGCTCAGGACCGGTTTGAAGCCTTGCGGTCGGTTACCGCGGCCCGAGACCGACGGTGATCCTTCAAATCGCGCTTGCCTGCCTGCATCCGTGCGTTCTCTCAGGACCAGATCTCCGCGGCGGTCTCGACGACGAGCGCGAGCTTGGCCTCCTGCTCGTCCGGTGTGAGGACGTTGCCCTCCTCGGTCGAGGAGAAACCGCACTGCGGTGACAACGACAGGCGCTCCAGCGGCACGTACTTCGAGGCCGCGTCGATCCGCCGCTTCAGGGTGTCCTTGTCCTCGAGTACGGGCGACTTGGTCGTGACCAGCCCGAGCGCGACCGACTTGCCCGGCGGTACGAAGCGCAGCGGCTCGAACCCGCCGGACCGCTCGTCGTCGTACTCGAGGAAGAACTCGTCCACGTCGAGCCGGCCGAACAGGTCCTCGGCGACGTACTCGTACGAGCCGCTGGCGGTCCACGCCGACCGGTAGTTGCCGCGGCACATGTGGGTCGACAGGAACATCGAGTCCGGCCGGCCGCCCACGGACGCGTTGAAGTGGTCGATGAACGCGTGGTGCGGCTCCTCGGCCGAGCCCCCGCGCGCGGCGAACGCGGCGCGCTGCTCGGGGTCGTTCAGGTAGGCGAACGAGGTGTCGTCGAGCTGCAGGTAGGTGACGCCGAGGTCGGCCAGGCCCGCGATCTCGGTGGCGTAGGCGCCCGCGAGGTCGGCGAAGAACTCCTCGTCGGTCGGGTACACCTCACGGTCGATCGCCGCGGACCCGGCCCGGTAGTGCAGCATGTTCGGCGACGGGATCGTCAGCTTCGGGGTCGCGTCGGCACCGGACTCGGCCACGGTGTCCCGCAGGAAGCCGAACGCGTCCGCGAAGATCGTCTCGCCGACGCCGAGCCTGCCGTCGATCCGTACGCCGGTGAACGTCGCGGTAGTGTCGCCGCGCTCACTGTGGAAGACAACGTCGATCTGCTCGTCCACGCGGGAGACACCTTCGAGGCTGTACAGGAAGTCCATGTGCCACGCCGCGCGGCGTTGCTCGCCGTCGGTGATGCCGTGCAGGCCGACGCGCCGCTGCATCGCGACCAGGTCGCGTACGGCGGCGTCCTCGGCCGCGCCCAGCGCGGCCCGGTCGATCGTCCCCGCGACGAAGTCCTTGCGGGCACGGGCCAGCGCCGGAGGGCGCAGCAGGCTCCCGACGTGGTCGGCGTGGAACGGTGGTCTGGTCGTGGTCGCCATATTCGCACGATACGTCAGGACCACCCGCGGGCCGGTTCGAGTACTCCGCGCGCTACTTCAAGAACTTGGACATCCTGCGGTCGGCGAGCGGCTTGCCGCCGGTCTGGCAGGTCGGGCAGTACTGCAACGACGAGTCCGCGAACGACACCTCGGCCACGGCGTCGCCGCAGACCGGACACGGCAGACCGGTGCGTCCGTGCACCCGCAGTCCGGCCTTCTTCTCCTTCTTCAGCTCGGCCGCGGCCACGCCGTCCGAGCGCGCGATCGCGGCCCGGAGGGTGTCCCCGATCGAGGAGTAGAGCGCGTCGAGCAGCTGCGGCGACTCGGCGATCGCCGCGACCGGTCTGAACGGGGACATCCTCGCCGCGTGCAGGATCTCGTCCGAGTACGCGTTGCCGATCCCCGCGATCACCGACTGGTCGCGGAGCACGCCCTTGACCTGCGACCGCCCGGCGCGTACGAGGATCTCGCGCAGCGCGTCGACGGTGAAGGACTCGCGCAACGGGTCCGGGCCGAGGCGGGCGATCCCGGGCACCTCGCCCGGGTCACGAACGAGGTAGACCGCGAGGCCCTTCCTGGTGCCCGCCTCGGTGAGGTCGAACCCGCTCCCGTCGTCCAGTACCACGCGGAACGCGAGCGGGTTCTTTCCCGGCCGTGGCGGGGTGTCGGGCACGCTCTCGCGCCAGTGGACCCAGCCGGCGCGGGCGAGGTGGACGACGAGGTGCAGGCCACCGGCCTCGAGGTCGAGGAACTTGCCGTGCCTCGTGACGTCGTCGACGACGAGACCGGCCAGCGCGTCGAACGGAGGGTCGAACGTCTTCAGCGCGCTGATCGCGACCGGGTGCACCCGGGCGATCGCTGTGGGCCCGGCCACGATCAGGCGGTCGCGGAGGTCACCGGCGAGGGCGGCGACTTCGGGCAGCTCGGGCACGGCACCAGTCTGCCCCCTCCCGTGCCCCTGAACGAAGAAATCGACTCAGGTGCCGCCTCGGGCGCCACCTGGCCGATTCCTCCGCGTGGGACTGCAGGCGGCTACTTGACCGCGTTCTTGAGCTTGCTTCCGGCGCTGACCTTCACGCCGAAGCCGGCGGGGATGTCCAGCGTCTCGCCCGTCGCGGGGTTGCGACCGGTGCGTGCGGCACGCTCGACGCGCTCGACGGTCAGCAGACCGGGGATCTGGACCTTGTCACCCTTCTGCACCGCGTCGATCAGGGTGTCACCCAACGCGCTCAGCACGGCGTCGGCATCGGTCTTGCTGGTGCCGGCGCTCTCGGCGACGGCGGATACGAGTTCACTACGGTTCACGAAAATTCCTCCGACGTACTGGTTAGTGGATCGCACCGAGTATAGGGAACGACCAGGAGTAAATCGCCCGTCGTCCCGTCGTTTCGGCGTACGCGCCCTGTTGGGGCGCCCCGCAGAGACTAGACCAGACCGGTGCCAGGAGGGAGTGCGCCGGGCCGCGGCGCCGCGTACGGTCACCGCCAGAGCGCCGGGAGCGGGACGCCGACGAGCGTCGAAAGCCCTTGCAGATAACGAGATCTCGCCCAGGTCGTGACCCCCAGCGTGGCGAGGTGGTCGGTACGCCACTGCACGTCGATCAACCGTCTGTTCGCATGATTGTCGGACAACACGTCGACGAGCCCGACGAGCGCGACCTTCGACGCGTCCCGCGCGTGGTGGAACATCGACTCGCCGGCGAAGAGGCCGCCGATCGCGAGCCCGTACAGGCCCCCCGCGAGGCCTCCGTCGGCGTCCCACGTCTCGATCGAGTGCGCCCAGCCGAGCTCGTACAGACGCACGTACGCCTCGAGGATCTCCGCGCTGATCCAGGCACCGGGGCGTGCAGGGTCGGCACACGCCGCGATCACGTCGCCGAAGGCGCGGTCCACGGTCGTGGTGTACCTGCCGCACGACTGCCGCAGGGACCGGCTGACCCGGAGCGCGTCGAGCCGGAGGACGCCCCGTTCGGTCGGCGACCACCACGCCATCGGCCCCGCGGCCACCCTGCCGTCGCCGCGCACGGTCGTGCCCAGCGGCATCGGGAAGGCGCCCGCGCGGTAGGCCGCGACGATCGTCGACGGCTCCAGGTCGGCGCCGACCGCGACACAGTCCTCGGCCGGCCAGGCGCTCGGGTCGAACACCCAGGGCGAGGGTGGGAGCGGTTCGGGTGTCACGCCCCGAGCGTATCGGCGAGCGCTCTCCTGCTGCGTAGGACGAGGATCGCGACACCGACGGACAGGGTTCCGGCGAGCACGAACGTTCCTCGGGGCCCGAGCAGCTGGCCGCCAAGACCGACGCAGAAGCCGGCG
>JBOHCT010000247.1:0-4860 GCA_050699055.1 Streptosporangiaceae bacterium | reverse complement strand
CCGCGGTCGAACGCGGTCCAGGAGTTGATCCGCCCGTAGACGAATTCCTGCCGCCCATCCCGTGTCGTGGAACAGCCGCCAGGCCTCGTCCGGCGTGAACCGGTGCGGCGGTCCGGCCGGGCCGAACTCCAGCACGGCGCCGCCGACCTGACCGGCCCGCAACGTGGCGCTCGCCCGCAGCCCGTCGCCATTTGGGCCGGCCACCCGTATGTCCTCGTACTCGAGGTTGAGCAACCTCGCGAGGTGCACGGTCACGTGCTGGTCGCCGGAGCGGAACACCGCGCCGTCGTCGGTCACCTCGACCGTGTGCGACGCCCGACCGTAGTCGAAACCCGGGAAGAGCTCGAACGCGAACCGCATCTCGCCCCGTACGACCCGAACCACCCGGACGAGGCGGTGCCGATCCGTCGCGCTTACCTCGTCGGACACCGGCATGAAGTCGACGACCTCACCGACGCCCTCCTCGGTCATGAACCGGGTGATGACCACGGCGGTGTCGGGCAGGTACAGCTGATGGGACCGGTACTGCCCCCCGGCGGGCGAGATCCGGAAGTAACCGCCGCGGTCCCGGTCCAGCAGTGAGGCGAACGCGCTGGGCGAGTCGAACCGCGGCAGGCACAGCCAGTCGATCTCTCCGTCGGTCGACACCAGCGCCGCGGTCTGCAGGTCGCCGACCAGCCCGTGATCGGCGATGCGGGGAGTTGTCCTCATCCCACGCCCCCTCAGTCGGCCAGGCGGCGCAGCTCCACCAGGGTGAGGCCGAGCGTCTGGAACCGGGCGAGCAACCCGTACAGCTGGCTTTGGTCTCGCACCCTCCCATGGAGAACGTTCCTGGCGGAGCCGGTGACCAGGACGAGCTCAGGAAACGCGCACGCCGCCCGCTCGGAGACGGGCTCGGCAAGTCGGAACTCGTAGCGGACGGGCTTAGTCATTGCGTTCCACCCCTAGGCTCGCGTCCCATGGTTCCGGCCCGCGCCGAGGACGTGCGTCACCCGCAGCGAGTGAGAACGGGCAAGGCGACCCGGGGTTCGTTCAGCTGCCTGGAGTCCGGCGAATCATGACAAACCACTCGCGGCCAGTGTAGTCTGGCGGAAATGGTCCAGCCCCGGGGGACGCTGGCGGAGCGCAGCGCGGTGCCAGCTCCGAAGGTACGTGTACCGGTCGCCTCGACCACGCTCACCCGTCGGGACCGACTGCTGCGGCTGCTCGAACCCGAGGCTCCAGACGAGCCCGCCCCCGACGTCACGCTGGTGTGCGCGCCGGCGGGTTCCGGCAAGACGATGCTGCTGGCGGCGTGGGCCCGCGAGCGACACGCCGACACGACCGGGTCCGATGCCCGTCCGGTCGCGTGGGCGACGGTGGACGCCGACGATAACGACGTCTTCCCGCTGTGGTCGGCGATCCTCGCCGCGCTGGAGGCGACCGGCGCGTGGGGGCCGGACAGCGCCTTGTACCGGCTCACCCCACCCCGAGCGGCGATGGAGAGCGGTTTCCTCGCCGCGGTCGTGGAGGCCTTCGACGAGCTGAACGGCCCGGTCTGGCTGGTCCTCGACGACTTGCACCAGCTTCATGACGCGGCCGCGCTGCGCAGCCTCGAAATGCTCCTGCGGACCATCCCGAACCGGCTGCGCCTGGTGCTCGCCGCCCGGTACGAGCCGACGCTTGGCCTGGCCCGGCTCCGCCTGGAGGGCCGGCTGCGGGACATCGACGCCGAGGCGTTGACCTTCACCCGCGAGGAGGCACGGCTGCTTCTCGCCCAACACGGCATCCGGCTGGCCGACGGGGCCATGGAGCTGCTGTGGGAACGGACCGAGGGATGGGCGGCCGGCCTGCGGCTGGCGATCCTCTCCTTGGACGGCGAGGAGGAGCCGGAAACCATCATCGCGGACTTCGTCGGGGACGACCGCGCGGTCGCCGACTACCTGATCGACGAGGTTCTCTCCCGGCTTCCCGAGCACATCCGGCAATTCTTCCTGGCGACGAGCGTGTGCGACGAAGTCACCGTCGACCTCGCCGCGGCCCTGTCCGGGCGGGAGGACGCCGGGGAGATCCTGCACCGGCTCGCGCGGGCGAACGCCCTCACCGTACGGCTCGGGCGCCGGAGCGACTGGTATCGCTACCACCCCCTACTGCGCGGCTACCTGCGGGCCGAGCTGAACCGGCGCCACCTCTCCGCCCGCCACAGGCTGCACCGCACCGCCTCGGCGTGGTTCGCCGCCCACGACGCGCCCGTGCGGGCCATCGAACACGCGATGGTGGGGGACGACCCCGACGCGACGACACGCCTCCTCCAGGCCCACGGCCTCCGGCTGCTCATGGCCGGGGAGGGCGCCGCCCTACGACGCGTCCTCGGCGACGTCCCGGACGCGATCATGCGGCGGCCCGCGGTCGCCCTCGTCGCGGCCGCCGCCGCCCTCGACATCGGCGACGTCGCCGCCGCCGACGTCGGCATGGGACACCTGAGCACGGACGCGACGGCCCATGAGGATGGGCGACTGCGGGCGCTGCACGCCGCCGTCGCGCTGAACCGCGCCCGCCTCGGAGGAGACATGGTGGCGGCGCTCGCCACCCTCGCGGCGACCAACGCCGACGACACAGGAGACCCCGACCTCGACCTGTACGCCCTGGCCAACCGGGGGACCGCGTGCCTCTGGCTGGGCCGGCACGACGCCGCCGACCGCGACCTCCAGCGCGCCGCGACCCTGGCCGTCCTCCAGGGACACGACTACCTCGCGCTGCACTGCATGTCGCACCTCGCAGCCGTCGCGGGCGCGAGGGGCGACTTCGTCGAGCTGGCCAGTCGCGCAGCGCGGGCGCTGGACTTCGCCGAGCCGCACGGCTGGGCCCACACCTCGAGCTGCGCCTACGCCCACCTCATGGCCGCGTGGGTGGAGTACCAGAACCTCGACGACGAAGCGGCCCGGCGGCACGTGTCCACGGCGCTGGAGGTCATGGAAGGACGATCCGATACCACGATCGAGCTCACCGCGCGCGTGCTCCGGGCCGCCACATCTTTCGACGGCGCCGGGGACAGGCACGCCGTGGTCGCGCAGCTGCGGGCGCACTGGCAGCGGTACGGCGAGGAGCAGGTGACACCGGAACTCGCCGCGGTCTCCATACCTCTCGAGCAACGCATGGCGCTCCAGACCGGCGAGATCGAATGGGCTACCGAGGCGGCGCGGCGCATCCAGGGGCTTCTCGGCACCGGCGGGGAGTCGAACCTCGTGCACGCGGTCCTGCAGGCACGCAAGGGTCGGACCCAGGACGCCCGGGGCACGTTGCGTCCGATCCTCGACGGCTCGGCTCGATGCCTCACCGCGACGACGCTGATCGACGCGTGGCTGCTTGAGGCCACCCTCGCCGGGCAGTCCGGCGACGCCTACCGTGCGCATGAGGCGCTGCGCGCTGCCCTGGCCCTGGCCGCGCCCCGGCGCGCGCTGCGTCCGTTCGTGGACGCCGGCCGGCCGATGCGCGACCTGCTCGCGGCCGGCGTGGGCCGCTTCGGCCGACACGAGCGCTTCGCCGCCGACGTCCTCGCGGCCCTCCAACCGGACCCAGTCGGGCCGATCGACCCGCTCACCGAGCGCGAGCTGGAGCTGTTCGCCGAACTGCCCGCCATGCGCACCGTCGACGAGATCGCCGCCGCCCTGTACGTCTCGGTCAACACCGTCAAGACCCACCTCCGTGGCATCTACCGCAAGCTCGGCGTGACCACCCGCCGTGACGCCGTCGCCGCCGCCCGGCGATGCGGCCTGCTGTGACGGGCCGGCGCGACGCCACCGGCGAGTCACCCGCTACGGGCGAGGCGCGCCGACGCCCGCCGGAGGGACAGTTCGAGCGTCGACCGACTCCCGACCCCGAAGAGGAGAATGGTCATGGCACACCTGGTCGTGCTCGGCTTCGACAGCAAGGCCAAGGCCGAGGAGGTCTTCAACCTCGGCAGTGAGCTGGCCCGCGAGGAACTCGTCGACCTCGACGACGCGGCGTTGGCCTGGCGCGACGACGAGGGCAAGGTCAAGATCCAGCAGGCCATGCCGCTGACCCGCGCGGGAGCGGCCAGCGGGGCGCTGTGGGGCACCCTCATCGGCCTGCTCTTCCTCGCCCCGGTCGCCGGTCTCGCCGTGGGTGCCGCCACCGGCGCCGTCGGCGGCAAGCTTTCCGACGTCGGCATCCACGACGACGTCATCAAGCGCATCGCGGGGACGCTGCAGCCCGGCCGCGCCGCGGTGTTCGCGCTGGTGCGCAGCTCCACGCCGGACAGGGTGCGCGCGGCCCTCCGCCCGTACAACCCCGAGGTGATCCACACCTCCCTGACCAAGGACGACGAGGCCGAGCTCGTACGCTCCCTGCAATAGGGCACCGCCGCACCGAGAGCAGGCCGCGCTGTGTCCGTGATGCGGCTCGTCCCTCGGCCTCGGCCTGGGGTCGCCTGCGTTTCTCTTCCCAACGAAGGTGTGCGACCAATGACAGACAAGACCTTCCGGACGAGCGGGGGCACGGAGCCCAGAGGACGCCGCGGCGACCCGGCCCCCCGGAAGTGGAGCGACCGGCGCGTCTCCCCCCGCCTCATCGTGTCCGCGCTGCTCGCCGTTCTCGCCGTGATCTTCATCGTTCAAAACCGCGAGCCGACGCGGATCGCGTTCCTGACCGCGTCCGCACTCATTCCGCTCTGGGGCGCGCTGACCGCGGTGGCCGTCCTCGGCGTGATCCTCGGATATCTGCTCGCCCGCCGCCGCTAGTACTACAGCGCTAGATCTTCTTTCTCTGCGCTGTTGCCGCAGGTGAGGGCGTTGCGGCTCGTCCGGCGGCGGGTGTCCGAGCGGCAGGTAGTGGCGTGGTGTGGCTCGGCGGGGGCCGGTT
>JBOHCT010000246.1:0-4888 GCA_050699055.1 Streptosporangiaceae bacterium | reverse complement strand
TCGCCCCCGCCGCCGCGGAGCCGCTGCTCCCGCTGCACCCGGCGACGGCCAGCAGCGCACACGTCGCCGCGGCGACCATGGCCGAGCGGGTCCTCGAGCTGCGCGACGAAGCCTGCATCGGTCCTCCTGTCGACGAGCGCGCGTCCGGGAGGGCCGCCGCCGTCGGGGCGTTCGTACCCGATCGGCGGTGATTGAAACCGGTACGACGGATAGACGTGGCCCGGGGCCGACGGCCGACACTTCCGCGCCGCCGGCCCGCGCGTCTACGATGGCGCATGGCGGTCAACGCGGGGCCCACGCTCATCGGCTCGGTCCAGCGCGCGCTGCATCTGCTCGACGCGGTCGGCGAGTCCGACCACCCGCTGCCGGCCAAGGCGCTGGCGCGGCGCACCGGCCAGCCGCTCCCCACGACGTACCACCTGCTGCGGACGCTGGTGCACGAGGGCTACCTGCGACGCGTCCCGGACGCCGGCTACGTGCTCGGTGACCGGGTCAGCGCGTTGTCCGGGGGCCTGGGTGGCACCGCGGTGCGGTCGGCGCGGTTCCACTCGATCCTGCAGGGCGTCTTCGACGGCCTGCACGCGGCCGCGTACCTGTCGGTCTTCGAGGACGGGAGGATCCGCCTGATCGACGTCGTGGACAGCCCGTCGGTCCCGCGGGTGGACCTGTGGGTGGGCATCCAGGAGTCGGCGCACGCGACCGCGCTCGGCAAGGCCGTGCTCTCCGCCGTCGGCCCCGAGACGCGGCGCGCGTACCTCGAGGACCACGAGCTTCCCGACCTGACCCCTCGCACGATCACGGACCGGCAGGCGCTGCTGCGCCAGCTGGCATCGGTCACCGACTGGGCCTACGACGGCGAGGAGTACGCCCTGAACACCGCCTGTGTCGCCGCGGTCGTCGCGGGTCCGGACTTCGTCGGCGCGGTCGCGGTCTCGGTGCCGCCCCGCCAGGTACGCCGCGTCGTCGACGGCCGGGACGTGCTCCGCCGCGCTTCCCGGCTGGTCGCGTTCGCCGCCGCCGGCTGAGTCCACGGACGAACCGGACACGTCTATCACCATCTGAAATACCCGGTCTTGCGCGGTCGCGGCCGCCGTCCGATGGTGCGGGGAAGTACTCGTGACGGCCGCGGAGGCGAGGCACCATGACCCTGCAGGACAGTCCACCCGTCGCTGGCCGGCTCGACCCGGACACGCGACTCGCGTTGTACCGCACGATGGTGCTGGTGCGCACGTACGAGGAAGCGATTCTGCGTGAGTACCACGCGGACAAGGGCCCAGGGTTCGACATCGGAAAGGGCCTCGTCCCGGGCGAGATGCACCTGTCCGCCGGGCAGGAGCCGGTCGCGGCAGGGGTCTGCGCCCACCTCACCGCGGATGACGCGCTCACCGCCGCCCACCGTCCGCATCATCTCGCGATCGCCCACGGCATCGACCTGAACGCAATGACGGCCGAGATCTTCGGTCGTGAGGACGGGCTCGGGAGGGGCCGCGGCGGGCACATGCACCTGTTCGACCCGGCGACGCACTTCTCCTGCTCCGGCATCGTGGCCGAGGGCTTTCCGCCGGCCCTCGGTCAGGCGTTCGCCTTCCGGCGGCGGGGGACCGGCCGGGTGGCGGTCGCCGTGGCCGGAGAGGGCGCGGCGAACCAGGGCGGCTTCCACGAGGCGCTCAACCTGGCGGCGCTGTGGAACCTGCCGGTCGTCTTCGTGATCGAGGACAACGACTGGGGTATCTCGGTGCCTCGGTCGGCATCGACGTCGATCCCCTCCAACGCCGACCGGGGCGCCGCGTACGGGATGCCGGGGGAGCGGGTCGAGGACAACGCCGTCGAGGGTGTCTACGCCGCGGCGGGCCGGGCGGTCGAACGGGCCCGGTCCGGTGCCGGCCCCTCGCTGATCGAGGTGCACACCCTCCGCCTGTGGGGACACTTCGAGGGTGACGCGCAGGCGTACCGCGGCGACCTGGAGGACGTTCCCGGGCGGGACCCGATCCCGACGTACGACGGCGCGCTGCGCGACGACGGCGTACTCGACGACGCGGGCGCCGCGGCGATCAAGGAGCGGGCCTGCGCGCGGGTCGAGGACGCGATCGCGTTCGCGAAGCAGAGCCCGCACCCGGACCCGGCCGAGGCGCTCGCCCACGTGTTCACCGACCAATCCTGAGGAGTCAGCATGACTGTCACGAGCTCACCGGTCGCGGCGGCGCCGGGCAGCACCCACCGGTTGACGATGTCGAGGGCCATGGTCGAGGCGATCGAGCTGGAGATGGACCGCGACCCGACGGTGTTCTACCTGGGCGAGGACGTCGGCGCGTACGGCGGGATCTTCGGCTCGGCCACCGGCCTGCTGGAGAAGTACGGCCCGCAGCGGATCATCGACACCCCGATCTCCGAGACCGCGTTCATCGGTCTTGCGGTCGGCGCGGCGGTCGAGGGCATGCGCCCGGTCGCCGAGCTGATGTTCGCCGACTTCATGGGCGTGTGCCTCGACCAGATCTACAACCACATGGCGAAGATCCACTACGAGTCCGGCGGCAACGTGGCCGTGCCGATGGTGCTCACGACCGCCGTCGGTGGCGGGTACTCCGACGGGGCCCAGCACTCGCAGTGCCTCTGGGGCACGTTCGCCCATCTGCCCGGCATGAAGGTCGTCGTACCCAGCAGCCCCGCCGACGCGAAGGGGCTGATGACCTCGGCGATCCGGGACGACGGCCCGGTCGTCTACATGTTCCACAAGGGAGCGATGGGGTTGCCGTGGATGGCGAAGAACCCACGGTCGACCGGAGACGTCCCCGACGGCGAGCACGCGGTCCCGATCGGCCGGGCGTCGGTCGTCCGGCCGGGGTCGGACGTCACCGTCGTGACCCTGTCGTTGTCGGTGCACCATGCCCTCGACGTCGCCGAGACGCTTGCCGGGGACGGCATCGACGCCGAGGTGATCGACCTGCGCAGCCTGGTGCCCCTCGACCGGGAGGCGATCCTGTCGTCGGTGGGCAAGACCGGGCGGCTCGTCGTGGTGGACGAGGACTACCTGTCGTACGGGCTGTCCGGCGAGATCGTTGCCACCATCGCCGACGAGGACCCGACGCTGCTGCGCGCACCGGTCCGCCGGGTCGCGAACCCGGACACACCGGTTCCGTACGCACACGCGCTGGAGTACACCGTCCTGCCACGACACGACCGCATCGAGGCGGCCATCCGTGCCGCGGTGGGCGGATGAGCGAGGTCGTCTTCCCGAAGCTTTCCAAGGACGAGGCCGCCGAGGGGGTTCTCGCCACCTGGTTCGTCGCGGACGGTGACCCGGTCGCCGAGGACCAGCTGCTCGCTGAGGTGCAGGTGGACAAGGTGACCGCCGAGGTGCCGGCGCCGGTCGGCGGGACGGTCCGGCTGCTCGTCGCGGAGGACGCGGCGGTGGTCGAGGGTTCCCCGATCGCGCGGATCGAGTGAGGTTGCGGGGCAGATTCTAAAACCAAAGCACCTTGACAAATAGTCGGCTCAGCAGGATTCTAGAAATAAGAACAATTATTTCTAGAAGGAGAACCCAATGGCTACCCATGCTGTCCCTGCTCCCACCCCAGCCCCCGCCACCGGCGGGGTGAGCCGACTGCTGTATCGGGCACGGACCGAACCGGCCTACGGAGCGTTCGTCATGTTGTGGGCCGGTTTCACCGTCCTGCCGATCGTGATGGGCCTGGACAAGTTCGCCAACCTGCTGACGAACTGGGAGAGCTACCTCGCCCCGTGGGTCGTCCATCTGCTGCCGTTCAGCGCGCACACCGCGATGCTCGTCGTGGGCGTGGTCGAGATCGTTGCGGGTGTCCTGGTCGCCCTCAAGCCGCGGTACGCCTCGTACGTGGTGGCGCTGTGGCTCGCCGGCATCGTGATCAACCTGCTCACGTACTCCGGCTACTACGACATCGCGCTGCGCGACTTCGGACTGCTGCTCGCCGCGCTCACCCTGGCCCGGCTGGCCGGCGTCTACGACACCGCGTGGCACCAGCGCGCGGTCTCCCCCGAGAAGGCGGGCGGGCGGCGGTGACGCGGTAGGCGCCGGTCACTCCCCGGCGGTGGCCTGGAGGATCACCTTTGCGACGAGCTCGGGGTCGTCGATCATCGGCACGTGCCCGCACCCGGGCAGGCGTACGAACCGCGCGTCGGGCAGGCGCCGCCGCGCGAGCCTGACCTGGCGCGGGGGCAGGATCCGGTCCTTCTCGCCCCAGGCGACGGTCGTGGGGACGACCGGCGTGGCGAGGCAGTCGTAGGAGTGGCCGGCACGCACGGTCGGGGCGAACGCCGGGGCCTCGCGCAGCAGCCGGGCATCGGCCAGGAAGTCCTCGGGGGCGACCCGCTCGGGATGGGCGAAGATCGGTGACATGGCGCGGTTGCGCACCAGCGCGCTCCGGCTCGCGTACGTCAGCAGGCGATCGGGGACGGCGGCCGACATCCGCACGGTGTTCAGCAGGGCCAGCGCGTACCGCCGTTCGACCGCGTTCCAGAAGCCGGCGGGCGACAGTGCCGTCACCGATCGGGCGAGGTCGAGCGCGCCGAGCTCGATCGCGATCGCGCCGCCGAGCGAGTTTCCCACGACGTGCGGGCGCTCCAGACCGAGCTCGGCGAACGCCTTGGCGAAGTTCTCCATCGTGGTCGGCATGTCGTACGTCATGTCCTCGGGGAGTCCGGGGGACTCCCCGAACCCCGGGAGGTCGATCGCGATCACCTCGCGCTCGGCCGAGACCGCGGGTACGATCGGGTCCCACGCCTGGCGGCGGTGCCCGATCCCGTGGATGAGCACGACCGGGGGGCCCTCGCCGACCCGTGTCGCCGCGAATGCCGGCTCCACGGCCTTGCGTCGCCCCATGCCATACCTCCTTGACAATCCTGACAGTAATAC
>JBOHCT010000245.1:0-4892 GCA_050699055.1 Streptosporangiaceae bacterium | reverse complement strand
CACGCTCGCGCCCACCCTGATCGGGGCCGCGCACCTGCTGTTCGCCGATCGGGAAGGCGGCCCGCCTGAGGCCGAAGCCGTCCGCAAGGTCGTGACCACCGTCATCGCCGGCGTGGTGTAAAGCCCGTTCGTCTTGACCGGCTGCGTGATCCTCGTCTGCGGTCCAGATGCGGAGAGTCCTGCCGGCCCGGACCGCAAGGGCGGATGGGGCAGCGTTGCCGCAGTGCCTCGGCCCGGGTTCTTGGTTTTCGGTGGGTCACCGTCACCGTCTCGCCGTGGTCGATGGCTGCGTGGCGAGGAAGGCGCGGTACCAGTCGATGGTGGCGCGCAATCCGTCCACGAGCGAGGTGGGCTGCCAGCCGAAGGACTGCTCGAACGGCGCCGACACCATGTTCTGTGGGATGAGGTGCTGGTAGAAGATCTCGGCGTACTCGTTCATGAACTGCTCGTCGAACGGGCCCGCGGCCACCGGGCGGTCTAGCACGTGTGCGGTGATGCGGGTGCCGGTGATCTGCTCCACGAGCCGGTGAATGTGTGCGGTGCTGACCGCGGGCACGGTGGGCAGGTGCCAGACTCGTCCCTCACCGGTCTCGCCGGGGGCGCTGCCGAGATCCACGAGGCCGCGGGCGATGTCCGGCAGGTAGGAGTAGCTGTGCGGCAGCGTGATGTCGCCGAACCCGATTGCCGGCTGCCCGGTCAGCGCGGCCGGGAAGAACGCCGCGCCGAGGGTGGAGTTCAGCACGCGCGGGCCGTAGAAGTCGGCGGAGCGTCCCAGCGCGACCCGGGCGCGGCCGGCGCGGTGGGCGTCCAGGTAGGCCCTGTCCAGCGCGGCGCGCATCCGGCCCTTGCGGCTCGTTGCTGCCCAGGGGGTCTGCTCCGTGATCCCCGCGCCGTCCGCATCGCCGTACGGGTAGAGCGTGTCGAGTACCACGAGTCGGGCGCCGTGCCGGCCGGCGGCGGCGAGCACGGTCCGGCCTATGCCCGGCATCAGGTCGACCTGGAGGTGATACGGCACGTTGACGGCGTGGTAGATCGCCGTCGCACCCTCCGTCGCGGCGACGGCCTGGTCGAGTGAGGACACATCGGCTGCCACCGTCTCGACTTCCGCGGGGGCGTTCTCGATCGGCCGGCGGTTGACGTGCCGCACGCGGAGACCGCGGGAGACCAGTTCGTCGACGACGGTCGTACCCGCGGCGCCGGCACCGAGGACGACGTGCAGCTCGGTGGTGGTCATGATGATCTTTCCTCGTATAAAGAGTGGCTAGTCATTCACTACTCGGTACGTAATGAGTCGTTTCTGGGGGTCCCTCGGTGTAGACCTGCCTTGCCGGTCAGGATGCCGACTGTGCCGGATACCGGTGGTGAGCGCGGCCGCCCAGCCGGCCTTGGTGTCGAAGGCGTCGATCGCGGTGAGCAGGTGACACAGCTGGCCGCGCGCGATGAAGTCCTGAGCCTGGCGCGCATCGGCTCGTGCCCGCGACATGGCCAGCGACGTGATCCTCTCGACGCCACGGCGAACGGCCGCGGCGACCTCGGGGATCTGGGCCGAGGCCAGGGCCTGCACCTGGAGCAGCAGCAGGTCGCGGTCGGCGATCAACTCGGCGTACCGCGCCCCCATGCGATCGAGGATCTCGCTGGCCTCCGCGGGGCCGGTCTCGTCCGCGGCCTTCTTGAGCGCGTCGACGATGCGGTCGTAGCAGTCATCGATCGCCGCGACGAACAGCTCGACCTTTCGCGGGAAGAGCTTCATGACGTACGCCGACGAGATGCCAGCATGCTCGGCTACCTGGGTGACCGGGCTGGTGGCATAGCCCGAGCGGGCGAACACCGTCACCGCGCTCCGGATGACCGCACGCCGGCGAACCTCGGCCGTCGATCGTGAAGCTGACGCCATAGTAAGTAACCATACACTCACTTTAGTGAGTTCGCAAGGGGGATCCGTCAGTCTGTGGCGCAAAATCCACCATCTAATGGAGGTTTTGCTACCATCTGAATGTGTACCAGCGTCACCTGCGTCGTCGCGTCGAGCGGGCACTAACCGACACGCCTGCGGTGTTCGTCGCCGGTCCCCGGCAGGCGGGGAAGACCACCCTCGTCCACCTCATTCGACACGACGGGTATGCCACATTGGACCGGGCGACCACCCGAGCGGGTGCCGAATCCGACCCTGACGGCTTCGTGGCCGGCCTCGAGGGAGCGGTAGCGCTCGACGAGGTCCAGCGCGTACCCGATCTGCTGTTGGCCGTGAAGCTTGCGATCGACGAGAACCGGCAGCCGGGCCGCTTCCTCCTTACCGGTTCGGCGAACGTGCTGATGCTGCCGACGGTCGCTGACGCGCTGCCGGGACGGATAGAGATCGCGGAGCTGTGGCCCCTTTCGCAGGGGGAGATCGACGATCAGCCCGACGGCTTCATTGATGCGGTCTTCGGCTCGGGGCTCGGCCGCGACACGTCTGCCCGGCTGGGCCGGGAAGAGCCGGTCGAGCGGGTCCTGCGTGGCGGGTTCCCTCAGGTGGTGCAACGGGCGGCCGACCGGCGGGCCGACTGGTTCGAGTCGTACCTCACCCTCGTCGTGGAACGCGAGGTCCGCGACCTTTCCAACATCGGCAACGTCGCGGAGATCATGTCGCTGATCCGGCTTGTCGCCGCCCGTAGTGGCTCCCTGTTCAACCTCGCCGACGTCGCGCGAGGCGTGCAGCTGCCGCAGAGTACGGCTCGCCGCTACCTGGGCTTGCTTCGGGCCGTGTTTCTCGTGGTCGACGTCCCCGCTTGGGCGACGAACCAGTCGGCGCGGGTCGTGAAGGCCCCCAAGCTGTTCCTCTCCGACAGCGGGCTCGCCAGCCACCTCCTCGGAGTGGGGCCCGAGCGTCTCGCGGCCGACCCGCACCTCGTCGGCCCGCTGCTCGAGGGTTTTGTGGCGATGGAGCTTCGCAAGCAGCTCGCCTGGAGTCGCGTACGTCCAACCCTCTCCCACTTTCGCACCCGGCGCGGCTATGAGGTCGACCTTGTCATGGAGGCACGCGACGGCGGCGTCGTGGGGGTCGAGGTCAAGGCGTCGGCGACCGTCCGCGACACCGACTTCGCGGGCCTCCGCGCCCTCGCGTCGCTCACCGGGGAGCGCTTCCGGCGCGGCGTCGTCCTGCACAACGGTGACGAGGTCGTGCCTTTCGGTCGCAAGCTGGTCGCGGCCCCGCTGCACGCCTTGTGGCGGTCGAGCGCGACTGGACCATAAGGCTGTGCGGCGAGGACGTAGGTAGGGGGTTTCACGGAAACCCCCTACCTGTCACAGGGCTGGCGTGATCCTCATCCGCGGTCCAGATGCGGAGAGTACTGCCGGCCCGGACCGCGGGAGCGGATCGTGCAGGGAAGTCAGGGCAACGATGGTCCGATTCTTGTGCATATTGGTCAGCAGGCCGCTCGCCGAGGGCACGATGCTCACCTTGTGCTCCCCCCAGACCTCGCGCCAGGCGAGACGGGTCTCGCGGTGCATCGCGCGCCAGAGCCAGAGGAGCGACGAGTGGCCAGCTAACGGAAGCACACCTCACGTGACCCGGGCGGGCTCGGGCGAGTAGCTCTCGTGCACACCGTCCTCGACCAGGCGACACAGTCGATCGAGGGCATCCCAGACATCCACGTAGCGCGTGTACAGCGGGGCGAGGCCGAGCCGCAGCCGGTCGGGCGTGCGGTGGTCGGGGAGGACCTTCGCGTCGATCAGCGCCTGGGAGATCCGCCACGCCTCGGGGTGGCGGAGCGAGACGTGCGAACCGCGGCGCGACGGGCCGCGGGGGGAGGCGAGGGCGAAGCCGAGCGGCGCGAGCCAGGCATCGGCGAGCCGGATCAGGTACTCCGTCAGCGCGACACTCTTGTCCCGCAGCGCCTCCATGCCCGCCTCAGCGAGCGGCCGGATCCCCTCCTCGATCGCCGCGACGGCGATGACCGGCGGGGTGCCGACGAGGAACCGGCCGATGCCGGCGACAGGGTCGTACGACGGTCCCATGGCGAACTGGTCCCGCTGGCCGAACCATCCCCAGATCGGCTGCCGTAGCTCGGCCTGCAGGTCGCGGCGCACGTGCAGGAAAGCTGGCGCCCCGGGACCGGCGTTGAGGTACTTGTACGTGCAGCCCACCGCGAGGTCCGCCCCTGCCGCGTCGAGCTCGACCGGCACCGCGCCGACCGAGTGGCACAGGTCCCACAGCACGAGCGCACCGGTGTCGTGGACGAGCCTGGTCACCGCCCGCATGTCGAGCAGCGTGCCCGAGCGGTACGCGACGTGCGACAGGCTGACGAGGGCGACGCTCGGGTCGAGGGCAGCGGCGAGCGTGTCCAGCGACAGCCCCTCATCGGTGTCAGCCGTGATCATCCGCAGCTCGGCGCCTCGCCGCGCGGCCAAGCCCGCCAAGACGTAGCGGTCCGTCGGGAAGTTGTCGTCGTCGGTGACGATGACACGCCGGTCGGGCCGGGCGTCGAGCGCGGCCGCCGCCAGCTTGTACAGGTTGACGCTGGTCGAGTCGGCCACGGCGACCTGCCCCGGCGCCGCCCCCAGCAGATGGGTCCCGAGCAGGTCGCCGACGCGCACGGGAAGGTCGATCCAGTCCGCCCAGGAGCGGACGAGCCCGCGTCCCCATTCGTCGCGGACCACTTGGTTGAGCCGGCCGACCGAGGACGCGGGGAGTCGGCCGAGGGAGTTGCCGTCGAGGTAGATCAACTCCGGGTCGTCGTCGACGAAACGTTCGCGGAACGGCGCGAGGGGGTCGGCGGCGTCCAGGGCCTCCGCGTAGTCGCGGGCCAGGGTGTCCTCATTGCTTGCCGGTCGCGCTCGCCTCGCGGGCGGCTCCCTGCGGTCGCGCTCCGCTTCGGCTCGCCGCTCAGATGTCTACTTCGGCGGCGTCCGGA
>JBOHCT010000244.1:0-4898 GCA_050699055.1 Streptosporangiaceae bacterium | reverse complement strand
TCGGCCTCAAGCTCCTGGAGCGACGGCTCGGACATGGGCACTCCTCATCTGGTTACGGATAACGTAACCAGACTCCCATCATAACCTGCCCGAACGCGGGAGCCCTACGATCGTGTCGCGCACCCCTCGCCGCCCCACCCAGCGCCGCACATCTGCGGCCCGCGTGTGGCGATGATGAGAGCGAACGGAAGGGGGACGCGATGCTCCATCTACGAGCGATCGTCCCGCACCGGCGGGTCGACACCGCGATATCGCTGCTGCTCGAGCATCCGGCCGTAACCAACCTCGTCGTGCTGCCCGACGCCGCAAGGGAGCCTCCGGGCGACGTCGTCCTGTGCGACATCGTGCGCGAGGAGACCAGCGACGTCATCGGGATGCGGCGCGACCTCGGAGTGGAGGAGAGCGGGTCGCCGGCCCTGACCAACGTCGAAGTGATGCTGTCCGAGGCGGCCCGAGAGGCCGAGAAGGCCGCGCCGGGGTACGGCGCCGACACGGTCGTCTGGGAGGAGGTCGAGGTGCAGACGAACGAGGAGGCGACGCTCTCCGGCACGTTCCTCGCGTTCCTCACGGTCGCCATGCTCATCGCGGGGGTCGGCGTGCTCCTCGACCAGCCCGTGCTGATCTGGCACCCGACCGCCCTGTCGTTCGTCGTCGCCTTCCTCGCCGGCGTGGCGGGCACGCTGTCGCTCACCTCGTCGAAGTCCGGCGCGCTCATCGGGGTCCTCATCTCCGTGACGACCGTCCCTGCCGCGGCGAACGGCGCCGTTGCCATCGCCTTCTCCAACGCCTACGAGATGATCGGCGCCTTCACCCAGCTCGGCATCAACATCTCCGCGATCCTGTGCGCCGGCACGTTGACGCTGCTCGTGCAGAAGGTCGCATGGGCCGAAGTGCTCCTCCCCCGTCGCCGTCCACAGCACTGATGCTGGAACCGCACCTCCGCTTCCTCGCCTGTCCGCACTGCCTCGACGCGCCGCGGCTGGACGCGAGGACGCTGGCCTGCCCGCGAGGGCACACCTTCGACGTGGCCCGGCAAGGGTACGTCAGCCTGCTCGCCGCCGGTGGGCGCACGGTGGGCGGAGACACCGGGTCGATGGTCGCGGCGCGGGCAAGGT
Source organism: Streptosporangiaceae bacterium (assembly GCA_050699055.1). GTDB lineage: Bacteria > Actinomycetota > Actinomycetes > Streptosporangiales > JBOHCT01 > JBOHCT01. The sequence continues at coordinate 3,783 of JBOHCT010000244.1, read as the reverse complement.
TCCTCGAACGTGGACACTTCGCGGCTATCGCCGACGTCGTGGCCGACGCCGGTGCCGCGGAGCTCGCGCGCTTCCCAGGCCCCCGCTGCGCGGTGGAGCTGGGCGCGGGCACCGGGTACTACATGTCGCGTCTCGCCGCCCGGCTCGATGAGCCGATCGGACTCGTCGCCGTTGACGTGTCCACATACGCCATGCGCTACATCGCCCGCCACCATCCCGAGGCGGCGGCGGTCGTGGCGGACGTACGCGGCCGGATCCCCGTGGCAACCGGCGCCGCCGGGCTTGTCCTCGACGTCTTCGCCCCGCGCAACTCCGCCGAGGTCGACCGGATCCTCGCCTCTGGTGGCGCGCTCGTCATCGTCACACCGGAGCCCGACCACCTCGCCGAGGTCGCCGGTCCGCTCGGCCTGCTGCGGGTGGACCCGGACAAGCGGCGCCGGCTCGTCGCGAGCCTGCCCCCTGGGATGCGCCTCGCCGGCGAGACCCCGGTGCGGTTCGGGCTGCGCCTCACCCACGACGACGCGCGCGATCTCGCGCGGATGGGTCCAGCGGCCTGGCACCAAACCATCGAGGAGACCGACGCCCGCGTGCGCGCACTGCCGGACCCCACCGTGGTGACCGCCTCGGTCCACGTCCTCGTCTACCGCCGCGGCTCCCGTGAAGAGCCCCAGTCCTAGCGCGTCCGTTCAAGATCCGCGCTTGCGGTCAGGAAGGGGAGGACACTACGGGCCTGGACCCCAAGAACGGCTCTCTAGTCGGCCGGGGTGGCGAGTGCGGTCTTCACCGCGGCGGCGAGCCGCTCGGCGACCTCACGAGCGTGCGGCTCGCTCGGCGCCTCGACCATCACACGGACGATCGGCTCGGTGCCGCTCGGCCTGATCAACACCCGTCCAGTCTCGCCCAGTTCCTTCTCCGCACTCGCGACGGCCTCGGCGAGTTCGACGGACTCGGCCGCACGGCTCTTGTCGATGTCGCGGACGTTCACGAGTACCTGGGGCAGGCGGGTCATGACCGCCGCGAGGTCGGCGAGCGGCCGACCGCTGTACGCCACGGCCGCGAGCATGTGCAACGCGGTCAGCACCCCGTCACCGGTCGTGGCGTGGTCGAGCAGCACGATGTGGCCCGACTGTTCCCCGCCGAGGGCGTACCCGCCCGCCTGCATCGCCGCGAGGACGTACCGGTCGCCGACCGCGGTCTCGACCACGGATATGCCCGCACGGCGCATCGCGAGCTTGAAACCGAGGTTCGACATGATCGTCGCGACCACCGTGTCATGGGGCAGTCGACCGGTCTCACGCATACGCAGCGCGAGCATCGCCATGATCTGGTCACCGTCGACGACCCGACCGTCGGCGCTCACCGCCATGCACCGATCGGCGTCACCGTCGTGGGCGATGCCGACATCCGCACCCTTGTCGACAACCGCCTCGCACAGAAGATCGAGGTGGGTGGCTCCACATCCGTCGTTGATGTTGAGTCCGTCGGGGCTGGCGCCGACCGTCGTCACGTCGGCGCCCGCGCGGCGGAGGGCCTCAGGCGCGACGAGATGGGACGACCCATGGGCACAGTCGACGACCACTCTGAGAGCGTCGAGACGGCACGGAAGCGACGCGAGCAGATGATCGAGGTAGCGCTCGCTCTCGTCGTAGGCATCGCGTACGCGGCCGATGCCGGCCCCGAGGGGCCTGGCGGCACCCTCCCCCAGCCTGGCCTCGACCGCGTCCTCCATCTCGTCGGCCAGCTTGTGACCGCCTCGAACGAAGAACTTGACGCCATTGTCGGAAGCCGGATTGTGACTCGCGGACAGGACGACGCCCAGATCGACGTCGAGGGCGTCGGTCAGGTACGCGACACCGGGCGTCGGCAGGACGCCAAGACGCAAGACGTCGAGGCCCGCGCTCGCGAGGCCCGCGACCACGGCAGCCTCGAGGAACTCGCCCGAGGCACGCGGATCGCGACCCACCACGGCCGCGGGCCGATGGTCCCGGAACGCGCCGGCCTCCCCCAGTACCCGCGTCGCCGCCACGGCCAGATCCAGCGCGAACTCCGGGGTCAGCGCACGGTTCGCGACTCCGCGCACCCCGTCGGTACCGAACAGGCGGGCCATCAGAGCACACCGCCAAGCGTCGACACGGGTGCAACGTAGCCAGCCGCCGTACGCGTCCAGATGGCGGCTGGCAAGGCCGCAGCGAGCGCAGCGACTGCGCGCAGCGAGCCAACCAACCCAGCGAGCGCCGCGTGCCCAGCACGCAAGCGAGCGAGAACGCAGCCAGCCGCCATCTGGGGGTTTAGCGCTTGGAGTACTGGGGTGCCTTACGGGCCTTCTTGAGGCCGTACTTACGGCGCTCCTTGACCCGGGCGTCGCGGGTAAGAAACCTCGCCTTCTTGAGGACGGGACGATTGCCCTCGGGATCGAGATCCGACAACGCCCTCGCGAGACCGAGCCGCAGCGCCCCGGCCTGGCCGCTGACGCCGCCGCCGCTGACACGGACGACGACGTCGAACTTGTCGTCGAGCCGAAGCGTCGTCAGCGGCTCCTTGATCAACTGCTGATGGACGCGGTTGGCGAAGTAGACCTCGAGCGGCTGGCCGTTGACCTTCCACTCACCCGAGCCCGGCATGACCCGGACCCGTGCCACCGCCGCCTTGCGGCGCCCGGTGCCTGTCACCGGACCGGAGGGGGCCGGCCCCTGCGGCGTCTCGGCGACTTCCGGGGTCTCGGTGGTGTAGTCGGCCGCGTGCTCCTCCTGGGAGTCCGCGAGCTCCTGGCCCTCAACGGGCGTTTCCACCTCTGTGGACTCAGCCACGGTTATCCTCGCGATTCCTTCCTGAGTGCTAGCGCTGGCTTCGGCTGGCGTCGAACGACACCGGTTGCTGCGCCTGGTGCGGGTGCTCTGGACCCGCGTACACCTTGAGCTTGCGCAGCTGACGCCGGCCCAGCCGGGTGTGGGGCAGCATGCCCTTGACGGCCTTGTGCACCGCACGCTCAGGGTTACGCGCCAGCAGCTCGACATATGGCAGTGAGCGAAGGCCCCCAGGGTAGCCGGAGTGATGATGGGTGCGCTTCTGCTCACGCTTCTTGCCGGTCAAAGCGACCTTCGCGGCGTTGACGACGATGACGAAGTCGCCCGCGTCCATGTGCGGGGCGAAGATCGGCTTGTGTTTTCCACGCAGCAGCGTCGCGACCTGACTCGCCAGACGGCCGAGCACGACATCCGTCGCGTCGATGACGTGCCATTGACGCTCGACCTCGGCCGGCTTCGGGCTGTAGGTGCGCACGGTTGTAGCCTCTGCTTCTGCTCGCGGTCTGGGATCCACCGACGGTCCGGCGGAGAGGGCATTGGCCCGTGAGCGGGCCAATAAGGCAACGAACATGCAGGATACCGATCCATACTCGCAAGGGCAAAAGCGGCCACCGCTCCCCCGACGATAGGCTTTCTCCATGCACGGGCGCGACGCCAGGGGCGGGGGCGAGGAAGGACACGATCAGGGGCCTCCGCCGAACTTCGGCCGCCGCCCCGAGGTCGAGCATCCTTCCGAGCCTCCGCGCGACTCGACGGCCCCCCCGTCCGGGTCCGACGAGCAGACTCCGACAGCCGACGACCAACCGCAGCGGCGGGGCCCCTCATCCAGCGGTGACGACGAGGCCCGCCGCGCGCGGGACTTTCGGCGTCCGTACGCCCCGCCGAGCGATCCCGACAGTGCCGACAGTGCCGACAGTGCCGACAGTGCCGACAGTGCCGACAGTGCCGACAGTGCCGACAGTGCCGACAGTGCCGACAG
>JBOHCT010000243.1:0-4904 GCA_050699055.1 Streptosporangiaceae bacterium | reverse complement strand
GGCCGGGGACGGGCGCGGGGGCGCCCTCAGCCGAGCCATGGTGGGCGGACCGGGCGCGCCCGGGGCGCCGTTTGGGAGCGCTCCGCGGCCGCGCCTCCCGCCGCCCGGCATCGGAGGTGCGGACGACGGGGATCGGCTCGGTCGAGGGCCCGTCGTCGCCCTCCCGCGTGGGGGCGGCGGGCGGTTCCGCATCGGGGCTGGCCTCTTTCGCGAGGCGGTCGCGTTCTCGCTCGACGAGCCGGGCAGGGTCGCCGAAGCGCGACAGCACCTTGTGTACGGACCGAGGGTCGTTCGCCCCGGCCGACCGGCGCATCTCCTCGATGCGCCCGCGCAGCCGCCGCATGAAGTCGAGACGCTGGTCAGAACGCAGCACCCCGTGGGCGGCATCGGCCGCGCGCCGCAAGTAGTCGAGGACGACCTGGTCGGCCTGTTCGGTCATGAAGGTACCTGTCCGGTCATGAAGGTAATGGTCCCTCAGAATGCCGTCTCACACCACGTACCACGACGCCCCCGAGATACGCATGCCGGCGGCGCCGCACCCAGGGCCCCGCCGACCGAGCCACAGAACCCGGCAGCTGACCGCCGCGTGCCGGAACTTCCTGTTGCGGGGCCAGCGCGTGTCCCCTGGATATCGCCGTCGCGGGCGGCGGCCGGGCGACGCGCAGCAGGACAGCGGCTCCGCGGGACACCCTAGGGTTGAAGACGTGACGACCGAGCCGCGCTCCCTCACTGAATGGCTGCGGGCACGCAGCGACGCCGAGATGAGTGCGCTGCTCAAGGCCAGGCCTGACCTCGCCCATCCGGTACCGGCCGACATCGGCGCGCTGGCCGAACGCGCGGGCGCGCGTGCCTCGGTGCTGCGAGCCCTCGATCGCCTTGACCGGTTCACCCTCCAGATACTCGAGGCGCTGGTCGTCCTCGACGAGACGACGTACGACGCCCTGCGGACGGCGATGCCTACGGTGCGCGAGGCGGCACTGTCCGGCGCGGTCGGTCGGCTGCGCGGCCTCGCCCTGCTCTGGGGCGACGACGCGCTGCACGTCGTCGGGAACGTCCGTCAGGTACTGGCGAGCCCGGCCGATCTCGGGCCGCCCGCCGCCATGCTGCTGCGCCACCTTCCGCCCGAAAGGCTGCGGCGTCTCCACACCGACGTGGGCGCCCGGGGGGCGAGCCCGGAAGCGCTGGCAGTCCAGCTGGCCGACCCGTACGTCCTCGACGAGCTGCTCGACGCCGCCGGGCCCGACGCCCGCGCCGTGCTCGACCGGCTCACGTGGGGGCCTCCCGTCGGGAAGCTGAACGGGGCCCGGCGGGACGTACGCCCAGACACCGCCGCCTCACCGGTTGAGCGGCTGCTCGCGCGCGGGCTCCTGATCCCCGTGGAGGAGGACACTGTGGTCCTGCCGCGGGAGATCGCGCTGCGTCTCAGGGATGGCCGCCCTTTCATCCGACCCGAGCCGGAACCTCCGCCGCTCGACCCGAACCAGCACGACCCCGAGGCCGTCGACCACACGGCCGCGGGCCAGGCGTTCGCGTTCACGCGCACCGTCGAGGACCTGCTCGAGCTGTGGGGGGTCGACCCCCCACCCGTCCTGCGCAGCGGCGGACTCGGCGTGCGGGAGCTGCGACGGACCGCCCGCGAGCTCGACGTCGAAGAGGCTGACGCCGCCTTGGCCGTTGAGACCGCGCACGCCGCCGGCCTGCTCGCCGCGAGCGCCGGCATCCACGGCGACTGGCTGCCCACGAAGGCCTATGACGTGTGGTGCCTGCACCCGCTCGAACGTCGTTGGGTCGAGGTCGCCCGAGCCTGGCTGCACATGGTCCGGGCACCTGGGCTGGTAGGCGAACGTGACGATCGCGACAAGGCCATCAACGCGCTCGGCTATGAGCCCTACCGCGCGGCCGCTCCCGGGGCCCGCACGCAGGCTCTCGAGGTACTCGCCGGGCTACCCGCGGGTGCCGGGGCTTCCGCCGATGCCGTACGCGAGCGGCTCTCCTGGCTGCGCCCACGGAGTGGGGACCGGCGGCGCGCCCAGCTGATCTCGTGGACCCTGCGCGAGGCCGAGACCCTCGGGGTGACCGGCCGCGGTGCGCTGTCGGCCCATGGCAGGGCGCTGCTGGGTGCCGCCGACGCCGACGCCGCCTCGACACTTCGCCGGTTGCTCCCCGAACCGGTCGACCACATCCTCCTTCAGGCCGACCTCACCGCCGTCGCGCCGGGTCCTCTGGTTCAGGACCTCGCTCGGGAGCTCACGCTCACCGCCAACGTGGAGTCGACCGGCGGCGCCACCGTCTACCGCTTCACCGAAGGGTCCGTACGTCGCGCCCTCGACGCCGGCCGCAGCGCGAGCGATGTGCTCGCCATGCTCGAACGCCGTTCCCGTACCCCCGTTCCGCAGCCGCTGCGCTATCTGGTCGAAGATGTCGCGCGACGCCACGGTCGAATCCGCGTGGGGGCCGCGTCGGCTTACGTCCGCTGCGATGATCCGACGACGCTCGCACAGCTGCTCGCGGACCGGCGGGCCGAGCGGCTGGGGTTGCGTCGCCTCGCAGCGACGGTGCTGGCGAGCCGGGCCGGCCGGGCCGAGGTGGTGGACAGGCTCCGGACTCTCGGGTACGCGCCGATGGCGGAGTCAGCGTCCGGCGACGTCGTGGTGACCCGACCCGATGCCCGCCGCGCCGAACACCGCCAAGAGCACCCGCGCCTCGTCGCGGAGCCACCGCCGCCCGACGACAGGCTGGCCGCCGCCGCCGTCCGGGCGCTGCGCGCGGGCGACCGCGCGGCGATCGCGCCGCCCCGGTCGCCGGTATCCACGACCGTGGACGTGCTCAGATCCGCGAGCGGCGAGGGAAGGCCGGTGTGGATCGGCTACCTGGATGCCCAGGGCAAGGCCAGCAGCCGCATCGTAGAGCCGGTCAGAGTCGAGGGCGGGTTCCTCACGGCGTACGACACCACCCGCGACTCGATCCACCGTTTCACCCTGCACCGGATCACCGGAATCGCCGAGCTCGAGGACGAGTCCTCCCGGTAGCGTAAGCAGGCGCCTCGGCGGCGGTCCACGACTTCAACGCGGCCACCCGCGAGGCGTCCGGCAAGCTGGACTGGACCGACACCCCGATTCGACTCCCGGAAGTACCCGCACATGGAGACCGACGAACGCGTCGGTCGCGCCGCGGCCGAGGGGGTGTTCTCGGGTGTCGGCGGCGCCCTCGCGGGTGCGGCGGCCGGGGCCGCGGTCGGATCCGTCGTTCCGGTCGCCGGTACCGCGATGGGCTTCGTCGTCGGCGGTGTAGTCGGCTACTTCGCGGGCGGCGCGATCGACAAGTACGACGACGGAGCCGTCAATTGGGTCGGCGACCGGGTGGACTGGGTCGGCGACCGCGCGGGGGACGCTGGGGACTGGATCGGCGACAAGTGGCACGACCTGACCCCTTGGTGAGCCGCGTGGAGCGCCACCAGCGGACCAGTGATCCTTCCTAGCACAGGCGCGTCTGGGGAAGCAGATGAGTCAGAAGCTTCAGCCGTACCGCAACGACGAGGTGGGGTTCAGCCTGCCCATCCCCGCCGACTGGGAGGTGACAGAGGGCGTATCCGGCTGTGCCGTGGTCGCCGTCGCGCCTGGCGAGGACCTGCGCCATTTTCGTCCCAACGTGGTGGTGACCGTCGAACGCCTACCCGACGGCGAGTCGCTGGACGCGTGGACGCGGCGGTCGCGGGAGGCACTGGGCGAGAACTTGAACCAGCTGCAATTCTTCGACACCGAGGAGACCCAGATCGACAGTGTGCCCGCCCGGCGGACGCTGTCGCACTACCTGCACCGCTTCCACGGCGGGGTCAACCTCGAGCAGTGGTCGGCGGCCAAGGGCGGATGGGGATACGTAGTGTCGTGCTCGACGGCCGCCACGGACTATGACGACCTCGCGGACGTGATGGTGTCGATCGCTGACGGGCTCCGCGTGGAAGGGGTGCCGGCGTGACAGTCGTCCCCCAGTTCGACCCACGAACAGGCGATCTCCACCTGACCGAGCCCATGTTCGACGCCCTCGTGACCCACGCGTCCGCGGACGCCGGGCGGGCGGCAGGGCTCGGCCAGGAGGAGGACCACCTGGAGCCGCTGCGCACGGCGGGCGCGTTGGACGGCACGGGGACGGCACATGACCGGCTGGCTCCCACCTTGACCGCGATCATGCACGCCGTCAACACGCTGGAGCTGTCGTACCGCGGCAAGACGGTGCGGGGCTGGATCGACGGCCAGGGAGTCGCGCTGCTGCTCCCACCGGGGACGACGGCCGCCGCAAGCTCACGCACTTCCCCCCGTCGCTGGCGCGAGGGGCGTTGGCCCGACTGGTCGGCCTGGTCCCGCGCCCACGTCCGCATCGCGCGGAGCCGCTCGCCTACCGCGAGGGCGTGCTGTCCGACGTCGTACGCCACTGGCGGCTCCGAGCGGACTGGACCGGCGACGGGGAGTCGGGCGGTGACGAGTTCGAGGTCGTCGACACCGAGCACGGCATGTGGGTGCTGCGCCACGGCGGGGGGAACGAGGCTCCCACCGCCTGGCCCACGACACCCACGCTGGTCTGGCGCCGACTCATCCGCATGACCGAACGCCGCCCAGCGGAGGCGACGTAGCGACCGGCCCTGCCCCGACATCGACCACTCCCCGCGAGCCCCCACACTGGAGACATGAACGAGTACCCCGGTGTCCTCCTCCGCTCCGCTGCCGCACCCGCTCCTCGCTCGCTCCCGCTCGCTGCGATGCTCACTGCGGAGGCCACCTCAGGACCGATGGGCCGCTCATCGTCCAGTCCGACAAGACCCTGCTGCTGGAGGTCGACCACGACGCCGCCGGCGAATGCCGCAAGGGGATCGCGCCGTTCGCCGAGCTGGAGCGCGCACCCGAGCACGT
>JBOHCT010000242.1:0-4935 GCA_050699055.1 Streptosporangiaceae bacterium | reverse complement strand
GCCCCTTTCTGCCGCGTCAATGAGACTTCGACAAACCACATTTTCGCAGGTGAGGGGGCATCCGCGCTGTCATTTCCAAGCACTAGAGCAATCACCGCTCGGTGCATTCAGGTTCAGGAAGGCGGTGAGGGCATCGGCGGCGGGGCGGCTGTTGCGCAGGAACTCGTCGAGCTCGCGGAGCAGCACGGCGAGCGAGAGAATGGATTCCGCGGGCAAGGTGATTTTTGGTGCGGGTTCAGTCATCGGGTTTTCTCGCGCTCATCGGGCCCTGGGAGAGCAGGCATGCCGAGGTGGACGGTGCCTTTTCTGTGGGCCCTGTCATCGAGTTGAGAGAGTTTCTGTTGAGCTGCGGCGAGGCTGACCTTGAGTCCGTCGACTTCACCGAGCCAGCCTTCGCGCCTGGCTTCGGCGATGCGGGCGAGCAGGTTGTCGCGGATCTCAACGATGCGGTGGCGCTGTGCCGGGTCCACGCGGAGCAGGGAGCACCGAAGGCAGCTGTGCTCATGGATGCAGCTGGTCGCATACGCTCTGCCGCAGGTGCCCAGGGCGACGCGCCGCCGTTCGAAGTGGCCGAGGAACTCTTCCCACTCTTGGTCGGTGGGCTGCCGATATTCCTCGGATGGACGCAGGGCCCGGCGGCGGGCGAGAAACGCGCGGTGGCCGTTAATGACCTCTTCGGGGTAAACCGCTTTGTAGTGCATTGTGGTGTTGATGTCTTTGTGTCCGACCACGAGTTGCGCGATGTGCGGCGGCATGCCGTTCATGACGGCGTCGGTGATGAAGAGTCTGCGTAGGTCGTGGGGGCGGAAGATGAGGGGTCGACCAGTGGCGTCGGTGATACCGGAGTCGGTGAGAGCATCCTTGAGCATGCCGCGGATGGCGGCTTGGGTGATCGGCCGGTTCTCGATGCGCAGGCGGCGTTGGAACAGCAGCGGCGCGGGCGGGTTCCAGAGACGTTCGTGCCGGTCGTAGTCGACCACCAGGGGGACGGCTCCGCTGCTGTCGCGGACGCGGGCGACGATCGCCGACAGCGCGTCGGCCAGTTCCGGGGAGATGACCAACAGGCGTTCGGTGTCGGTCTTGGAGGGGGCGATGTGCAGCAGCGGGATGAGTTCTCCGGTGGACGGGAGGGTGTATTGCACGAAGCTGTGGTGGCTGAGTTCTTTGAGCTCCTCGATTCGCAGGCCGGTGGCGCGAAGAACCTCGACGGCGGCCCAGGTCCAAAAGCCGCGGTGCTCTTCGAGGGTGAGGTCGCGGCGCCTGCCGGTTTCCGGGTCGTCGGCCCAGATCCGGGCGCCGGCGTGTCGGGTCATGACGGAGCGGCGTAGTCGCCTGCCCGCGGCGGTGAACTCCTGGCCGGGGGTGACCTGCTGGGCGGCCGCGAGCCGTTCCGCGCTGTCCCGCCACCGCTGGTCGACCGTAGAGATCAGGATGGGCAGGATGGGCATCTGTTCGCGGGTCCGCTGATCCATCCGTGACTTGCGGTGCTGACGCTGCTTGGTGTGGGAGGCCTCGTCCAGGCGGATCGGGCAGGGCACCGCCCAGGGCCCCCAGCGGGCCGGGTCTTCGATAGCCCAGTACGCGATGTCCAGGTAGAACGCCCGCACCGCGGTGAGGCAGTTCAACGCGCCGGCGCGGGGCCGGGTGCCGCGGGCGGTGGTGACGACTTGGATCCGCTGCTTCCACCCCGCCGCGACCGCTGGAGTGAGCCGCAGATCGTCGATGCCGGGGTGGTGCGCCTCGAGGTCTTTCCAGAACAGGCCTCCGAGCTGGTAGGCGAGATGCCGCAGGGTGCTGTGGTCGCAGCCGACCTGACGTTCACGCAGGTAGTCCACCAGCAGATCACGCACCGGGCGGCAGGCGATCTCGTAGCGGTCGATGAGCTCCTCGATCGACGGCTGCCCGCGGGTCCGGAACACCCGAACAGTGCGGGGAGCGTCGTCCGGGAACACACCGAGGGTGTGCAGCGCCTGGTAGAAGCCCAGGTTGTTGCGTTTGCGCCGGTTGCCGACGCCGCTGTCGGAGACGTAGGACAGCAGCTCCAGGCAGTCCCCAACGACGATGTCGCGGACACCGCCGCCCTTGGCCGCCATGATCGTGGCGATCCGGCCGAGGACCTCCATCCGGGTGGCCGGCAGGAGCGTGTCCACGGAGCGTTCCGTGCCGTCCTCCAGGGAGGTACGCAGTTCGGCGAAGACCTCGGGGTCGCGGACGCGGGCCATGTCCGCGGCCAGGTATCGGACAGTGGCCGGCGTGGTGAGCCAACGCAGCGAGGGACGGATCACGTCGGCGCAGATCAACGTGCGCAGGGCGCTGCCGAGGTTGAGGTAGGAGTCCTCGACGAACCCGATCTGTTTGGCCCGGATCCAGTCCATCACCAGCCCCAGCCAGGCCGCCGTGCCGGGGGCGGCCTCGGCTCCGCTGGCCCGCCAGCGTTCCTGCCAGGTCTGGCCGGGCTGGTCGGCGAGCCAGTCCAGCGTCCTGCGCAGCCCTCGGCGGCGTTGCGCCTGCCCGGTGGGATGGTCGGGGAGGAACGGCACGGTGAACAGGCGGTCCAGCACCTGCTCGCGTGTCTGCTCGGTGGCCGGCCACGTGGGCCGCGTCGCCCGCGGCGGAAACCGCAGCAGCAGCTGCGGGATGTCTTCGGTGGGCCGACCGGACGGGCCAGGCCGCCCGGCCGCGGCAGACGGCGCGTCGAGGTGTTGCCCGCCACTGGAGATGAGCATGTTGGCGTCGTTGGTGGTGAGCATGTGTGGTGATGGGAAAGCCCCGCCGGAACCACTTCGGCGGGGCTTTCGTGTTTATGTTGTCGGGGGGATGCTCATTCTGTCGTTACTTCGGTGACGGCGCTGCGCGCGGCGGACTCGTCGACGATGGCGTTGCCTGCGGCGTAGGCGGCGAGGAGGGCTTGGATGGCGAGGTTGTTGACCGCGCGGGGGTAGCCGCGGCTGGTTTGGTGGATCATGGCGATGGCGTCGTCGGAGAATAGGGTGTCGCTGCGTCCGGCGAGGGCCAGGTGGTGACGCAGGTAGCCGGCGGTTTCCTGCAAGGTCATGCCGGTCATGTGGTAACGGACGGCGATGCGTTGGTCGAGGGCGGCCAACACCCCGAGTTTCATCCGCCGGCGTAGGGTGGGTTGGCCGATCAGCAGGGCGGCGAACGGGGACGCGGAGTCCATGTCGTGGTTCGTCAGCATGCGCACGCCGTCGAGCTGGTCGTGGGACAGCAGGTGGGCCTCGTCGATGACGAGTACCGGGGTGCGGCCGCGTTCGGCGGCCTCGGTCGCCAGCGCGTCGCTGGCCTGGACGGTCAGCGTGGCGGTGCCGTGGGCGGGTCTGCCGCCGAGGGCGGTGACGATGCGGTGGTGCAGGCCGCGGGCGCCGACGGCGGGGTTGGGCAGGTAGACGACGATGTGGCGGGCGGGGTCGAGGGCGGCCAGGGCGGCGCGGACGGCGACGGTCTTGCCGACGCCGACCTCGCCGGTGACCACGCCGAGGGCGTGTTCGGCGACGCACCAGGTGATGCGGGCGACGGCCTCGCCGTGGGCGGTGTGGGTGTGCAGCATGCCGGGGGCGAGGTCCTTGCCGAACGGCGTCTTCGTGAATCCGTAGTGGGCCTGTAGACGTTCGATCATCACTGCTCCTTGTCGATGGCGGGGTGCTGGGCGGTGTGAGTGTCGGCGGCGGCTCGGGCGGCCTGGGCGGCCTGCCGGGCGTCGGCGACGCGATCGTGTGGCCAGTCGCCGGTGTGGGTGTCGGCGATGGCGGACAGCAGCTGGGCCTTGGCGTGCAGGTAGGCGGCCTGCTCGGCGGGGTTGACGGCCTGTCCGGCGCCGGTCAACGCGCGGGCCCAGGCGAGCAGGTCGGCGATGTCGCGTGCGGTCACCGGTGCTGGTTTCGCGGTGTCGGTCACCGTCGTTCCTCTCCGGTGTCTGCGTCGCCGAACAGGGCGGTGTAGTTGATCCGCGGCTTGAGCTGCTGGTCGTGGGTGGTGTCGAGGATGCGGAGGTAGTCGATGCCGGTCGGGGGCGGTTCGGGCAGGTCGGGGTGTTGCCGGCGGGCCTTGGGGTGGGCGTGGCGGCCGATGCGGAACGCGACGGCCGCCCCGAACGATCGGCCGTGGTCGCGGACCTCGACGGTGGTGAGGTCGAAGGGGTCGAAGACGAGCTCGACGCGGCGGCCGATCAGCAGCTCGTCGACGGCGTAGGTGTTGCCGTGCAGCGACACGGTGGCGGTTTTGGTCACCGTGCGGTACTCGGCCCACAGAAACGCCTCCCGCAGTTGGGCGGGGTTGGGCCGGGGCAGCGGGTCGGGGACGCCCTCGGACCAGCGCTGCAGCGGCGCCACCCCGGTCTCGGAGTGCGGGCGCACGTGGTAGACGGTCTCCACCCACGCGGTGAACAGGCGGTTCAGCTCGGCCAGGGCGCTGAGGTGGTGGTCGCCGCCGAGTTCGACGAGGAACTGGTCGCGGACGGTTCTGAAGAACCGCTCGATCTTCCCGCGTCCTTGCGGCCGCCCTGGGGTGGAGTGCACGAGTTTGACGCCGAGCACTGCGCACGCCCGCAGCAGCCAGGAGTCGATGAACGCGCTGCCGTTGTCGACGTAGACCGACTCCGGGACACCCCGAGACGCCAGCGCCGGCCGCAGGGCGGCGGCCAGCCGCACGGTGTCCTCGGCGAACCCGAACCGGGCTGCCATCACCGCCCTGGAGTGGTCGTCGATGAACGCGAACAGATAGGTTTTGCGGCCGGCGACCTGTGGCCCGTGCAGCGCGTCCCCGACCCACAGCTCGTTGCTGGGCTGCCCCGGGTTTTCCGGACAGCTGAATTTGGCCTATTTCATGCCGCTGCCTGCCGGTTCAGGAACTCGTCCAGGACCTCTTGCGGGGTCCTGTAGCCGAGACCCGAATGAAGCCGTTTGGAATTATACCGAAGCT
>JBOHCT010000241.1:0-4935 GCA_050699055.1 Streptosporangiaceae bacterium | reverse complement strand
GGGTACTACGCGCGGGCGCCCGCGCCGGCAAGCGCTCAGACACCGGGCGCCGACAGGACGCGATCGCCCGAGTCAAGGACTCCTTCCTTGGTGCGCGCCGGGTCGTCGTCCTCGGCTGCACGGGGGGCGCCGGCCAGACCCTCACCTCGCTCGTACTCGGCCACGTCTTCGCCTGCCACCGCGTCGAGCGCTGCATCGCTCTCGACGCCAACCCAGGGGACCACTCGCTGGCCCGCCGCATCCCGATGGAGACCCCTGAGACGCTGACGTCGCTCCTTGCCCGCCTCGGGACCATCGGCGGTTACCTCGGTATGCGCGCCTACACCTCCCAGTCGCGGTCCCGCCTCGAGGTGCTCGCCTCCGACGACCCGACGATCGTGTCCGCGCTGAACGGCCGCGACTACGCCACCGCGCTCGCGTTCCTCGACCGCTACTACAAGCTGACGCTCATCGACCCCGCGACCGCGGTGGTGGCCCGCCTCCTCCCGCTCGCCGACCAACTGGTCCTCGTCACGCCGGCCAGTCCCCACGCCGGGCGGGCCGCCGCGATGACGCTCGACTGGCTCGAGGGCCACGGCTACACCCGGCTGACCGGCGGCGCGGTCATGGTCGTTGGCGGCGTGAGCAGACGCACCGCGGCCGACGCCGCGGAGGCCGAGGCGTCCGTGGCCGGCCGCTGCGGGGGCGTGGTCCACATCCCGTGGGACGACCACCTGAGCAGCGACCCCGCCACCGAGATCCGCCTCGAAGCCCTCGGCGAGCAGACACAGCTGGCCTACCTCACGCTCGCGAGCGTCGTCGCCGCGGGCTTCTCCGCCGTACCCTCCCGCTACCATCAGGAGGTCTCTCGATGACTCGGACGGCCCCGCCGGCGAGCCGCCTAGCGGTCAGGTACTTCGACGGCCGCGTGCTCCTCACAGAGGCGACCGCCTGGGCCTACTACCGCCTTCCCACGGTGCCGTACGAGTTCACGACGGACGAGGAACGCGAGGCCCTGCTGGCGGGCGTCACGCTCGCACTCGCCGCCGTCCGCATGCCCGACGCCGAGGTCCACCTCAGGGTCGCGCAGCGCACGTACCCAGCCGCCGACTGGGCCACCCGACTCGACATGTCCTCCGACGGCGGGCCGGGCTGGCGCGACTACCTCGAAGGCATGTACCGCTACGTATGGGCCAAGCAGTTCTGGTCGAAGGAGGTCTACCTGGGCGTGCGGCTCGGCCAGCGGGGGGTCCGCGCGCAGCTCAAGGGAGGGGTCTTCGGGCAGCTGTTCAGCCTGTACCAGCGCACGGAGCGGGTCCTCGGTCTCGACGACCCGGCGATCGACGACGACGAGGTCGCGCGTTGGACGGCGCAGGCGGAGCGGGTCGGGCGGGCCCTCGCCGCCAGCGCCTTCCGCGCCCGGCACGCCACGTCCGAGGAGCTGGCGTGGCTGTTCCGGCACGCCGTCCACGGTTCCCTGCCCGACCCGCCCGACTCCGCGAGCCCGCGCCGCACGTGGGGCGCGGGTGAGATCGAGTCGCTCGTCGAGGGGCAGATCCACAACGGCCGGTCGATGCTGCGGCTGGAGCAGCCGACGGGGGAGTCGTACGCCGCGTTCCTGTCGTTCGCCCGGTTTCCCGACCTCATGCCCTTCCCCGACGGCGAGCCGTGGATGCACTTCGCCGACGCGCTGCCGTTCCCCGTGGAGCTGAGCTCGCGGATGCGGCTCATCCCTCCGTCGAAGGCCAGCAAGGACGTCGGCCGCAAGCTCGCGCACGCCCGCGACATGGACCGCCACATCCGTGAGGCGGGAGCGGAGGCGCCGCTGTCGCTGTCGGAGCAGATCGAGGCCGCCCGCATGCTCGAGCACGGCATCACCAAGGAGCGCCTGCCGTTCGTGTACGGCTGGCACCGGCTGCAGGTGTCCGCGCCGTCCCAGGAGCTGCTGGCCCAGCGGGTCGAGGCCGTCGTCGAGCACTACCGCGACGTCGGCCTCGACGTCGTCAACTCCACCGGCGACCAGTTCTCGCTGCTCTCCGAGTGGCTGCCGGGCGAGCGCGTGCGCGTCGGCGCGTACGCCCAGCGCCAGCCGCTGCGTACGGTCGCCGGCGGTATGCCCACGGCGACCGTCGACCTCGGCGACCACGTCGACGACTCGGGCGCGGGCTGGGTCGGCCCGTACATCGGCGAGACCCTCGGGAGGGCGCGCTCGGTCGTGCACTTCGACCCGCTGGTCGCCGCCGCACGCAACCGGCCCACGGCGGTGGCGATCACCGGCGAGCCCGGTGGCGGCAAGACGACCCTCGCGATGCTGCTGATCTACCAGCTCGCGCTGCGCGGCGTGACGATCGCCGCGATCGATCCCAAGGGCGACGCGTCCTCGCTGGTCCGCTTGCTGCAGCGTTCCGGGCGGAGGGCGCGGATCCTGCGGCTCGGCTCGGCCACGCCGGGGCTGCTCGACCCGTTCGCGTTCGGCGACGATCTCGCCGCCAAGCGGACGATGGCGACCGAGACGCTGCGGCTCATGCTGCCCCGCATGAGCGAGGAGCGCGAGAGCGCGATGATCCAGGCCGTGGGCACGATCGCGGGCGGGCCGGAGCCGAGTCTCGGCAAGGTCGTCGACCACCTCGAGGCGTCCTCCGACGCGGCGGCCCGCAACCTCGGCGCCGTGCTCAGGTCGATGTCGGAGATGCGCCTCGCGCGGCTGTGCTTCGACCCGTACGGCGGCCAGCAGATCGACACCGAGGGGTGGACGACGGTCTTCACCCTGGCCGGCCTGAGCCTCCCCGACACCGTCGTCCCCCGCGACGACTACAGCTACGAGCAGCGGCTGTCGGTCTCGCTGCTGTACCTCGTCAGCCAGTTCGCCCGCCACCTCATGCACGGTCTCGATCGGCGGGTCCCCAAGGCGATCTTTCTCGACGAGGCATGGGCGATCACCTCCACGCAGGAGGGCGCCAAGCTCGTCCCCGAGGTGTCGCGGATGGGCAGGTCGCGTAACACCGCGCTGATCCTCGTCAGCCAGAACGCCGGTGACCTCCTGAACGAACAGGTGACGAACTGCCTGTCCAGCGTCTTCACCTTCCGCTCGACCGAGAGCGCGGAGGTCCACAATGTACTGACCCTCCTCGGCGTCGAGCCGTCCGACGAGCACAAGGTCGTGCTGCGCGGGCTCGGCAACGGCGAGTGCGTGTTCCGTGACCTCGACGGGCGTGCCGGCCGTATCGCCGTGGACCTCATCTCGGACGACCTGCTGCGGTGGATCGACACGAACCCCACGCGCCGGCCGCCCGACGAGGATGACAGCGCTTTCGAGGACGACAGGCCCCTCGAGGGCGACGTGCTCGTCTCGTCGACCGACCCGCGCTCTCCCGCCGAGGAGGCCGGCCGATGACGGCAGGCGAGCACGGTTCGGCCACCCGGCGCAGGCGGCCACTGGGGCGCCGGGCGCGGGCCCTGCTGTTCGCTGTCTTCCTGGCCGCTCTCGTCGCGATCCCCGCGATCCCCGCGAGCGCCTCGCCGCTCAACCCGTTCGATGGCCTGTGCAGCGGATCGACCCCGTCGCCGGCCGACGCAGGCAGCGGGGTGGACGGCCTCGTCCGGCCGCCCGGCCACAACCCCTTGCGTACTACGTACGACAACTACGGCACCGCCGGGCTGCACTGGTACTCCGCCGACCTCGGGTGCGGCGACCTGTTCGCCAGGGCCGGCAACGCGGTCGCCGACACGCTGTTCACCTTCGTACGCGCGCTCGACCGGGTCACGATCACGACGTACCAGGCGGCGTACTCCAGCAACGTGCTGGACGACCTGAGCAACCAGGTGGCCAAGGTCATCGACGCACTGAGCCACACCCTTTACCTGCCGTACCTCACGCCGTTCGTCATCATCGGCGCGATCTGGCTGGCCTGGAAGGGCCTCGTACGCGGGCGCGCCACCGCGAGCGTCGAGGCGACCGTGTGGATGGTCATCGCGATCACCGCCGCGCTGTGGCTGATCAATCGGCCCCACCAGTGGATGAGCGCGGGTACGACAGTGGTCAACTCCGTGTCCCAGGCCACGATGCGCTCGATCATCGGGCTGAACCAGCCGGACCGCGGCCAGTGCTTCGCGGGCGCCGCCCGCGCGGCCGAGGCCAGGCAGCGCGGCGTCGCGGTCGACTGCGCCGCCAACACGCTGTGGACGGCGCTGGCGTACGAGCCGTGGCAGGCCGGGGAGTTCGGCAACAACCCGGGGCTGACCGCGCGGAAGAGCATGCCGCTACTGAACGCCCAGACGATTACCCGCAAGGAGATGGGTCAGGGGAACGTCAGCGGCCAGGTGCAGCGGAAACAGCAGAAGTGGGAGCGGATCAAGAACGACATCAAGAACAACCATGCGGACGTCTATCCGCTCTTCCAGGGCAAGAGATGGAAGGAGCGCTTCGGGATCGCGTTCGGGGCCCTGCTCGCCGCGTTGTTCTGCGGTCTCCTCATCCTGATCGCGTCCGCGGCCGTGCTCGTCTTCAAGATCGCTTTCTTGCTGCTCCTGATGGCGGGACCCTTGTTCCTGCTCGCCGGGATCCATCCCGGGGTCGGGCGCCTGATGGCGATGCACTGGTTCGAGACGCTCGTCGGCATGCTGATCAAGCAGATCCTCGTCTCGGTCGCGTTGAGCTTCATCATGTTGGGTTACATGGTCATCCTCGCGCCCGACGCTCCGTTTCCGTGGGGCGTGCAGATCATGCTGGTCGCCCTGCTCGCGATCGCCGCGCTGATCCTCTGGCCGGCGTTCCGGCGCATCGTGCTGATGCGCGCGGTCGCGGCAGAAGGGCTCCCAGAGGAGGGACCGCGGCCCGGGCTGCGCCGGCGCCGTACGGCCCCAGGTCCCCAGGAGGAGACCGCTTCCGCTGGTCGTGCCGCAGGTGCCGCCGCGATGACATACCCCGGGCGGCGTACGGGTGCTGTGACCCGCGCC